>JAYQON010000027.1:24031-29575 GCA_038144835.1 Bdellovibrionales bacterium
TCGTTTGGAAATTGGTCGAATGGCAGATGAAATCGCAAAATTTTTGCAGGCTGAGTTGAGCTGAACCATGCGCTTGGCGACGGTTCAACAAGCGCAGCAAATCGATGAAGTATCGCAATCCTCTTATGCCCTCAGCGCCGAGATTCTTATGGAAGCTGCAGGGGCATTGGCTTCGCGCGAAATTGATCTTAGTTTTTTGCCTGAGCTGACTCGTGGGAGCGTGGCGGTAGTTTGTGGTCCAGGTAATAATGGAGCGGATGCCTTGGTGATGGCTCGGCATCTACATTCAGCGGGATACAGGGATTTGCTAGTTTTTCTGGTTGCTCCCAAAGAGTCTCGTGGAGACTTATTTCTTAAACAGCTGAACCGAGCCGATTTGCACGGTTTGAGAATTGTGGATCTTGTAGACGCTCCGGAACGGGTTGAGCAGATCAGATCCAGTTCTTTAATTGTCGACGGATTGTTTGGGATCGGCTTTCGCGATCAGATCAATGAACCTTATTTGCGCGTGGTTGAGCGCATGAATGCGGCCAAGGCGCCCAAAGTGAGCTTAGATTGTCCTTCAGGTTTAAATAGTGACACTGGAAGAGTCGCCGGTGCAGCTGTTCGGGCCGATTTTACGGTGACCTTTGGGCTTGCAAAGCCGGGCTTTTTTGTTGGTGAAGGACCTGCTCATGTCGGTAAACTGCGTATTCTTCCCATTGGTTTTCCGCACGAAGCTATGCGGGGGCTAGCTACATCACATTTTTTATTTACGGAGCGTTTGGCTCGCCGCTATCTTCCCGTGCGCAATGAAAACTCCAATAAGTCGCATCATGGGCGTCTGCTAGTGATTGCCGGTTCGCCGGGTTTCTGGGGTGCGGGTATCTTGTCTTCGAGCGCTGCCTTTAGGATGGGGACGGGATATGTGGTGTGGGCAAGTTTTGAGGAGCCTTACGCGGCGTTAAAAGAAATTCCCGAGGTCCTGACGGCAAATCTTCAAGACGAGGTTCTTTGGCAAAAAAAACCTACAGCCGTAGCTATAGGGCCGGGTTTACCTCCTGACGCACGCACGGCCGAAATTATTGCAAAATTAAAAATATGGAATGACGTTCCGGTAGTCGTCGATGCCGGAGGTATTCAAGCTTGTGTGGATCACGGTCTACTCCCTTTGCCGTCAAATTGGGTTATAACACCACACGCGGGAGAGTTATCGCGGCTGTTAAAAATAGACGTGAAGGATGTCGAAAGAGATCGCTTTCATGCGGCTTTTACTGCGTCGCAGATGGTCGGTTGCCACGTGCTTTTGAAAGGTTTCCGCAGTTTGATCGCTCACGAGAGGCGTTGTTTAATCGTGCATGCGGGAAATTCGGCTTTGGCAAAAGCAGGAACTGGAGATGTTTTGACTGGTATGGTCGGAGCACTACTAGCTCAGGGCTTGGATACGCCTCAGGCGGCAGCGACGGCAGCATATATGCATGGACGGCTGGCCGACGAGTGGGTGCGTTCAGGGCATGATAAAGCCTCGTTGACGGCCTCAGATTTGAAAGCGCTTTTGCCGCAAGTGGTGTCGCGCTTGCGTTTAGGTGGGAGTTTGTTTTGATGCGACTGGATTCTTTGGAGTCTACTCGTGATTGGGCGCGTGCTGTTGTTAGTAAGTTTACTCGACCCTGTATCATTTTACTTGATGGCGAGTTGGGCGCTGGAAAGACGCAGCTAGTTCGATATTTTTTGCAAGCTTTGGGAGTTGAGGACGTTAGCTCTCCCACTTTCTCGATTCATAACGAATACCGCTCAATCGATGGAGCGATAGACCATGTTGATCTCTACCGCGTCCGCTCCGACGCGGATCTGGAAGCCACAGGATTTTGGGACCTAGTTGTTCGCCCTAAACGTTTGCTTTTTGTTGAATGGGCGAAGCGATTGCCAGCCGATGTTTGGCCTTCAGATGGTTTGATAGCTCGCATTCAATTGCGCAAAGTTGAGGGTGATGAGAATGCGAGGGAGGTTGAGTTTTCGCTTAGGCCGCCGGAGCCCACGATGGGCCCGCCGTCTTAATCAATTGTTGGCCGAGCAACTCAACCTGCCGTAAATAATCGAGGTTTTGTAAGCTTTTACCACCCGTAGCAATTAGAATTCCCCAGAGGCGTTCGTCAATTTTTAGTGGAACCGCTGTTACACATTCAGGAATTTTTTGAATTCCAAGAGAAGAAAACAGCTCATGGTGAGCTGGAGAATCAATGAGATAGCCGTGGTAGGGGCGTAGAGTTTTAGTGACAATTCTTACAAAAGAGGGAGTCGAAAGTTTTATACAAGCCTGATCTTTATTAGAGGGATGAAGGTCTGAGTCCCACTCAAAAAGAGTTGCTTGCTCATCACTGCATTGCATGATGAAGGCGTGTTCGTAAATCGACTTTAAAATTTCAAAGACCTCTGAACTGGCCTTATCCCCTTTACTCATTAAGGGCTTTAAAGCGTGCGCACTTTTATCTTCGCTTTCATCTTCATTGCTCTGAGTTTGGGGAGTAGGAATCGATAAAGAGATTTCATTGGTCACGGTGGCCAATTGTGAAACAGATAAGCTGCTCTGTGTAGGTGTGTGATTCGTTGATTCTTGCGGCGCAAAACTTGCGTTCTCTAAATTCAAAGTAAAGGTTTTGTTGAGATCGAGTTTGATTCCATCGGGAAGATCAATGGGTGGAGCATCCTCTTTTTGTTGCCATACTAAAGCCATTGCGCGCGGGTCGGCCAAAACAAATCTGAGACCATTTTCTGGCTCGTCTGCTGGGGGTTCAACGCAGGCTACAAAAATTGTATTGTCCCAATAAGCCACCGGAAAAAACCACGGCTCCCAAACCTCATGATCCTTTTGCAGGTCGAGCAAAGAGCGATCATAAGACTGATCAAAATAGGCTGCATCGAGAATAGCTAAGCCAAAGTGTTCGCAGGCCCATTGAAAGTATTCAGATGCAGAAACGTATCCTGCTTCTAGGCAATGTACGAGTAGAGGTTTGCCCTCGGGAGCCTCGGCGCTCCACTGAGTTAAATTTTCCGGATTAATATTAAGGGCTTCGACCCAGTTTTGTGTGTTGCTCATGCCCAATGTCTTGTCGGCTGTACGGTCCTCAGATTTGAGATTTGTGAGCATCAACTAGACTTCGGTATGGCTATTGAGGCGGAGCGGCATATATGGTAAAGCCAATCCGATGTTGAAAACAGTTTATTTGGATCACAATGCGACGACTCCCTTGCATCCAGAGCTAAAGCCTAAGGTTTTGGAATGGTTGGATATTTGGGGAAATCCTAGCTCTATTCACTGGGCTGGGCGTGGGCCAAAGACCGTTCTGCGTGAGGCTCGTCGAAGGATTGCCGAGCTCCTGGGAGTAGATCCATTAGAGTTGGTTATTACCAGTGGAGGTAGTGAAGCAAATAATCTCGTCTTCAAAGGTTTGCTGGCCCAGTCGGGATCGTCGAGAGAACGCAACCAAATCATCGTCTCTGGCGTTGAGCATCCCAGCGTGCTTAAGACAGCTATGGCCATGAAAGAGTATGGCTACTCGGTAGACATCTTAACAGTGAGTCGCGATGGCAACGTAGATATGGACCATTTGCAAACTCTGCTGGGGCCGCGAACGGCCTTGGTTTCCTGTATGTTGGCCAATAACGAAACGGGTCACATTTTTCCAGTAGCCGAAATCGCCAAGTGCGCTCACTCCGCAGGGGCTTTGGTGCACTGTGATGCCGTCCAAGGGTTGGGTAAGGTGGATCTGAATCTTAGAAGTTTAGGGGTAGATCTGGCCACTATTTCTGGTCACAAATTTTACGCCCTAAAGGGTTGCGGAGTTTTATTTGCACGCAAGGGATTAAATTTAAAAAGTTTAATTCATGGAGGATCGCAAGAAAGAGGGCGACGTGCTGGCACGGAAAATATATTAGCAACGGCAAGTTTGGGATTTATGTGTACTCATGTCGATCTCGTGACAGCACAGATCTCCCGACTCAGAAGCTTGCGTGATCACTTGGAAGCTAGGATCTTGGCGGAAATCCCTGATGTTCAAATTACTGGTAAGGGTGGATCGCGCTTGTCCAACACATCGCACATGACTATTTCTGGCATAGATGGAGAAACGTTACTGATTAATTTGGACGTGCAAGGATTTGCCGTATCTACGGGGGCAGCATGTAGTTCGGGTAGCCCTGAACCATCTGCAACTTTATTGGCCATGGGATATTCTCGTGCTGAAGCTCAGAGCAGTTTGCGCCTGAGTCTCGGTTGGCAAAACCAAAAAAGTGATATTGATACTTTTGTTGACACACTTAAACAGGTGACTGAGCGTTTGCGCGGGTTCAATTGCGAAAAAGGGTGCTAGTTATGGCGTATAATTTTGGATCTTCAAAAAAAGGCCGGGTCTTAGTAGCTATGAGCGGAGGGGTTGATTCTTCCGTAGCTGCGGCTCTGTTGGTTGAACAAGGTTATGATGTTATCGGTGCTACGATGCAAGTCTGGGATTATTCATCCAATAGTTGTGACATTGAGGAGGGGCATGGGACCTGCTGTTCAAGCACAGATGTGGATGATGCTCGCTCCGTTGCTGACCGTTTAGGGATTCCATTTTACGTCATCAACTGCGAAGCGAAGTTTCAGGCATATGTTATAGATGAGTTTGTGGGTTCTTATTTAGAAGGGCGTACTCCGATTCCCTGTTCGAACTGCAATACTTATCTCAAATTTGATCATTTGGTGCAAAAAATGCGCGAGTTAAATTGCGACTATATTGCAACCGGGCACTATGCTCGCATCGAAAATTCAGAAGCTGGCCCACGTTTGATTTCTAGTCATGATGATTGGAAAGATCAGACCTATTTTTTATTCACCCTAAATAGGGAGATCTTGAGCAAAATTTTATTTCCTGTCGGGCATCTTAAAAAACCTGAGGTTCGTGCTCTTGCAGAGGAGAAGGGTTTAGTTGTGGCTCGAAAAAAAGATTCGACGGGGATTTGTTTTATCGGCAAAGGTGGTTATTCGCGTTTTATTGAAGAGCGTGTTGCCAAAGATTTGTTGAAGCCGGGGCCTGTACGTCTATTCCCCTCGGGTGAAATATTGGGGCAACACGAGGGAATACATCATTTCACTTATGGTCAGCGCAAGGGCTTGGGAGTGGCTACTGGTACGCCTTTGTATGTGGTGCGCATTGAAGCTGCAAGTCACACGGTATGGTTGGGTGAGGAACAACACCTTTATTCTCATGCCTTGACGATTAAAAATTCAAACTGGCTAGAAGATATTAAAGAGGGTGAGGAGTTTACCGTTAAAATTCGCTTTCAACATAAAGGAGCTTTGGCGCGCGTTAAAGCTTTTCGTGGTGAACACTTCGATGTCGAGTTCGCTGAACCTCAGAGATCTATTACTCCCGGGCAGGCTGCCGTTTTTTACAGAGGTAAACAATTGGTCGGAGGCGGTTGGATCGAATGAATCTAACATTTAAGATTCACACCTACGGATGTAAGGTGAACACTTATGATTCTGGACTTTTGCAGGCGCGAATGCAGAAAAGTGGTTTTGAG
>JAYQON010000028.1:0-28557 GCA_038144835.1 Bdellovibrionales bacterium
CCTGTGGCTCCAACACCTGCAGAGATCGAAGTGATGCCGCCGCCGATGTCGGCACTGGTAAGCGCATAGGGTTCCCAGGCTTCAGTTGTGGCATTAAAGCGCAAGATGTTTCCAGCGACGGGGTCTACATCCGAGAGAGCTTGTTCGCGCAAGCGCTGTGCACTGACATTGGTGAGCAGTCCGCCATCGACAGTAGGGATACGGGCTTCGCTATCGAGTTGCACGATTTGTCCCGCAGCGGTTCCAACATCAACTTCGAGAGTGATATTGCCTTCAGTTCCTCCGCCTAGAGTTCCTGTGCCTGCGGTAATAGCTGTAATGCCGCCACCGATATCGGCACTGGTCAGAGCGTAGGGTTCCCATTCGGCTGAAGCGGCATTAAAGCGCAAGATGTTTCCAGCAATGGGTGCACTGGCTGAAACATTTTGCTGCTGCAATCTTTGCGCGTTGACGTTGTTAAGTAGTCCACCGTCAACAGCGGGGATACGGGCTTCGCTATCGAGTTGCACGATTTGTCCTGCAGCGGTTCCAACATCAACTTCGAGAGTGATATTGCCTTCGGTACCACCGCCTAGAGTTCCCGCGCCTGCGGTGATGGCGGTAATCCCTCCACCGATATCGGCACTGGTAAGCGCGTAGGGTTCCCATTCGGCAGAAGCGGCATTAAAGCGCAAGATGTTTCCAGCGATGGGCGCACTGGCTGAAACATTTTGCTGCTGCAATCTTTGCGCGTTGATATTGTTAAGTAGTCCACCGTCAACGGCGGGGATGCGGGCTTCGCTATCGAGTTGCACGATTTGTCCCGCAGCGGTTCCAACATCAACTTCGAGAGTGATATTGCCTTCAGTTCCTCCGCCTAGCGTTCCCGTGCCTGCGGTGATGGCGGTAATCCCTCCACCGATATCGGCGCTGGTCAGAGCGTAGGGTTCCCACTCGGCTGAAGTGGCATTAAAGCGTAAGATGTTTCCAGCAATGGGCGCGCTGGCTGAAACATTTTGCTGCTGCAATCTTTGCGCGTTGATATTGTTAAGTAGTCCACCGTCAACGGCGGGAATGCGGGCTTCGCTATCGAGTTGAACAACTTGCCCTGGCCCTGTTCCTGTGTCGATTCCAAGAGTCAGCTCAGAACCAATTCCACCACCTGTCAAAGGTGCGGTTGTATTTATAGCCGTAACCACTCCGCTAAGGTCGGCACCCGTAAGTTGGTAAGGCTCCCAAGCGAAGGTATTGGCGTTAAAGCGAAGAACATTTCCTAAACTTGGCGAGGAAGCTGAAACAGCAATGCCCTGAATCCTTTGGGCATTGATATTGAACAACAAACTTGCGTCTAAAGAGGGTAGTCGGGCTTCGCTATCGATTTGAACAACTTGACCAGCGGATGTCCCAACATCTACCCCAATTGTGATGTTGCCTGAAGATCCGCCGCCCGTTGCTCCTACCCCCGCAATTATACTGCCGAGGCTGCCGTTGATATCGGCACTGGTCAAAATGTAAGGTTCCCACTCTGATGTTGATGAATTGAAGCGAAGAATACTGCCTTCAATCGGAGCTGTTTCGGATACGGATTGGGCCCGCAAACGTTGGGCGCTAACATTGCTCAAAAGACTACCATCAACCGCGGGAATTCGGGCGCTGCCATCCAATTGGATTACCTGGCCGGCGCCCGTTCCCGTGTCGATGCTCAAAGTCAATTCACCTGTAATACCACCACCGAGTACCGGTGCTACGGTGGTTATTGCTGTGATACTGCTTAGATCCGTTGGCAAAAGATTGCGGTCAATTTTTCCCAATGCATCGAGCTCGACAAGGTTACCTGGATTAACGCCGTAATCTTTCAAAGCGGCTGTTCCCAAGCCGTCAATGTCAAAGGCGTTGAGGGAAATGGCTCCGGTTTTTCCAGCGACTGATGTCACCGGAGCTAAACTGGCGACGTTCGTACATTGCCACCCGATTGCGGTCCATGCCATGATTTCATTCAACTCGCACGTTGCGTAGGTGATTGAGGTTCCGGCAGCTCCATCGGTGATAAGAAGGCGATTGACTGCGATGTCGGTAGCGTTAATTTTTGCTGAAGTGATTGCATCGTCAGCGATCTTTTGAGTCGTTACCGCACTGAGATTTATTGAAGCGACAACCGATCCAGAGCCAGAAGCGGTAATGTCGCCTGTCAATTCAGTTATGCCAAGATCTTCACTAGGAGCCCAAGACGAGCCATTCCACTTTAAAATTTCGCCGCTAGAAGGTGCGCTTGCGGCAATGTCTAACCCTTGCAGGCGCGTGGCATTGACGTTCGTCAATGCGCCACCATCGACGGCTGGTAAATTGGGAATCCAAGCTGGATTGAGTCGTCCCGATTCATCAAGGTAAGCTTGCGTGCGTGCACCGCTACCATCCCAGATGCGGATGGCGTTCAAGTCAGTGTTGTACCATACCTTGCCTTTATCTGAATCTGCGAGAGCAGGTTCTGTAGCAGACTCAAACGTTCCCAACTGTAACAACGTTGATGGTGCCATGTTGATGTTGCCCGTGGAAGACAGGTCGTAGCCACTCATAGTGATCGGACCACTCATCGTTCCGCCAGTTAAAGGTAGCTTCGTATCATCGAGGTAGGTTGGGTCGGAGGTGGTCCATTGACCGGCCTCGGCGTCCCACACCAAAGTCTTGCCGTTGCCAATACCTGGACCTACGCCGCTGACATCCACCGTCTTCCCGGCAATCTTTGAATCCGCGTAATCTTTGTTCACTCCATCCGAGCCAAAAGTTGGCGCCGCCAAATTTGTGATCTGTTGACCGTTCAAAGACAAAGACGAGCTGGGGTTGCTCGGAAGATAAAGCGATGATGTGCCATTAAGTAAATCTTGCAACCTTGGATAGTTGGTCGTGCTAAAAATATTTTCCAAGTTTGTTTGCACAAGGACTGTGTTCTCATCGTTTTTGATTTGAACAAAATCGTTGATACCTTTGCCACCCAACGAATCGGCGATCATGGCGTAAGCGCTCGACGTTACCGGAACATCAGGCGTCATTGCCGTGTAACCCGTGCCAAGATCGTAGTAGACGCGCAGTAAACGGCCGTTGCCGGGGTCGTTGGTGACACCGCTTGGGCAGTCAGTGAACGCTGGTATTGCCCCAGAGTTGAGAAAAATTTGGCTATCAAAGTTGGTCGTTGAATTGAGTTTATTGATCGCACTGGTGCCGCGTCCGAGGGGCAATGAGAAGCCGCCATAGCTCGTGCTCAGATTTTGCGCGAGATGCTCTTCCACGTACAGAACGCAGGTCGCCTGTTGGTCCCAAACTTCGATTTTGAAATTGACTGCGGTTTGATCGACAGGGGAGCCATCTGAGTTAAAGAGCCCACCAGTGATGTTGAGGCTTGACGGACCGTTGTTCGCAAGAGCCAATTCATGCCCCAACGCCAAGGCGCTGATAATCAGCATGATAAAGATTCGTTTTACTGGCTCTTTGTTCACAAACGTCCTTTGAGAGCAAAGTTAACTGCGAACTACTTCCTTTATATGGATCGGTAAATTTAGAGGCGAATTGAAGGCTTTGAAGACAGATTCTCGCCTTGGTATTTGCGAATGGCGGAAGGACTAAGGTCCTGTCGGGATTTGCCTCAAATTGAGAAGAATTGTTTTACGATGAGATATTTTTGTTAGTTGTGAATTAAAATGGGATACAAAATTTTTGCCTTAATTTGAAACAACAAGAACTCATTGCTAGACATTTTTAAAAGCACCGACTTATGGCAAGAGCTGTTTCATGCAAAAAATGGAGCCTCCCGCTTTTAAAAATTCGGAGGTTTCTAGCTCGATAGGAATAAAGCCAGCCTGCTTGATGAGTGAAACAAATTTTGTACTGCCGGGTTGAAGCAATATGTGTCTTCCATCTGGACAGACACAATTGCCGGCAAAATTTTGTATAGCTTCGTCGATGTCTATTGGTATCAAGTGCGTGAACAGCATCTTTAATTTTTGCCGACTTGAATCATCAAAAGCTTGCGGAACATACGCGGCGGTGTCGGCTCGTAAGACTGCAAAGCATGTATCCAAGTGGTAAAAGTTCTCGCTTACGAGTCGCAGTTTGTGTATTGGTCTATTTATTATTTGAGCTATAAGATCGTATGCATTTTCATCAGTGCGAAAACCAAAGCCAGCAAATAGTTCTCTGGTTTCGTAGTTCCAAATGCCATCTCCAGCGCCTTCAAAATCGAAATCCGTCATTTCCACTGTCGAAATGCCAAGTTCTCTTGCCCACTGTTCAAAATGCCTGACCTCTCCTTTGCGTTGAGTGGCATGCATGCGACTTAAAATTAGAGCAACGTTGTCTTCACTTTGCCAGAACGGCAGAGTTTGGTTGGCGCAGAATACCATATCGGGAAAGTGAGGATCACCTTCGATGACCTCAACGCTCATGCCTAACTCTATAAAAGCTTGCTTAATCTGATTCCATTGAACGTGGGCTTTGCCTTCATCGACGGACTGCAGTGTTCCCGATGCGTCAAGCATGTATGGATTAATCGCATAGTCAACGCGAAAGCCATTAGGACGGACCATAAGGACGCGCTTGGGAAAAGGAAATTTCACTCTGAGCTCCTTCGTTGACAGTCTTTTGAGTTCAATTTATTCAATTTAACAGAGAGGTGAAGGGAGTCACTATGCAACTCGGATGGATTGCGAGTTTTATTTTTGTATCTGTAACAAATATTTTTTGCTTTTCTGCGCAAGCTGCTCCAAAAAAATTCGAGCTTTCTCCTGCACAGGTTGAGCGCATCCGCGAGCAACACCAAAGTTTAAACTGGCAGTTACAGCCGTGGAGAGATCAAGAACCGCCGGCACGGCCTTTCAGTGAATTGGAAGAGGCCGGTTACTTCTTCATGAGCACCGATTATGATTTCGATTCTTTAGAAGCAAAACAGACTATGGCTCGCCATCTGCCTGAGGGTGTGACTCTGATTCTTTACACCTCTCCCGGGGCAGACAAGCAAGAAATTTTGCGTGATTACCAGAACATCATCGCGCCAGAGAGAGTCAAAGTTGTGGAGTTGGCGCACTCGGAACGTGGCTTTTGGGCACGTGATGGACTGCCCGTACCCACTTGGTCTAAGCAGGGCTTGATGGAGCTAGTGGATGCCCGCTACTATCATTACTTTGAGCCTGATCAAGTCATTGCTGGCTGGTTCAAAAGTCATTTGCGTCACCATGAGTATTATTTCGAAGGTGGCAATTTTATGACCAATGATCAGGGTGATTGTCTCATGGTCAATAATGACCTCTCCGAAAGCATCCCTGATGCCTTATTCAAACAGACCTACGGATGTACGCGGCTGATTCGCTTACCATTTGAAAAAGGTATTGGCCATGTGGATGAGTCTGTGCGCTTTTTGGGATCGAATTCAGTGGTGACCGATAGTGCCAAATATGAGGCCTTGCTTGCGGCAAAGGGTTACAATGTACGTATGTTGCCTCGACCTCAAAACCGGCTTGAAACCTACGTGAACTCTTTGTTGGTCAATGGCACGGTGTTTGTCCCAATTTATAACCAGGCCAAAGATGAATTGGCATTGGATGTCTATCGCAGCTATGGGCTCAACGTCGTGGGTATTGCAACTAATGAGCTTTCAAATACGGGCATGGGATCTTTGCATTGCATCACCATGACGTATCCGAAAGTTCCCTTTCAGGCGTTGCTTAAAGCCATTAATGGAAAAGAGCTCTAACTGTCAGAAACGTCAAGAATTTGCTGGCGCTTTGGATTGGGCTCCAAAAACTCTTTTGGGATGCGGGTCTTAACCGTTTTTTCAAGCGCGGCTAGAACATCGGTTTTCCATTGATCCCGTCGGTGGACTAGGCCAATTTCTCGCGCAGGTACCGGACGTTCAAACTCGCGCACGTAATCGCGTTTTTCAGCTTCTGTTAGGGTTTCCACCAGTAGAGCCGGAACAAGAGTGTAGCCCCGAGATTTGCGAATTACATAGCGCAAGGTATCTAGATTTCCGCCTTCGAACTGAACATTGGGAAATACTCCCTCTCGGACTTTTAACGAACAGTAACGCACGATCTGTGAGCGAAAACAATGTCCGTCTTCGAGTAGCCACATTTGGCTTCCCTCCAAATCATCTTCTCGAATGCGCTTTCGCGAGCTCAAAGGATGATTTTTAGCCACATAGAGATAAAACGGTTCGATATAAAGCGGGCGTTCCTTTAAATTTTCTTCGTGTAATGGTGTGGCCATGATAGCTGCATCTAAACTGTCCTCATTGAGCCTTTGCAGGATTGTGTCTGTTTTTAGCTCGTCGATGATCAGCTGCACTTTAGGGAACTCTAGCGAGAAGGTTTCAATGAAAAGCGGTATCAGATAGGGTGCCACTGTGGGTATGACACCAAGACGAAAGTCGCCGCTCACTTCACTGCTTTGATTTTTAGATAGATCTACCAATTTCTGGTGCTCACGCAAAAGAACCTTAGCTTGCAGCAGAAACCGCAAACCTTTTTCCGTAGGCGAGATGGGCTTTTTCATGCGGTCAAAAATGGGATAGCCGATTTCATCTTCAACTTTTTGAATCTGCATACTTAGTGTTGGTTGGGTCACATGGCAATGGTTGGCGGCTTTGCCAAAATGCCGAAATTTTTCAACTGCAACCAAGTATTCGAGCTGTGTGATTGAAAGCATAAATGTCTCCTAGCTCTAATAGATATCATCTATGATACCATTTTTATAATCAATTTTACTTATCTGTGCCAAATAGTCGATTCTAAGGCGAACCAATAAGGAGGTCTTGCATGTTAAGCGTAGGTAAAAAGTTTCCCGATTTTAATCTCAAGGCAGTCGTGAACAACGATGTAAAGACGGGTTTCACTGAAATCAATAACCAGACTTATAAGGGCAAGTGGTTGGTTGTTTTCTTTTATCCAAAAGATTTCACTT
Organism: Bdellovibrionales bacterium; assembly: GCA_038144835.1. Classification (GTDB taxonomy): domain Bacteria; phylum Bdellovibrionota; class Bdellovibrionia; order Bdellovibrionales; family UBA1609; genus JALHOQ01. Next base: position 6,928 of record JAYQON010000028.1, read on the forward strand.
TTGTCTGCCCAACAGAGATTAAAGGTTTTCACGAGCTAAATAGTCAATTTAAAGACCGCGATGCGCAAATTTTGGCGGCGAGCACAGATTCCGAGTTCGTACATTTGGCGTGGCGCCAGCACGAGAAAGACCTTAATAATCTGGCCTTCCCTATGTTGGCTGATATCAAGCGCGAGCTAAGCACCGCTTTGGGTATTCTCGATGAAAATGAGGGTGTGGCTCAACGAGCGACTTTTATTGTCGATCCCGATGGTATTATTCGTTTCGTATACGTCACTGATCTCAGTGTGGGACGTAATCCCAAAGAAGTTTTGCGAATTCTCGATGGATTACAAACGGATGAGCTTTGCCCCTGCAATTGGGAAAAAGGTCAAGACACTATTAAGGTCTAAGGAGTTCGTTTATGAAAATGCAAGAGCTGCGTTCTTCAATTCCCGACTACGGTAGGGATATTCGTTTGAACCTAGAATCGGTTTTAGCTGCTGAAACGTCGCCGGGGCTGACTCTGGAGCAAATTTGGGGCGTGGCTCTCGCTTGCGCCTATTCCCTGGGAACAAAAGAGTTGGTTGATGCCGTCATTGATGAAGGCAGTAGTTCGATCAGCGATGCTGTGCGGGAAGCCGCTCAAGGAGCCGCGACCATCATGGGTATGAACAATGTCTATTATCGCGCGATACATCTTATGGGTGACCCTGAGATGAAGGCTTTGCCCGCAAGATTGCGCATGAACGTGATTGGCAAACCCGCGATAGCTAAGCCTGATTTTGAACTGATGTGTTTTGCAGTGTCGGCAATTTCCGGTTGTGGACAATGCCTTACGGCTCATCTACATGAGTTGCGCAAGGCCGGCTTTACAGACCAAGGAGCCCATTCGGCATTGCGGATCGCCTCGGTTTTTCAGGGCGCTCAAAAAGCCCTTCAGATCGCCACTTTATAACCTACACTCTTGATTCAAGGTCAATCATGGGCCATCTTAGGCCCATGATTCAATTTGCTAATGTTTCTAAACGCTATGGCAATAAGCTGCTGTATCAAGGAGCTTCATTTCAACTCAATCCAGGTGAGAAGGCTGGTCTCGTCGGCCCTAATGGCGCCGGTAAAACCACGATTTTTCGGCTTTTGAGCGGCGAAGAGGGGGTTGAGTCAGGTGCTGTCTCGAAGCCCGAGCGCACCGTGATCGGGTACTTTTCTCAAAATATCGAAGATATGCGCGGCAAAAGTGTAATGGAAGAGGTCAAATCGGCTGCCGGTCGTTTACCTGAGCTGCAGAAAAGCATGCAAGTCTTAGAAGCCAGGTTGGTAGAGCCACTGGATGATGACGAAATGGCCAGGGTTTTAGAAAATTACGGTGAAATTCAGGGCGAATTTGAACGCCTGGGAGGTTACGACCTCGAAGCGAGAGCCGCTGAAATAATCACTGGGCTTGGTATCCCCCCTGAGGATCACAGTCGAGATACAGCCACCTTTAGTGGTGGATGGAAGATGCGTATCGCTTTGGCAAAAATTTTGATTCTCAATCCTGATGTGCTCTTAATGGATGAACCGACGAATCATTTGGATCTGGAATCTATCGTTTGGTTGGAAGGATGGCTTAAAAACTTTAAGGGATCTTTACTGATGACCAGCCATGATCGGGATTTCATGAACCGGCTGGTCAGTAAAATTATTGAAGTTGCAAATCAAACGGTCACAGTTTTTTCAGGAAATTATGATTTTTACGAAAAAGAAAAGGTGATTCGGCGCGAGCAATTGATGGCGGCAGCAAAGCGTCAAGAGGATATGCTGGCAAAAGAAGAGGAGTTTATCGCACGTTTTGCGGCTCGAGCCTCGCATGCCGCTCAAGTTCAATCGCGTGTAAAGAAGCTCGAGAAAATCGATCGGATTGAAATCCCGCAAGAGGAAAAAGCCATACATTTCGAGTGGCCACAGCCGCCCCGCGGCGGTGACGAAGTCGTCAAGATCGAGGGGTTGGGTAAAATTTGGCAGCGTCCCGATGGAAGTCCCGTCGAAGTTTTTCAAAACGCCAGTGCACTTGTTAAAAGACTTGATCGTGTGGCTGTGGTTGGAGTCAATGGAGCGGGTAAATCCACACTTTTAAAAATCATCGCCGGGCAAGCGCAACCCTCGTCTGGGCGCATGTCCATTGGTGCCAGTATAGAAATGGGTTATTTCAGTCAAAATTCATTAGATGTTTTAAATTCTGACTCTACGGTTTTAGAAGAGGTTCATAGCCGGATGCCTACGGCATCTTTGGGTTATGTGCGCAATCTTTTGGGTGCTTTTAAATTTTCAGGGGATGAAGTTGAGAAGAAGATCTCCGTGCTTTCTGGTGGTGAAAAATCGCGAGTGGTTTTAGCCACGATTTTAGCTCGCCCAGTAAATTTATTGGTCCTTGATGAGCCTACCAACCATTTAGACATTCAGTCACGAGATGTGCTTTTGCAGGCCCTCGTTCAATTCCCAGGAACTGTGATCATTGTCAGCCATGATCGTCATTTTCTCAGAGAAATGACAACCAGAGTGTTTCGCTTGGATAAGCATGAGCTCACGGTCTACGATGGCAAGTGGGATTATTATTTAGAAAAAACAGGAGTGCATGCTTAGATAAGATTTGATGACTGTCATTCATGCCAAGAGGTTCTGACCTTGCCTTGGTTATTTTCGTCGACTAAAAAATAAATCTATGATCAAGCGAATCCAATTTTTCTTGTGGTTTATATTGTTGTTTTCAAAACCTGCAGGCGCATGGGGCAAACGTGGTCACCAAATTGTTGGTGAGACAGCTGCTTTGGTTGTATCTTCCGAGCCTGGAGCGCGCTTTATGCGTGATCGCAGTTTTGACTTTGGATATTATAATAATGTTCCCGATTTTATCTGGAAACGTCCCAAAACCTTTGATTTAGAGCGACATCAGCATTACGTGAATCTCGAGATTTTTCAGCGAGCTATAAACCAAAAGCCCAGCGTAAAAGAGCCGTTTGCTTTGAGTCGCGTCGAGTTTGATCGGCGATTTCCGGAAGTGGATGAGTCTGCCGGGCGGGCGTATTGGCGTATTCGCGAGATGCACGCGCAGCTTGAGCAATTCAGCCGGGAATTGCGGCGCATGGAAGCCAAAAAAGGAAAGGAGCGTCAGGACTTACAGGCAAAGTGGCTGGTTATGGCCGGGACTCTCGGGCATTACGTTGCCGATTTAGCTCAACCTCTGCATGTGAGCGAGAATCATGACGGGCAACTGACAGGGCAAAGAGGGTTACATAATTTTTTTGAACAAGATTGTGTTGATGAACTTTATCCCCAGATTTCTGCCGATGTTTTATCGGCAGCACAAAAACGTTGGGCTCAGTTTAAAAAAGAAAACTCAAAAAAAATGTTGCCCATTCTGATGGTAGAACTGGCTGAGAAATCATTGGCCAACCTTAAAGCAGTTCTCGAAATTGATAAAAAAATTGGGCGTCGTGACTTGAAACGAGCGGCCAACGCTCATGCAAAAATTATCAAAGAAAGTTTGATCATCGGCAGTTTATATCTTGCCGAAATTTATCGAAGGAATTTGGGTTGGCCGTTTGACGGGAATCGGTTTTATTTCTTTTCGGGAGAGCCGGAGTTCATCGTGCCCGCGCGCAGTGAGACAAGGGGTAGTTAGAAGTGAATAATACGAAACTCATGATTCTTGGTGCAGGTGAATTGGGAAAAGAGTTTGTTATTTCGGCTCAACGGCTGGGTCTTTACACCATCGCCGTAGATCGGTATGCGGGCGCCCCAGCGATGCAGGTTGCTGATGAACGTGAGATCATCGATATGCTTAATGGCGACGATCTTGAGCGGATTGTGCGCAAACATCAGCCGCAAATTATAGTTCCTGAAATTGAAGCGATTCGTACCGAAAAACTGATCCAGTTTGAAGCCCAGGGAATTCAAGTGACTCCTTCGGCAAAGGCAGCCCATTTGACCATGAATCGAGACGCAATTCGCGACGTAGCCGCGCGTGATCTCAAGCTAAAAACAGCAAAATTTATTTATGCACAGTCTTTGCCAGAACTTGTGAAGGTGTCTGAGATCATCGGCTATCCTAATGTAGTCAAGCCGGTAATGTCTTCCTCGGGCAAGGGGCAATCTGTGGTCAAAAGTGCCAAAGACATCGCTCGGGCATGGGATTATGCTGTCCAAGGTATGCGCGGTGACACAGTTAAGGTGATCGTCGAAGAGTTTATCAAATTTGATTTTGAAATTACTTTGCTAACGATCAAGCAAAAGCGTGGTCCAACCTTATTTGTGAATCCAATAGGCCACCGCCAGGAAAGGGGTGATTATCAGGAATCGTGGATGCCAGCGCGTATATCACCAGCACTGCTTAAGTCTGCTCAAAAAATGGCAAGAAAAATAACCGACCATTTAGGTGGAGCGGGTATTTTTGGCGTTGAATTTTTTGTGCGTGGTAGGGAAGTGTTCTTTTCCGAGCTTTCTCCACGGCCACACGACACGGGTATGGTGACTTTAATTTCACAAAATTTTTCCGAATTTGATCTGCATCTTCGTGCTATTCTTGGGTTGCCTTTACCTGAGCTAGAGTACTTTGGTCCATCTGCTTCCGCGGTTGTTTTGGCAAACCAAGAATCTAAGGACTTTAGCATTTCCGGACTGTCCGACGCGCTCAAGGAAAAAGCAGTAGATGTGCGCCTTTTTGGTAAACCTGAAACTCGACCTCATCGACGTATGGGGGTGGTTTTGGCAAGGGGCAAAAATATCGACGAGGCACGCAAGAGAGCCAAAAAAGCCGCCGGAAAGATAAAAATTCAGTATCATTGAACCAAGGGGGAAGAGTCTTTATATGGAATGGTGGATTTATCTCATTCTTCATTGGATTGTTTCTGCTTTAGCTTTGGGTATCACAGCCTTTTTGACGCCTGGCTTTAGAGTTCGTGGTTTTTTCACAGCCATGATTGCGACTCTTTTGCTAGCTGCAGCTAATTATTTTATTCGGCCGTTTTTGATTTTTTTGGCGTTGCCTATAACTGTAATTACCCTAGGTGCTTTTATTTTTGTAATCGATGCCATAATTTTAAGACTTTGCGCGGCCGTATTGAGTGGATTTGAAATCACAGGCTGGATTTGGGCTATTATGGGAGCAATCATTTTGTCTGTGACTTCAGGAATGTTGCACTTTCTTTTCATCTAATAATCCCTCAACATTAAATTAGGGAGGGAATATCTTGAGCGAATCAGTTTTGAAGTCCCTATGTTATCTTCTTGATTCACCAGATTTTGTTGAGATTCAAGCAGATCAAGGGCTAATCATCGATCTTCGTTATGGGTCAGCTAATAATTTCGTCGGACGTGATATGTACGGCCCTAATTTTCAAAGAGCATTTTTGCATAAAATTGCTGCCGAGATGCTTTTTCACGCTTTGCATAGATTGCGCTCAACTCACCCAGAATACGGTTTTATTATTTTTGATGCGCTAAGACCTCGATCAATACAGCGTATACTTTGGGGGCACGTGCAAGGCACTCCAGGCGAAAAATATATAGCCAATCCCGATGCAGGATCTCTGCATAATTACGGCTTTGCTGTCGATTTATCTATCATTGATCCTTGCGGCAAAGAACTAGACATGGGGGCCGGCTTTGATGATTTTCGCCCAATTGCTCAGCCTCAGCTGGAGCACGAATTTCATGCCCAGGGTCTTCTCAGTGCTGCGCACTTATCCAACCGGCAGCTGTTGAGAGCCGTTATGCAAGACGCTGGATTTCGACAACTGCCCCATGAATGGTGGCATTTTGATGCCAGGACCAAAAGTGAAGTTCAAGCTCAGTTTCAAATCGTAGAGTGATTGATTCACTTTCATTTTTCAATGCGAGGTTCAATTGGGAGAAGATGTCTTTAATTGGAATGCTTGGAAGAAATTCAAGTTTTCTGTCGAGTATGGAGTCGCAAAGCTTTTTCTTCCTTTTTGGGTGATTTCACCCCGTTGGCGCTTATTTACTTTTGAATGGCTTTATTCTTTAACCAATTTCGCCAATACTTTTTGGCCTAACCTTTTAGCTCCGAGACTGTACCCATACCAAGATATCATTGTGACTACTGAGGCGAGCTTTCATGTCCGCTCTGGGACTCATGACGCGAGTATCGTGTCACCTGCGTTCGAACGACAAGACTGGATGCAAATGCAACTCATCATAAAGGAAGAGCTGGATTTGGGCCGTCATGTGGAGTTCTTAGACGTGGGAGCAAATATCGGCGCATTCACAGTTCGCGTAGCCAAGATTTTTTTGGAGGCTCAACTGCGAGTGCACGCTTTTGAGCCCGTGCCGGACAATGCGGACCTTCTGCAAGCCAACCTTACTCTGAACCGATTAACTGGAAGTCAAGTTTGTGTTTATCGGATGGCTCTTAGTGATCATTGTGGCGAATTAAGTATGAAGGGTGCAGTAGACCGTGGTGGAGATTTTTATTTATCTTCGGATCCCGTGGGTGGTGTGCGTGTGGAAGTTCAGCGGGGAGATGCTGTTTTAGAAAATCTACAAAATGATTCGGTTCTTGTTATTAAAATGGATGTCGAAGGCCACGAGCTCAAAGCCCTTGAGGGATTAAGTCAACTGATCAGCCGGGCCTCTCGCACTTGGCTATGTGTCGAAGATATCTTCGAGCGCGATAAACTTTATGAAGCGCTTTTGAAGACAGGCTTCAAGTCAGTCAAAAAGCTCACTCCTTATAATAGTTGGTGGGTCTTACTTCGGTAGTCAACGCTCATTGACGTTTGAGAAGAGTGGAGAAGTCGGTTCTAGATTTTTTTTATTGAGGCAATTCACCACAATTTTATGTGTTTGAGCCCTCTGAAAAACTCTCTGCACTGGCGCAGGTGTTGCACAGCAGACTCGAACGAATAAGGAGGTTTTATGGAACGCAGTGCTGAGGGTTTAACTGAACGTCGTGCAGCAGAGGGTGAGTTACACGAGGGTCGTTTTGCCAAAGCTATGGAGAAAGTGACAACTCGCGTGTCGCCACGTACATGGCTTTGGTTAGCAGTAGGCTCAATGGCCGTTTCCGCAGGGATCGCAGCAACGACTCGTCGGAAGGAAGTTGCAAATTTTATTGGTTTATGGGTCCCTTCGCTTTTATTGATGGGAATTTATAATAACCTTGTGAATATTCAAAAATCGACATCGCAGAGCCAATCTCAGCCTTTGCATTAGCTTATCGAAAGGGTCTCTATTCGAGACCCTTTTCGCCCCTTCGCTGTAGTTGATTAACCAAACGATTGCGCCTTGAGTAATCTCATTCAAGATCAAAACGGAATGAGCTGTGAAGTCAACTAGTACGCCAATCGTATTGGTGATCTATAATGAATATTAAAACGGCAGCTCAATTTTTATTTGTTATAGAGCATCCACAAGCGACTTGTATCCTCAGGACTTAGACCTGAGGACACAGGGTCGATCGCCTGGCCTAGGGGCTGAAGAGTCATCAATCCCGGTTGTTTAGCAAAGGCCTCAGGAGGATAAAGCATCACTGAGCGAAAATCAAAAGGACGGTCTTTGATGGGTTCAAAAAGACTATCAGGACTGATAACAAACTGATCTTCACGTCCAGGTTCAATGTTTTGCCAAAGAACTTGTAAATATCGATCTCGATCAGGTCTAGATTGTTCGTGAATCATACCCAATGCATGCATAATTTCATGAGCGATTTCACGTTCTGCACACTTTTTTGAAAGGTAAATGGGCTGATGACCTCCGATTTTCCCAAGATACGAGAGGCAGAGATCGTCGATGGGGACAAATACAATAGAGTCTTGTTGACCATTAAAGGGAACAAATTGAATAGGAGTATTTTCATTAAAGTACTCTATGGTGCGCAAAACTCGCTCGGGCTCTGTTAGGGTATTGTGAATCGAAAATGGAATTGTTGAGTTTTCCCACAGATTCATTTTTGGAGCTTCAATAAAACCCGTTGCTGGAAAGTCCTTGTTGGTCGGGCGTCCTAGCAAAATATCGCCGTAGGCAACGACATATTCTCCTATGCGTTTAAAAGGCACTGTTCCATCGGGAGCTTTTGTTGTCTCATTGCCCTCTGGCTTAATATTTCCACTAACAAATTGAGGCTCCTTTGCCTCGACTTTGGAAAAATTTTTGTTCCTCTGCACAATAGCGGGTCTCTTCGATGTCTGACGAGAGGGCTCGAGATTTTGCACCTTTTCAGTGAGCTTCATGTCCTGCGTGATATTCAAAATTTTTTTATCTTCAGGGTCACGTATGATGATCCAGAGGAGGACAAAAGTAGTCGTTAGTATGATCATCGAATAACGAAAAGATGGGGAGTTCACTTCTCCTAGACTATCTAAATCCTATGGTCTTGTCAGTATCAAAGCCGTAGCCCCGCTCATACCCATGGGGATGAGAGGAGTGCCATTTCCAAGCATGTTCAATTATGACTTCAAGATCTGGATATATTCTATTCCAGCCCAATTGGTCTTTTATTTTATCACTCGACGCAATCAGCATTGGAGGATCCCCCGGTCGCCGTTCTTCCTCGACGACCTTCACTTGTCTTCGGGTCACTCGTTGGCAAGCGGCAATCACCTCTTTGACTGAAAATCCATTTTCGCTTCCAAGATTAAAAATCCGACCTTCTCTCTCATGCATCGACTCCAACGCTAGACGATGTGCTCGGGCGAGATCGACGACGTGTAGGTAATCTCGGACGCAGGTTCCATCTGGCGTTGGATAGTCAGTTCCAAATATGCGAACCTCTGAGCCCTTGAGCGCAGCGGCGAGAATTCGAGGAATAAGGTGAGTTTCGGGACGGTGGTCTTCTCCAATAAGGCCATCAGGACTGGCTCCTGCTACATTGAAATAACGCAAAACCGTAAAAGAAATATCGTAGGCAATAGAGCAATCTTCAATCGCCATTTCAGTCATCATTTTTGAGCGTCCGTAAGGGTTTATAGGTGCCCGGGGATGTTCCTCTGGGATAGGGAAAACATTTGGAACTCCATAAACTGCGGCCGTAGAGGAAAAAACAAGTTTTTTAACACCCGCATCACGCATGGCCTGAATCAGGTTGAGTGAGGAAGACAAGTTATTAAGGTAATATTTTAATGGATCGCAGATGCTTTCTGCGACTTCGATGTCGCCAGCAAAATGCATGACTGCTTCAATGGCGCCGGCGTCCAAAGTTTCACGCACTAAAGCATAGTCTTTGATACTTCCTTGAACAAATTGGGCTCTTCGATCAATTGCTGCCCGATGTCCATTTGAAAGATCATCTAAAACTGTGACCGTGTATCTTTCGTTTAAAAGTTCGCGGACAGCATGGCTACCAATATATCCAGCTCCGCCAGTAACCAACACGCGCATGGGCTTCATCCTTTCAAAGGGGGTTTTTGCTAAATCGTGGCCATTCGACCAAAGGAGATTTGAGACACGCTTGTGCGAGATCAATGGACTCGCCAATAACGGTGTGCATATCAAGATAGCGGTAAGTTCCTAATCTTCCAATGAAGGTGGTGTTCAATTCTTTTTCTGCCAATTCTACATAGCGTTCGAGAAGGGCTTTGTCGCCATTCAGACGCAATGGATAGTAGGGTGTTTCGCCAACTTCGCAGAATTTACTGTATTCTCTGAAGCACACAGTTTGTTCATGGCTTTCCCAAGGAGTGAAATGCTTATGTTCGCTTATGCGTGTGTATGGAATCTCCAATTCGCAGTAATTGATGACTGCATTTCCCTGAAAATCACCGGTCTCATCAAAGCGCTCAAAAATGAGAGTACGATAACCCAATGGTCCTAACGCATAGTCGAAGTAGGCATCCATAGGACCACTCCAAAAGAGGTGAGCGAAGGCGTCAGCCACTGTTTCGTTAATTGGAGTGTTGAGATGCACATCTATAGCATCGTGATCTAGAATTTGTTCAACGATAGCTGTGTAGCCTTCTTCGGGAATTCCCTGGTATCGCTGATTATAGTAGTTGTCGTCATAATTGAAGCGTACGGGGAGTCGCTTCAGAATTGAAGCGGGTAGATCACTGGGATCGACGCCCCATTGCTTCTTTGTGTAGTCGCGAAAAAAACATGCATAGAGTTCGTGACCTAAAAATTTAAGCGCTTGCTCCTCGAAGCTTTTTGGATCACCTATGGAATCATCTCCCAAACTGTTTATAAAATTTCGTGCCTCAGCAGGCCCGAAGGATTTTCTAAAAAATTGATTGATAGTTTGTAGGTTGATGGGCAGAGAAAAAACGCCCCGAGATGTATGAGCTTTCACTCTATTAGTGAAAGGTATCATATTTGACCACTGTTGCATGTATTGCCACACGTCTTCACGACTCGTGTTAAATATATGTGGACCAAAGTGATGTAACATAATGCCTGTTGATGTATCCCTTGAGGTGTGGCAGTTGCCTGCAACGTGTGAGTTTCGTTCAAAGACGGTGACATGAAAGCGACCACTGCTGGCTAATTCTCGAGCCAAGACGGCACCCGAAAAGCCTGCGCCGGCAACTGCAATTTTAGTCTTCATGAGAGTCCTCCAGAGTCATCTCTAGATCATCGAAAAAACATTCCAAGGCTGTGTGTAAACTTGGCATTGCATTGAAGCGAGAGCTTGCAAGTGCTGATTGTTTAGGTCTTAAAGCGATCAGCGGTAAGTCGCTATTTTTTCGTTCAACAACCAAAGACGGGTCCAAAGAAAAGACAATTGCGGCCAGTCTTGCCAATTCAGCCCAAGTTACTGAGGTTTGATTAGAAAGATGTAAAAGTCCTTGTTCACCATCAATGATTAAATCAAGAACGGAATTCACGAGGTCAGGAATATACGTTGGAGAAATTATTGTTTCGCCTGAAGCGTGCAGTTCTCGACCATTCTTAAGAGATTTCAACGCGGATACAACAAAATTGTATTTATCCCAGGGTCCAAAAAACGAGCTTGTGCGAATCAGTAGAGCCTCAGGGTGACCACTCAAAACTGCAAGTTCAGCCTTTGCCTTGGAGTGTCCATAGACATTAATTGGCGCAACTCGGTCATTTTCTGTATATGGCTGTTCAAGCTTACCATCGAACACCAAATCCGAAGAAAAGTGAGTGTATCCTATGTGACGGCGGAAGCAGGCTTGAGCAAGGTTTAAGGGGCCGTGTAGATTTTCGCGGAAGCAGAGCTCCGTCTCAATCTCCGCCTGATCGACTTTCACGTAGCCCGCAGCATTGATTACATACCATGGTTTAACTTCATCCAGTAATTGTTCAACATGGCTTTGTTGGCAGATATCAAGTTGGCTGCGGGTTAAAGATTTGCAGCAGATTCCACGCTCTCGGCAGATACGATTAAACGCTCGGCCTAAAGTTCCGCCAGCACCTGTGATGAGTATAACTCGAGAAGTCTTTCTGAAAGATGGGGTGGAATTCAAATTTTTCTGGGGCGCGTAGAGGATGCGACGCTCACTTTCCCATCGGGGTGGTTCATCAAGGACGGGGTGAAAAAACTGTCGGCCTCGCGCAAAAGCTGACATGGCCTTTCGCAGAACGGTTTCGCGGGGCTTTGAACGATCTGGTACACGAATGTCAAAAATGCCAGGTTCATAAAACAGTTCATATTTGGTGCACAGCGAGTTCCAATCAAAGGTGCCGAGAAGACTCCAGGCCGTTATGGCTCTAATATCGGCACCTTCGAGACGAAGACAGCGCGCGCTTTCCCATATTTTACAGAGCCATGCGAGCTGCTGCTCTCGATGACCGATAGAGTGAGCCTCAGTGATGGCTATGGGAATTTGGTATCGGTCCCAAGCCTCACGAAAGATTTCCTTTGCTGGAATAGGACTTGATCGACCGCTGTCCACGGCGCCTACATCTGCATAGATCTGTCGGCCATTGCCACCGTGATAGCCTATGGGATAGTGAATCAGTTCATGGTCTAAAAATCGATTACTTAAGGGATAATGATTAATTCCAATCATATCGGGAGGACAGGGGCTTTCCACAAGTTCCAAAAGTTCTTTCTCTTTCAGATCGCAGCTAAGTAGAAAATTAAAAAGTGGATGAGATTTATCCACACGTCCGCATAGGAGGTCCCATGTCAGCCAGCGACGCTCGTTTTCAAAATCGACTTGATCTTGCAAAACTGAAGTTCCTTGTGCCTTTCCAAGGTCTTCAGTCTGAATCAGTCGGGCGCCAGGGTTGTGGCTACGGATCGCATTCATAGCGAGCCGTATGGCCAATATTTGATGATACATGGACCGTGCCCAAGCTTTGTCGTTGCGTAAATGTGGGTACCAAATGCCATAAAGGCAGCTGAAGCGCGAGGTCGTTAAGGGCTCATTGATAGGAGTATAGTCTTCTATCCAATAAAACCGTTCTGCGAAGCGCTTGGCAAACAGCGAAAAATGATACGGAAATTCGGGATCAAGAAGATGTGTAAATAATGGGCCGCTCCCATGGTGAAGAAGCCCTGCAATAGGATTGAGCTTCAATTCACGAATTTTTTTGATTCTTTGAGTGCACCAATACCAACCGTCATCGTCATTTTTCCCTTCAACCCTTTCCCAGAGAAAGGGGTATCGTAGACGCTTGACTCCAAGTTGTGCGAAAAGTTCAAGGTCAGTGAGTCTTGAATCATGACCACTCTTTTCACATTGACTGACGAACACGTCTTGCACACGATTTATGGTGCATTCGACGCCAGCCCAAAGCTCCAGATCTGACACTAAAGAATTCCACCCTGTAGTACTTCACGACCGATATAATTTTTTTGACTGTGGGATGCTTTCTTCTTGAGTGCCAGATGTTCAAGCGTGGCCATCTTATGCCACGTCTGGTCCCATGAATTGCCCCCAAGAAACTGATCTACTCTATTTAACCATTCGGTGTTGGTCTGCTGCTCCTGTATGGCATCTTGTATCGCGCCTACAAATTCTTGTGGATTCGCAGCAATACGCACGAGCCCAGCCTCGGCGTATGGGTTAACAACATCTCTGATTGGCGTAGACACCACAGGGCGTCCAGCGGCAAGAAATTCGGGTGTTTTTGTGGGACTTATAAACTCTGTAGCTTCATTGCGGGCAAAGGGCATTATCGCACAGTCCCAGCTGCCTAAATAAGAGGGCAGTTCTTGGTAGTCTTTTTTGCCCAGGTAGTGGATGTTGTGATGGTTGGGCAGCGATATGGGATCAATTTTAACCACGGGCCCAATCATGACAAACTGCCAATCGGGCTTGATTTCAGCCAGCTTGGCTAAAAGATCGACGTCCAAGCGTTCATCTATGACACCAAAGAACCCTAGGCGGGGTCGCGGAATTTGAATTTGATCAGGTGGATCCGTTTGTAATATGCGTGCCCTGGCAAAATGCTTGTGGTCGATAGAACTGGGCATAGCATGTATGTTTTTGTGCTTTGATTTTTTTGCCTCATAAAGCGAATGCCCTCCAGTAAAGACAAGATCTGCCTTGCGCAAAAGCTCATCTTCGCGTTCTTGGATATCCTCTGGAGCAAAACGAAATTTTGAGAGATCATCCATTGAGTCATAGATGATGGCTCTGGGTCTGAGTTGACGCGAAAATTTTAGTGCCATGGGTGTATAATACCAAAGTGTAAAATTGCGAATGTCTTCCTCGGTGACCAATTCATTTAATAACCCAGTGAGAGCGACTTCTGCATTTAGAGCACCGATACCGCTCGGCAGGTGCGGTACCACAACAGTCACACCTTGGTCAGTCTCGCGTACGTGCAATCTGGCAATCTTAGATACTCCAGTCACGGGCTCTTCAAAGAAAAACACACGCCGGTGGACGGCAAATCTAGTCATAAGGTGTTGTGGACGCTGAAATACAAAATCCCATCGCAGGTGCGATAAAACCAACAGATCTGAATGTTCACAAACTGTGTTCATATGGTGACCTCAGCACGTTAGACTTCAAGTTGACGGCACCTTTGCCGCGCGATGGTTTTTGAGCATTGCGAATCTAGTGCCATATTTATTTAATCAAATCGTCGCGAAGTCTTGAGGTTTGAAATACATTCGGACTTTGGTATCAAGGCGAAGCGCTTGTTCTGAATGCAAAGGATCAATGGAGGAAGACTTGAATATGGTAGGCAGGGAAGAATTGGACGGCATGAGGAAATATTACCCGAGAAAACAGATGCAGCGAGATCAGTGGCAATCTCTGAATGGAGAATGGCTATTTGCTTTTGATGATTCTCGGTCAATGAGAGAGCCAGAAGATGTTCTGCATTGGCCGTTGAAGATTCAGGTCCCCTTTGCGCCAGAGTCTCCCGCGAGCGGCATAGGAGACACTGGATTTCACTCTCGTTGTTGGTACAAAAAGGAATTTAATTTCAACAAGCAAAAAAATGGGCGCGGCTCTAAACGAGTGCTCTTACATTTTGGTGCTGTTGATTATTACGGTCGTGTTTGGCTCAATGGTCATTATTTGGGTTCACATGAGGGAGGTCATACTCCATTTACTTTTGACATCACCTCGAGTCTCAATGCCAATGGAGAACAAGTTTTAATTGTTCGCGCCGACGATGATCCTTTCGATCTGACCAAGCCGCGCGGTAAACAAGATTGGCAGCGCGAACCTCATAGCATTTGGTATCCACGCACAACTGGAATCTGGCAAACCGTCTGGCTAGAGGAAGTTCACGAAACTCATATAGAAACTTTGAGTATGTCTCCTCTACTTGAACGTTGGGAAGTTGGCTGCGAGGCGTTTATACAAGGGCCGTGTGAAAAAGGATTGATACTGAATTTGCGTTTAAGTTGCGAAGGGCAGATTCTAGCAAATGATCGTTATGAAGTTATACATAGTGAAGTGCATAGACGAGTGGCTCTCTCAGACCCGGGAATTGATGATTTCCGTAACGAACTCCTTTGGAGTCCAGAAAAGCCTACCCTGATAGACGTCGAATTGGAACTTTGGTGTCATGGTGAACTTATTGATCGAGTTCAATCTTATACCGCACTAAGAAGTGTTTCTATACACAGGAATCGATTTTTGCTCAATGGACGGCCTTACTATATGCGATTGGTATTGGATCAGGGGTACTGGCCAGAAAGCCACATGACTCCTCCGTCTTCTGAGGCGTTAATTAAAGATATTGAGTTGATTAAGGCGGCGGGTTTCAATGGAGTGCGCAAACATCAAAAGGTTGAAGATCCCGATTTTTTTTATTGGGCTGATCGACTTGGACTTATCGTTTGGTCTGAAATGCCGAGTGCGTACCGATTCACGCATGGTTCAGTTGAGCGCTTAATGAAAGAATGGATAGAAGTTATTGATAGAGACATCAATCATCCTTGCATCGTGGTTTGGGTGCCATTTAATGAATCTTGGGGCGTTCCTGATCTTGCAGAAAAAATAGCTCATCAACACTGCGTCCAAACGATGTACCACCTCACCAAGACTCTTGATCCTACAAGGCCATGCATAGGCAACGATGGCTGGGAGAGCACGGCGACTGATATTTTGGGTATTCATGATTATGACGATCAGCCAGATCGGATCACAAAAAAATACGGCACTGGCGGTAACATAGCAGAAATTCTAAATAAAAATTGGCCAGGCGGGCGAATGCTGACAGTTGATGGATACTCCCATGCAAGCCAGCCGGTCATGCTCTCGGAGTTTGGTGGAATTGCTATGGTTCCAGGGGCCGAAGATGAAGGAAAGACTTGGGGATATTCTGTCAGCCGATCGCCCGTCGATTTGCGTAGACGTTATGAGGATCTCTTAATGGCTATACATAGAATCGAATTATTCAGTGGTTTTTGTTACACGCAGTTCACGGACACTTTTCAAGAAGCAAATGGCTTGTTTACTGCAGACCGAAAGCCAAAATTTAGTTTGAATGCTATGAACCGGGCGACGAGAGGCAATGGATATTCCCGCGGTGAATTATCAACTTTGCCTCAACCTCCTCCTCTGCCCGAGGAAGAAGATCATCTAGGAGTGCCGAGGAATGTATAAACTAGATTTACAAAAGCCTGACGGACGAAATCTTTATCTCTACTCGCGTTCTCCCATTGATCCAGAGTTGACTGCCCCTATGCCTGCGGCGGCTGTGGGCGTTGGTGCGCAGTCCGAGCTACGTTGGCATCCATTGCGTGAAGAATGGGTTGCATATGCGAGTCATCGGCAAAACCGAACCTTCATGCCGCCGCCTGAGTTTAATCCACTCGCGCCCACGAGTTCAGAGGTACATCCGACCGAATTGCCCGCGGGGGCCTATGATGTCGCAGTATTTGAGAATCTATTTGCCAGCTTACAGTTGAACGCTCGTCACGTGCCGGAGCATATTGTACCCACTATGGCCGGCAAGGGAGTGTGTGAGGTGATTGTTTTCACTCAAGATCCACATTCAAGTTTGGGCAAGCTGTCGTTGAGTCATCTCAATCTCGTGCTTGAGGTTTGGTCTGATCGCTATCGCCAAATTAGCGCTCATGCCGATATCCGATATATTTTGCCGTTTGAGAACCGAGGCGTGGAGATGGGCGTAACTTTGCATCACCCGCACGGGCAAATTTATTCGTATCCATTTATTCCTCCTATCCCGCAACAAATGTTGCGAGCACAGCAAGGTCACTATCTTCGAACTAAAAGAAGCCTTTTGGGAGATCTCTTGCTGGATGAAATTAGAGATGGACGAAGAATTATATATCTCGGAAAACAGACCGTCGCATTCGTTCCTGTTTGTGCCCGCTATCCCTATGAGGTGTGGGTGGTGCCTCTTCGCCATGTTACATCTTTAACGGAGATGAATGCTGAAGAAGTGATTGATTTGGCTTTCACTCTTAAGATGATTTTCATGAAATACGATGCCCTATGGAATCGGCCCTTGCCTTATCTCATGGTGCTATACGCAGCTCCTTGCAATGGCAAAACCTATAATGAATGGCATTTTCACATCCAAATTTCACCACCTTATAGAACTCGGGAGCGGCTTAAGTTTCTGGCCGGAACTGAGCTGGGTGCGGGTATGTTTGTCAACGATAGCTTGCCAGAGGAAAAAGCGGCTGAATTGCGTTCAATTGAGGTCTCCTTTGACTAATTTTACAACTATTCAAGCGGAAGCTTACGGTCGCGTGAACCTAATCGGCGAACACACGGATTACAATGGCGGGTTTGTTCTGCCGACGTGCATACCGCAAAAAACTCAAGTATTTCTTCGCAAGAGTGACGGACCTCGTGTCCGTTTGTCGAGTGAGCAGTTCGATACAACTGCTAACTATATGCTCGGTAGCGAAACTCCCACTGGAGACTGGTCGGATTACGTAAAAGGCGTAACCAAAGTACTTAGGATGGCAGGCTTTGGTTTTTCGGGCTTTCAGGGTCGTATTCAGTCGCAAGTTCCCGTGGGAAGTGGGCTGTCTTCAAGTGCCGCTTTGGATGTGTCCCTGCTTAAGGGGCTGCGTCAGCTATTTGGACTTAAAATCGATGACCTTGAAATTGCGAGACTCGCCCAGCGAGTAGAAAATGATTTTGTAGGGGCTCGAGTAGGAATTATGGATCCCCTTGTCTGTGCTTTGGGCAAATTAGATGAAGCATTGTTTTTAGATGCTCGCAATTTGTCTTTTCGACGCATTCCTCTTCCGACAGATATAATGGAAATTCTTGTTATTGATACCGGTGTCAGTCATTCAAATGTGGAAGGAGGTTACAATCAGCGTCGAGCTGAATGCGAGTCTGCCTGTGCGCTTTTGGGAATCTGGCAACTTAGGGATCTTGCTCCAAGTGAACTGGCAAGGCTCAATGAACTACCTGAGATTTTATCGAAACGCGCTCGGCATGTTGTTCTCGAAAATGCAAGAGTGCTTGCAGCTGTGGATGCCTTAGAGTCCAAAGATCTTGTACGGCTGGGAACTCTTCTTTGGGAATCGCATTGTTCGTTGAGAGATGACTATGAAGTCTCACGAAGAGAAATTGATGTTATGGTTGAGATCGCCATGCAACACGATCCGATTTTTGGAGCAAGGCTCACGGGTGGAGGCTTTGGTGGTGCGATTGTGGCTTTAGCTCGGGTCGGTCATGCGGCGCGGATAGGCAAAAAAATAAAACATAAATATTTTTGTGCGACCGGTTTAAATGCAACTGTACTGGTTCCTGCCGCAGGGTGAGACTAGGTTTGGCCGAGACCAACGGTAGAATAAAATGTACGAACGCGGTAGCGATCTCTCGGCGTTAAAGCTCTAATTTGGGTTTAATTTTTCTAAATTTTTCATTTCAATATCTTACAGGCTGAAGGTTGGATTTTAGGCAAATCCTCTTTCTAATAAATTGAAAGTCATAAATTAAAATCACTCAGTGGGTTTTGGCGCGGAGATTAGCATGAGAAAAATTTGCTCGGCAGGGATATCTTGTTTCTTGATTTGGGTCCAACTGGGATGTGGTGAAAAGGCCGTGTCTGAAAATTCACAGCCTGATTTATGCGGACAAACAGATTTATCACCAGCAGTGGTGCATCCTTTGGCTTTCAGTTCTGGAAATACTCGATTCTTGATTCGTAGCAATGTTGGAGCAGAGAATTTGAGAAAAACTCTTCAACCCTCGGGCGACGCCATCAATAGCTTTCAGGTGATTCGTTTTAAAGTCGATATTGAACCCCTGAATGATCAATGGCAGGTTGTCGATCTCAAGGAAGGTGACCGCGAGGCACTTCTGGACGATTTGATGAAGCAAGAGGATATCACATATATTGAGCCCGATTTTCCGATAAGCTTAAGCCAAATATCTCCAACCGATCCAGACTTCAGTCGGCAATGGGCTCATTCAAAAGTTAAGTCGCTCGATGCGTGGGAGCTTTCAGAGGGAAGCCCCAGTACTCTGGTGGCCGTGATCGATGGGGGAGTAGACTTAGACCATCCTGACCTTAAGGATAATATTTTTCGCAATCGCAGTGAGGTGGTTAATGGGCGCGATGATGATAAAAATGGTTACATTGATGATACCGTTGGATGGGACTTTCTCAACAACGACAACGACCCCAGACCTGACTCAGTCACTCACTCGCATGGTACCCATGTGGCTGGGATCATTGGGGCCATGGGTGATAACGGGATAGGCATTATCGGTCATGCTCCACGGGTGCGACTTTTGCCCTTGAAATTTATTGGTAGCAATGGTGAGGGAACCACCTCGAGTGCCATTCGCGCTGTTGATTATGCTGTAAAAATGGGTGCAAAAATCATAAATGCCAGTTGGAGTTCAACAAATTTTTCGCAGGCCCTGTTTGATTCGATCAATCGTGCTCGCCAGGCTAATATTTTATTTGTGGCTGCCAGTGGCAATAACGGCAAAGACAATGATTCGTTGGCACGCTATCCGGCGTCTTATAATCTAGACAATGTTGTTTCTGTAGCTGCATCGACAAGTTCTGATGCTTTAGCAAGTTTTTCGAATTATGGCGCTCAGTCGGTCGATATTGCAGCTCCGGGAGTTTCAATTTATTCGACTGGCTCCGGTAGCAAATATCTGGCTTTAAGCGGAACTTCGATGGCCACGCCACTTGTTTCAGCCGTTGCGGCTTTGATACGTGCTCGGCATTTCGGATTTTCTTATCAATTAGTGAAGGCATCCTTGCTGGCAGGTGTTGATAAAAATGCAGCTTTTGCTGGGCGAGTACGGGCGGCAGGTAGAGTTAATGCTTATAAGGCACTCGTGGCTTCAGATAGCATTTCATCGACCAAAGAAGTCAAACTTGCGGAACCCCCATCATTCAAATGTCCTTGATCCACGTCTTGTCCAATCTGACGTAAAAGCGTTGGCACATGAATGATTGGCTCCTCTCTGTCATGATGTAGTTTAAGTGAGCGCTTTAAAGAAAGTAAAAGATTGGGTGCTTTCAGTTGAGGAAAGGCGCTCCAGGCGAGTGCCAATGCGCCCGTGACAAAAGCCGTTGACATACTTGTTCCGCTTCTTGGCACCAGGGTCTCTCGGGAAAATGCTGAATGAGCTAGACTAAAAACATATTCACCAGGAGCATACACACTTACATTTTCACCATAGTTTGAAAAAGCTGAGCGCAGCCCATTGATATTCACTGAGCCCACGGTGACCGCATTCCTTAATTTCATATTAGCTGGATAGATCTCGAGTGTATCGATGTTTAGGCCTTCATTGCCGGCAGCGTTAATAAAGATAACATTTAAATTTTCCCACCTTTGAAAAGCCATTTTGAGCGAATGTGAACAAAAATTTGACCAGCTGTTATTAATCAGACGGGCACCTTTTTGAATTGAGAATTCAATTGCTTGAATGGCGTGATACTCGTCGCCGTGGCCTTCCGACATAAAGTCAGCCGAGATAATCCGTGCCGAGGGAGCAATTCCTGTTAAGGATGAATCTGGCGAGTGAGCTGCGGCAATGATTCCCGCGATATGAGTGCCATGACCGGTTTCATCAATGACTTGTGGTGTACCAGCAAGAAAGTTCCAACCCCCCAGGTAATTTTGCCTGAGCAGAGGATGTGCGTAATCGATTCCAGAATCTATGATGGCTACACGAATGCCTTGACCACGAATGCCTTTGCTCCAGGCGTATTCAGCGCCAATTAGTTTTGCTTTCTGGCTCACGTTGATATTAGGTTGAAGTGGGTTTGATAATGTATGTTCAATAAGGTAGTTTGGTTCAACCCATTCGATCGAAGGATCTGTCTTCAACTTTTCAAGTTCATCAAGTGGTAACGAATATAAATTTATTTTTTTTTGGCCGAAATATTTTACTATATATTGATTCTCGATTTGTCTTGGGCCACA
The DNA here is from genome assembly GCA_038144835.1 of Bdellovibrionales bacterium. Taxonomy (GTDB): domain Bacteria; phylum Bdellovibrionota; class Bdellovibrionia; order Bdellovibrionales; family UBA1609; genus JALHOQ01. Next base: position 27,668 of record JAYQON010000028.1, read on the forward strand.
GACTGGGTTTTCGTGCTTGGGCAGAAATGGAGAATTTCCGTTAACGCAACCCATGGTGAACAAGAGGGACGCGAGAAAAATATGAGCAAAACTAGTTGCAAGCGGCATAGGCTCGCCTTTGTAGATCGCTTTGCATGCTGCGGGCAACGGCGATCGGGAGGCTTGGGTTCTCACCGAGTTGAGATAGGTCTTCTGTTGGTGATAAAAGTTTTCGTAAATTTGTTAAATAAATTGGTTTGAGCACGATAGAGCCATCGAGCTCTTCCCTGGCTTTCGACCACGCATATACAGTGAGTTCTCGTAAATTCAGAGAGCCATTTTTATGACATTCAGTTGCAACTGCTTTGTAGGTGCTTTCAATTTCAAATCTACGCTTGTCAGTCACGCGTATTCGATATTGGTGGATTGTAGGCAGTGATAAGAAAGTTTTTCTATGTATGTCTGTCCAGTGATCTGTGGCTTTAGCCAACGACTCTTGGTCAAGCTCAAAGTCCAAGTGGTCAAGCCCATAGCTTATAATATTATATTTTAGATCAACTCCCCCTAGGGTTGCGACAAAGACGGCACTACAGCCATCCTGTTTCAACCCGTTAAGATCGGGTATGGCTCGGAGCTGTGTAGTGTTGATCCTAAAAGTGCTGGCATGCAGGCGTTGATTTAAGACCAAACTCACACTCGGGCTTAGAATTTCGAAATCTGCTGTATAAGTGAGGCTAGGAAAATCAAATCCAGGTTGCTCGAGGTGTTCTTTGATTGAACCGAGATCGAGGCATTTTCCCTCGAGGGATTTGGGATCAAGGTCAGGTGAAATAGTTTTAGCTGGTGAGTTCCAATTTGATGATTCTGGATTTGCGGATTTTTTACCACAGGCGATGAGACTCAATGCGATT
>JAYQON010000029.1:0-28480 GCA_038144835.1 Bdellovibrionales bacterium
AACTCGTTTGGGTGTCAGCAAACCACAAGTCTGGAAAAAGGCTCTGGTTCGTTTGAATAAGGGCGAAAAGATAAGCCTTTTTGAGGGAGCATAATAAATGGGTATTAAGACGTTCCGCCCCCGAAGTCCTGGCCGTCGAACAATGACTGGTTATGATTTCGAGGAAATTACAAAATCAAGGCCAGAAAAGAGCTTAACCTCGTGGAACCACAGATCTGCTGGTAGAAGCAATCATGGAATGGTTTCGATCCGTTATAAGGGTGGTGGTCACAAGCGACTGTATCGCATTATCGATTTTAAGCGAGACAAAGTTGATATTCCCGCTAAGGTGGCTGCAATTGAGTACGATCCTAATCGTACTTGCAGAATCGCGCTCCTGCACTACGCAGATGGTGAGAAGCGCTACATAATTGCCCCTATTGGTTTGCGGGTGGGTGATACGGTTACGGCTGGCGAGGGTGCAGACATCAGGCCTGGTAACAGCCTTCCCTTGAGCTCCATTCCTGCAGGTACCATCATTCACAATATTGAATTGCGTCCTGGTAAAGGCGGGCAGATTGCTCGAGGGGCTGGCGCTGAAGCTACCTTAGTGGGCAAGTTAGGAAAGTACTGCCAAGTTAAGCTCCCCTCCGGCGAGGTTCGGCAAGTTTTAGCAGTTTGCCGTGCCTCCATAGGGCAGGTGGGCAACACCGATAACGAAAATCTGAGTCTTGGGAAGGCTGGAAGAGCTCGTTGGTTGGGTATCCGTCCATCTGTTCGTGGACAGGCGATGAACCCAATCGACCACCCTCTAGGTGGTGGTGAAGGTGTGGGTAAAGGGCATCATCCAGTTACTCCATGGGGTCAGCCATGTAAGGGCTATAAGACCCGACATAATAAACGTACTGATAGCATGATCATAAAGCGCCGCGCTAAGCGCAAAATGAGGAAGTAAAATGGGTCGTTCAGTAAAAAAAGGTCCTTTCGTAGATCACCACTTGATGAAAAAAATCGAACACGCCAAGTCTACTGGAGACAAAAAAGTGATCAAGACCTGGTCTCGTCGTTCGACGGTATTGCCGGAAGCGGTTGGTTTGACTTTTGCCGTTCATAATGGGCGAAAGTTTATACCGGTTTATGCAACTGAGAACATGATCGGTCACAAACTCGGCGAATTTGCTCCAACTCGGACGTTCAACGGTCACGCGGAAAAGAAAGCCAGCGCGCCCGGCGCAGCTTCGGGTAAGAAGTAAGAGGTTAATCCATGGAAGTGAAAGCCAGTTTAAATTTTGCACGAATTGGATCACAAAAGGCCCGCCTAGTGGCTGATGTGGTTCGTGGAAAAGATGTGAATGAAGCGATTCGGGCTCTGACCTTTATGAAGCAAAAGGGAGCAGGTCTAATCAAGAAGTTGATCGAGTCAGCGGTAGCTAATGCCGAGGACAAAAAGGTGGTTGATGTGGATAACCTCTACGTCAAGGCGATCTCTGTTGATATGGGTCCTGCGATTAAGCGGTTTCGTCCGCGGGCGCAGGGGCGGGCCTTTATGGTCAAGAAGAAGCTGAGCCACATTAACGTCGTTCTGGATGAGAAATAGGAGAGCGAGTGGGACAGAAGGTTAATCCGATTGGTTTACGAGTAGGGGTAATCAGAACATGGGATTCGCGCTGGTTTGCGAAAGGAAAGCAGTACCAGGTGAATTTCCAAGAAGACAGTCGATTGCGCAAGTTTATTAAGGATAAGCTCAAGCACGCAGGTGTCGCGAAGATTGAAATCGAGCGAGCTGCAAATAAGGTTAAGATCATTATTTCAACGGCACGCCCTGGTGTGGTGATTGGAAAAAAGGGAACAGGTATTGACGCTCTCAAGTCTGATATTCAAAAACTTACCTCGAACGAAGTTTTCGTAAATATCCAAGAGGTTCGAAAGCCAGACATGGACGCCCAGCTTGTAGCTGAAAACATTGCTCTGCAGCTAGAGAAGCGCATTAGTTGGCGCCGTGCACTTAAGAAGGCTCTTGCTGCTGCTGTAAAGGGCGGTGTGCGAGGTATTAAAATTCGCGTGAGCGGTCGTCTTGATGGTGCTGAGATAGCTCGATCTGAGTGGTACAACGAAAAGAGCATACCCCTGCATACGTTACGCGCTGATATTGATTACGGTACTGCAGAAGCTCTAACGACTTACGGCTTGATTGGTCTCAAGGTATGGATCTATCGAGGCGATGTCTACTCAGCTCGTGAGATTGAGGAGGCAAACCGTGTTAAGTCCTAAGCGTGTTAAATGGAGAAGGCAATTTCGTCCGAACTTTAAGGGTTTCGCCTATCGGGGAAGCAAATTGTCATTTGGTGATTTTGGGCTTGCTGCCACAGAGGCAGGACGTCTGACAGCTAGGCAGCTGGAGGCCGGTCGTATTGCGATTAGTAGGTCTGTGAAGCGTGGTGGAAAATTGTGGTTGAGGGTTTTCCCACAGTTGCCTATTACGAAGAAGCCAGCCGAGACGCGCATGGGTTCTGGTAAGGGGAGCCCTGAGCTATGGGTGGCCCAAATTCAGCCAGGACGAATTTTGTTTGAGATGAATGGTGTGACGCGCGAGCAGGCAGAACAGGCCTTCCGACTTGCGGCGCACAAACTACCGTTTAAGACCAAGTTTGTGGCTCGGGAGTAGCGAAGATGAAATTTACTGATATTAGAGATTTAACAAGTTCGGAATTGCGAAAGCGGGTTGTGCAGTTGCGAGAAGAGCTTTTTGAAGCTCGTATGAAACATTCTCTGGGACAGCTCGGAAGCCCTTTGGAAATTCGTTCGAAGCGTCGAGACTTGGCCCGATTGAAGACTGCCCTCGAGATGAAGCTCGGGCAGCAGAAACAGTAAGGTGATTAGCCATGGCAAATGCTAGTGATAAGCAAACTGTAGCAAAACGTAAGCAGGAAGTAGTAGGCGAGGTCATCAGCGATAAGATGGACAAGACGATTACTGTCCAAGTCTATCGCCGTGTGCGCCACGAGAAATACGGAAAATTCTTGCGTAAGACTTCCGTATTTAAGGCCCACGATGAGAAGAATGAGGCAAAGAAGGGCGATACAGTTCGGATTCAGGTGAGCCGTCCTCTAAGCAAGACAAAGCGTTGGCGCTTGATGGAAGTTATTGAGCGGAGTGAGCAGGTCGAAGGAGTGCAGGTATGATTCAGATGCAAACTCGTTTGCGAGTGGCCGATAATTCAGGCGCCCGTGAAGTTCAGTGCATCAAGGTTCTAGGTGGATCGAAGCGAAGGTACGCTTCGATCGGCGATGTTATTATCGTTTCAATCAAGGATGCACTGCCTAACTCTAAGGTGAAGAAGGGCGATGTAGCTAAGGCGGTCATAGTACGAACCGTACACAAGCTTCGTCGGCCAGACGGAAGCTACATTCGTTTCGACGATAACTCGGCCGTATTGATTAATGCTCAAAAGGAGCCGATTGGGACACGTATTTTTGGGCCGGTTGCTCGAGAACTGAGAGCAAAACAGTTCGTTAAGATTGTTTCGCTGGCTCCTGAGGTAATTTAAAATGTCTGAAGAAAAAAAAGAGAAAGCACAAAAGGCTTCTAAGGCAGAAAAAAAAGAGAAGGTAGCGCAGAAGAGTTATGGAAAGATCCAGATTCAGCTGCGGAAGAGATACGAGGACGACATCGTTCCGTCTCTAATGAAAGAACTCGGTTTGAAGGGACGTATGCAAGTCCCTAGTTTGACCAAGATCGTCGTAAATTTGTCAACATCAGAGGCTGTTAAGAATCCTAAGGTTTTGAACAATGCTGTTGACGAGCTGACTGCAATAACCGGACAAAAAGCAGTTATCACAAAGTCGAAGAAGTCGATCTCTAACTTTAAACTGCGTGAAAATATGCCCATTGGCGCGATGGTTACCTTGCGTAAGGAGCGTATGTGGGCGTTTCTAGAGCGTTTAATCCACTTATCGCTACCTCGTGTTCGTGACTTTAGAGGACTTTCGCCGAGAGGGTTCGATGGTCGGGGAAACTATAATATGGGTCTGAAAGAGCAGATCATTTTTCCCGAGATAGATTACGACAAGGTGGATGCCGTTCGCGGTATGAACATTACAATTTGTACGTCGGCTGCAAACGACAATCAGGGTCGGGCATTGTTAGAAGCTTTGGGCATGCCGTTTAGAAAGCGCTAATTAAGGAGTGGTTTAAGGTATGGACACTATCGGGGATTTTTTAACCAGGATTCGTAACGCAGGCGCTGCCAAACAGGAGAAGTTGGACATTCCCGCTTCTAACATTCGGGTCGGAATCGCCAAGATCTTGCTTGAGCAAGGTTATATCCGCTCCTTTAAAGTTGTTCGTGACGGCAAGCAGGGCGTTATGCGGGTTTACTTGAAGTATAATGAGAAAGGGCGGCCAGTTATTTCGGCGATAGACCGAGTTAGTCGTCCGGGTAGACGTGTTTATGTTAATGCAGACAAAATTCCGCCGGTTCGAGATGGGTTTGGGATTGCAATTCTCAGCACTAATAGGGGTGTTGTGGATGGAGATACCGCTAAAAAAGAGAATATCGGCGGCGAATTCATTTGTAGTGTTTGGTAGGTGATTTATGTCGCGTGTTGGAAGAGCTCCTGTATTTTTTGATAAAGCTGTTCAGGTGACAGTAACCCCGAGTAACGAGGTAGTTCTGAAGGGTTCAAAGCACACCATATCAGTTCATATGCGGCCGGAAATTAAGGCCACCGTTGGGGATGGAAAAATTGAATTGTCTACAGTAGGCAATGAGCCAACAACTCCAGCTTTCCATGGGCTGTATAGGGCTTTGATACAAAATGCTGTAACTGGCGTGTCGAAGGGTTGGACGCGTGAGCTTGAACTTAATGGTGTTGGATATCGTGCGGCTGTGAGCGGGAAGAAATTAGAGCTAACTCTTGGATATTCCCATCCGGTTGTTTTTCAGATTCCCGGTGGGATTGAGATCACTGTTGAAAAGCAGACGAAGATCGTCGTAACCGGTCCAAGTCGTGAGCAAGTTGGACAGGTGGCTGCGAAGATTCGCAGTTTCCGCCCCCCAGAGCCATATTTGGGTAAGGGTATTAAGTACGCTCACGAGACAATTCGACGCAAAGCCGGCAAGTCGGCAGCGAAGTAAGGTGAGGTGATTTGTGATTAGAATCAGTATAAAAAAGAAGACTTCGCGAAAAGTGATTAAGCGACTGAAGAGCCGGGCGAGAATTCGTAAGAAGGTGAGCGGAAGCACTCAGCGCCCCCGCCTCTCAGTTTATCGCTCAGGTAAGCATATTTATGCGCAGATCGTAGATGATTCCCAGGGTAAAACCCTCGTGGCCTTTTCAACGCTTCAGGGCGAGTTGAAAGGCAAGAATGTCGAAGCGGCAAAGAAGGTCGGTGCCGAACTGGCAAAACGGGCGATCGAGAAGAATATTAAAAACGTGGTTTTCGACCGCAGTGGTTATGTTTTTCATGGTCGCATAAAGGCTGTGGCAGATGGCGCTCGCGAAGCGGGCTTGAGCTTTTAAGGAGCAATGAGCGTGGAACAACAACAGACGGAAATGCAAGAACGAGTTGTGGCGATTAACCGCGTGGCCAAAGTGGTGAAGGGCGGTCGTCGTTTCTCCTTCTCTGCGCTGGTGGTTGCTGGTAGTGGCCAGGGTGAAGTTGGCTTTGGCACCGGCAAGGCTGGTGAAGTACCGGAGGCTATCGGTAAGGCTGGCCGCATTGCGAAGAAGAGCATGAAAAAGGTTATCCTCAAGGAAAACCGGACGATTCCTCATCAGGTGACTGGAACCTTTGGCGCAGCCAAGGTTATCCTCATCCCGGCAGCTCCAGGAACTGGTGTTATTGCGGGCGGGCCAGTGCGAGCCGTTCTTGAGGCGGTCGGTATAAAGGATATTCTAACAAAGTGTGTAGGGACAACTAATCCTCACAATGCAGTTCGCGCAACCATGGATGGGCTACTTCAGTGTATCGCTGGCCGTCCAGGAAAAGATGAGTAGGTGACATATGTCTAAAAATTTCAGGATCACATTGGTGCGCGGATTAATTGGTACAACCCAGCAACAGCGCGATGCTGTTCGGTGTCTGGGGTTGCGTCGTATTCGCGATACAAAGGTTATTAAGGATAATCCTGCCAATCGTGGGCAAATCTATAAGATTCAGCACCTTCTGGACGTGCAGGTGGAGAAGTAAAATGAGTTCGCTCTCAGCATTAAAGAAATTCAAAGGTTCAACACATAACTCGAAGGCGTTGGGCCGTGGGCGCGGATCAGGTAAGGGAAAAACCTCGGGAAGAGGTGGTAAGGGTCAGACAGCGCGTAAAGGCGCTCCGATTCGCCGCGGCTTCGAGGGTGGTCAAACTCCTTTGATTCGGCGTATGCCTAAAGTAGGATTTACCAATGCTCCGTTTCGTACAGAGTATGAAATTTTAAATCTGAACCAGCTTGAGGCTTTCTCTGGGACAGTTGGCCCAGAGGAGTTGGCAAACGCTGGCTTGGTGAGCAAGCAGGCACGAATCAAGATTCTTGGTCGCGGTGAGGCGCCTAAGGGTTTAACAGTGCGAGCTCATAAGTTTAGCGAGACGGCCAAAGCGGCCTTGGAAAAGGCTGGAGGAAAAGTCGAGGTCATTTAGTGGCAACACCAAGCGTCAGCATCCCTGTAGATCTTCGTAAACGAATATTGTTCACATTAGCAATCTTGGCAGTGTACAGGCTCGGAGTTCATGTGCCAGTGCCTGGAGTGGATGCTAATGTGATGATGTCCTTCTTCAGTGCGCAAGCGAGTGGAGGGATTTTTGGTTTGTTCAACACTTTCACCGGAGGCGCTCTTGAGCGCTTCAGTGTTTTTGCGTTGGGCATTATGCCTTACATTTCTGCCTCCATTATTTTTCAGCTTTTGCAAACGGCAGTGCCTTACTTAGAGCAGTTAAAAAAAGAGGGTGAGCCAGGGCGCAAGAAGATTAACCAGTACACTCGGTATGCCACGATTGTATTGGCTGTTGTCCAGGGGCTGGCAATGGCTTCGTTTTTGTCAGGATCGGATCACAATGGTGTTCCACTGGTAACGACCCGTTATTTTGGGCCACTAATTAATTTCCATACGATGACGGTGTTTACCCTAGTGGCGGGAACTTGTTTTGTGATGTGGCTCGGCGAGCAGATAACTGAGCGTGGTATTGGTAATGGGTCAAGTTTAATCATTTTCACCGGTATCGCTGCTGGCTTGCCAAGTGGTGCCTTGAGACTCTGGACCATGGCAACTACAGGTGAAATTAATGGTTTGGTTGGGCTATTGATTGTGGCGTCGATGGTAGCTGTTATTGCGGTGATAGTTTTCTTAGAAGTAGGACAGCGCCGTATTCCCATTCAGTACTCGCAGCGGGCTGCTTCCAGGGAAGGTATGAGCCAGGCTCAGTCGAGTCACTTGCCTTTGAAGATCAATTTCTCAAATGTGATCCCGCCAATTTTTGCCAGTTCTTTGCTGATGTTTCCCGCAACGATTTCTCAGTTTGTGACCGATCCGCGGTTAAAGAACTTTGCCGATGCACTCAATCCAACTCATCCCATTTACAACATGGTGTTTGTGGGACTCATTGTATTCTTCTGCTTTTTTTACACCGAAATTGTTTTCAATCCGAACGAGGTTGCGGACAATTTGAAGAAGTATGGTGGGTTTATTCCTGGCATTCGGGCTGGTAAGAGTACGGCCGACTATATTAAGAAGGTATTAGATCGCTTAACAGTTTCAGGCGCGATCTATCTTAGTTTAATTTGTGTTCTTCCCACATTTTTGATTCAGCACTTTAAAGTGCCATTTTATTTTGGAGGCACGAGTCTCCTCATATTGGTTGGTGTTGCGTTAGATACGAGTCAGCAAATCCAGTCTCATCTTCTGACGGCTCGCTACGAAGGTATGCTCAAGGGTGTTAAACTCAAGAGCCGGAGGGTTCAGTATTGAATTTGATCCTTTTTGGACCTCCAGGGGCTGGAAAAGGTACCCAGAGCGGCTTGTTGATCGAACGGCGCCATATGCGTCAAATTAGCACGGGAGATTTATTCCGCTCGGCAATAAAGAGCGGAACTGCATTGGGCTTGGAGGCCAAATCCTTTATCGATACTGGCCGGTTAGTTCCAGACTCTGTGACGATTGGTCTCGTAGATGAAGAGCTTTCTCGGTCAGGTTCAGATGGGTTTATTTTGGATGGTTTTCCCCGCAACGTAGTTCAGGCTGAGGCTCTTGAAGATATTCTTCAGTCTAGAGGTCTGAAGGTAGATCGGGTCATCTTCCTGGAAGTGCCGCAGAGCCTCTTGTTAGGGAGGCTCACGGGGCGCCGGGTCTGCAGGGCATGTGGTGCGGTTTATCATTTGGAGACAAAACCCATCAAGAAGGACGGGTTATGTGATGTCTGTGGTGGAGAAGTAATTCAACGCCCAGATGATAACGAAGAAGTCATTCGCACAAGGCTGGAAGCCTATGAGCATAACACTCGGCCGTTGAAGGATTACTATCGGTCGAAAGGCGCGTACGTCGAGGTTGACGGTACGGGCTCAAGTGAGGAAGTTTTTTCGAGAATAACAAAGGTGTTGTAAGTCAAGGAATTGCTGGACTTGCCACGATGTGGGTGTTAGCCTCACCGCTTGCTTTCCTTTGTAAAGCTCTGGATACGCTGAAAAAGTTCAGTGATTCTAGATGTTTAGACTATAAAAAGGGAGAGGTTGTCGAAGTAACGACCGCTTCTTAAAAACGGAGTTCGTATGAAAGTCAGAGCTTCAGTGAAACGTATATGCAACAAATGCAAAGTGATTCGCCGTCGCGGTGTTTTGCGCGTCATTTGCGAAAACGCCAAACACAAACAAAGACAAGGATAGATTATGGCCCGTATTGCTGGCGTCGATTTGCCAAAGAATAAACGAATTGAAATAGCCCTTCAGTACATTTATGGGATCGGAAAGACCCGTGCTAAGGACATCGTATCGGAAGTTGGTTTTGCAAGTTCGATGCGAACAGATGAACTGACAGACGAACATGTAGCAAAGCTGCGTGCTGCAATCGAGCGAGAGTTCAAGGTTGAAGGTGATCTTCGCCGCGAAGTTGGCTTGTCGATAAAACGTTTGATGGACTTGGCGTGCTATCGCGGGCTCCGTCACAAGAAGGGTTTGCCTGCGCGTGGCCAGCGCACAAGATCCAATGCACGTACTCGAAAAGGCCCACGTAAGACCATCGCGAACAAGAAAAAAGCTGTATAAGGTTTAAGGAGTAAATATTAATGGCTGACGCTAAGACAGCTTCGGAAAGCACCCAGAAGCAAGGTGGATCTCCCAAAAAAAAGATCAAGCGCAATGTGCCAATCGGACGTTGCTTTATTCAAGCTGGCTTTGGAAACACCATTGTGACCTTCACTGATCTCAATGGTAATACCGTATGCTGGGCAAGTGCAGGAATGTTGGGATTTAAGGGCAGTCGAAAAGGCACTCCTTTTGCCGCACAGGTAGCGGCAGAAGACGCTGGAAAGAAGGCGCTTGAAGCTGGAATGAAGACGATTGACGTGGTTGTGCGTGGTCCTGGTGCTGGACGTGAGCCTGCTGTTCGCGCATTGGCGTCTCTTGGATTGCGTGTGACTGCTCTTAAGGATCTGACACCGATACCCCATAACGGATGTCGTCCTCCGAAGCGCCGTCGTATTTAAGGGTAATTCGGATTAATTGGGCTTTTGATCTTTTGAACGGGAGACATGATGGGACAATTGGCAATGCAACCTCACTATTATAAATTTTGGCGGGAATTGATTAAGCCAAAGGGCTTCGAAGTAGAAAAGGAGTCCTTAACTTCTCGCTATGGAAAATTCCATATCCGCCCATTGGAGCGAGGTTTTGGTGTCACGCTTGGAAACTCTTTGCGGAGAGTTTTGTTGAGCTCGATGATGGGGTCTGCTGTTTCTGCAGTGAAATTTGAAGGGGTGTTGCACGAGTTTTCGACGATCCCAGATGTTTTAGAGGATGTCACAGATATCATTCTAAATCTCAAGGAAGTTCGGTTCCACCAGTTTGACCCAGAAACGAAGGTTTTGAGAATTTCTAAGCAGGGTCCTGGTAAGGTAACTGCTGCTGATATTCAGTTGATAGAGGGAATTGATATCTTGAATCCGGACCAGCACATTGCGACTCTGGGTAAAGATGCGCGGTTCGAAGCAGAGCTGATTGTAACCTTCGGTCGCGGTTATGTAGAAGCAGAAGGTCGCGGTAAAGAGTTGCCTGTCGGTTACGTAGCTGTAGATGCATTGCATTCGCCGATTCGTCGTGTGAACTATGTGGTTAATGCTGCACGAGTAGGTCAACGAACAGATTATGACGCTCTCACTCTAGAAGTCTGGACTGACGGGTCGTTAAAGCCTGAAGAGGCAGTTGCACTGGGTTCAAAGATTCTCAAGGAGCAATTACAAATATTTTTGACCTTCGATGAAAACATGGAGCCGGTATCGGAAGAAGAGGAATCTCGTTCTCCATCTTTCAATGAGAACTTGTTCCGCTCGGTTGATGATTTGGAGCTGTCGGTTCGGTCGGCAAATTGTCTTAAGAATGCCAATATCCGTTACATCGGTGAACTGGTGACTAAGAGTGAGGCCGAGATGCTTAAGACTAAAAACTTTGGTCGTAAGTCTTTGAATGAAATCAAGGAAATCCTGTCAAATATGGGGTTGTCTTTGGGAATGAAGATAGATGGTTGGCCACCTCCGGGTTGGGATCCAAATAATCCCATTAAGCCCCAGATGAGCGCTCCAGTCGTTACTGTTGCACCTAATAGTGGAAATGGCACGCCCCAGTAGGCGTGACTGTGATGGAGAGAGAAGATGAGACACAGATCAAAACGTCGTAATTTTCACCGCCGAAATGGCCCCCTCGTGGCGTTGATGCGCGGTATGGTTTATTCCTTGGTTGAACATGGTCGCATAAAGACGACAGTCGCGCGAGCAAAAGAGGTGCGACGGCATGTTGAGAAGGCAATCACTTTGGCTAAGGAAGGCACAGTACACTCGCGTCGCTTACTGCTGTCTCGTTATCCCAACGACAACGTAGTAAAGATTCTTAGCACTGATTTGGGAAAGCGTTTTGCTGAGCGGCCGGGCGGATATACTCGCATCGTTAGAGTGGGAGCGCGCGCTGGTGATCAGTCAGATATGGCCTTTTTAGAATTTGTCGATTATCTGCCGAAGGTTGTGGCAACGGAAACCACCGTAAAGGCTGATGCCGGGGCAATTGTGCGCGCAAAGGCAAGAGTGGTCGCTAAGCAGAGACTCCGAAAGCGCGTACGTAAGATACAATCTGCGTCTCGTAGAGAAGCTCGCGGCTAGTATCGGCAAGAGTTCAATCGATTTTAAAAACCCGAGCCGTAGGTTCGGGTTTTTTGTTTTAACGGGAGCGCATGACGAAGAATAGGGGGCAAATGCTATTTGCGGTATCCGTATATGAGTTGCTCAATTTTTCGAAATACCACTGCCATATCATATTCTGTTAAAGCTTTAGTTCGCGCCTTTTGGGCTAGGTCAATCGCGAGTGGTTTGTTCTGAATTAGACTTGCCATGCTCTCTGCCAGAGACGATGACGATTGAGGTTCGCACAGTAGCCCAACATCTCCATGACTTAGTATTTCAGGTGTCCCGCCAGAACTTGTGCCGATGCAAGGCAATCCAGAAGCTAATGCTTCGAGCATGACATTAGCGAAGTTTTCTTCGTATGAAGGCATAACAAAGGCATCAAGGGCATTAAGGACGTCAGGAATATCGGTGCGAAAGTCTGTTAGAATGATCGGTACTTTGAAGTCCAACTCTTTAATTCTTTTTAGTACTTTTGTAGTAAAGTCGCCTTCACCTAAAGTATTTCCTCCCACCATAATAAATCGGGCTTGGGGAAAATTTCTTTGAACCTGGGCTGCGGCCTCAACAAATTCAAGACTTCCCTTTTGTCGATCGATTCGTCCGATTAATCCGAATAGGAACTCATTTTTATTAACCTGCCATGAGGTTCGTATGTCTTCGCGACGTGGTCTAGGTTGGAAACGTTGGGTATCTACCCCATTTGGTATGACCTCGTATTTGTCCTCCGGCAGTGGAAGGCAATTAAGTAACAGAGACTTTTGTGCGTGGCTTAAGGCGATCATTTTGTCGATTCGCTTATAAAGGTGACGATGTAAAAGGTCCTTTTTATTAACATCTCGCAAAAACATACGTGCGAATGCGAACAGCCGCACACTAGGTCGAAAATATAATGCGGGAGTTACTAACCAGATATCTCTCATCGAGTGCAGAAAAACGGCTTGAACCCGAAATTGGTCAATGTGCTTTCGTATAAAGCGTGTTGCTGAGGGAGCAAAATAGTTTTGGGCGTGCACACATGCGGCGCGTAGACCCTGGTCCTGCAAGGCTCGATGAATGGGTGAGTTTGGTTGGCAGATTTCAATGGAGTCGTAGCCAGACTCGGAGAAAAGGCGAGTCATCTTGACGGAAGACATTTCTAATCCGCCCCAGGCATTTGAAAAGCTAAGATTGATAACGCTTAGTTTGTCCACAACACTAGCGGCTAACATGAGTCGATATAGAAGTCATGCTTGAGGACCAGAGCTTGATTGAATCGTCGGGATGGCTATAATCGGCATCATGTTTAGTTTGAAAGCTCTTGCAGCATCGGCAGTAACGGCAGCTCTCTTATCTGTTCCAATGTATTACTATTGGGAATATTTGACTCGTGGTATGCGTCCGCCGAAGGCGACCCAAATGCTTGACGATATGGAGAAAAACGGGGTGCCTGATTTTACGCTTAGGGATCTTGCCGGGAACTCGGTTCAGCTGAGTCAGTTTAAAGGAAAAGTTGTTCTAGTTAACTTTTGGGCGACTTGGTGCGCGCCGTGCGTAAAAGAATTTCCTTCCTTACAAAACTTAGTCAAGCATTTCAAAGGTGAGATTGTTGTTTTGGCTGTCTCTTATGATCGGCAGATTGAGGATATTGAGAGCTTCATTAAGGCTTTTGGTGTAGCGCCAGAAAATTTTGTTATTGTCTGGGACAAAGAGCGGTCGACAAGTAAGTTGTATGGCACTGATGTTTTGCCTGAAACCTACATCTTGAGCCGTGAACAAAAGCTGATCCGAAAAATTGCAGGTGAAGCCGTCTGGGATGAACCCCTGGCTATACAGTTTTTTACCGATATTGTTGTTGCGGGCAATGGTGCAACAGATGGGGCTGAAATCCCCAAAAGCCACCAGAAGGCGAGTCAGCCTGAGCCCAGAGAGCGCGGAGTTATCAAAACCCATTAGGGCACGGCCTTTGCTGACGTCTTCCGTAGGATTCCGATTACGTTTTACGAGGGGAGATTGTCTTGCGGATAAAATTTTTTTTGATTGGATTTTTTTGCATAGCTGCTGCGGGGCTATTGTCGTCGGCTGAAAGCACAGGATATCGCGCAGCTTTATCCGTAGATATTGAGGGTTATTTTAAAGAGGGAGAATACATTCACCCTGAAGATCAGGCTGAATCTGCCCTTAAAAAAGTTTGCGCAGAAGCCATGAGGTCATGTGAAGAGCTAACTGGTAAAAAATGTGCGATTTTTTCGCGCAGGTCTACTTTTGCATTGTCAGGATATATGACTGGCCCCGCTGAATTTTATTGCTGGGCCGACGTGGAAGAAAAAATTAAAAGAGAAGCGTTGTGGCGTCGGTTCGTTAGAAGATTTTTGGGCTTTAATTAGAATAGGATCTATCCGCCAAACTTAAGTTTCTTTAAAAGCTTTTTACCTTCTTCTTCAAGTCTCTTGCCAGTGTTTTTGCTTTTTTCACTTTTTAATTCTGACTTTGTTTCTTGCACTATCTTGTCAGTTTCAGCTTTTTTGGCATCTAAATCTTTTGTAAGGGTGCCCAGAATTTTGTCCATCTCCTGTCTTAAACGGTCGCGCTCAGGGGCGATGCGTTCGTCAACAAGCTTGCGGAGTTGGGATTGCGCCTCAGTGATTTTTGCCTCAACTTGCTTTTTAAAGCCCTTGGCAAGCTCATCGCCAAGATTGGAGTTTACGTGGAGATTAAATTCACTGAGCGAACCTTTCACGCCTGCATTGAGTGTGATTTTAGAAATGTCTTTGAGAATTGCTTCTAAAACAGCTTTTACTTGTTTGTCTTTGGTCTCAATATCATAGGTGAGATCTGAAAATGATCCACGCAAGTCCATTTTTATCTGATCATCGACGATTTCTGCCTGTAGATGACTCTGGCCTAAGGCTTTACGCATTCCTAAACGGATCTGGTCACTGTCAGAAAATTTGGCGTTTTCCACTGGAAACTGATCTATTTTTACGGTGGCAATGTCACGTGCAACTTCAGTTGTATGATCTAGGGTGATCTTTACATCCATGCCAAAAATATTTTGCTTGGGGAAATTTCCCTGTGCCAATAGGACAGTTGGCTTTTTAAGATACACTTGATCGGTCGTCAGGTCGCGAATTTCACCTTTAATGTCGCCGCTGTACTGCGACTGTCCCAACTCAGAGCTGAGTTGGGCGCTCTTCAGCCAAAAAAGTGGATAGCCTGTGGTTATAGCAAAGCGATAATTACGACCTTCACCCCGGTTACGCGGGACAATAGCCTCCTCAGCGCGGGCTAGCTTTTGTTTTTCAGTTCTTTTGGGGGGCATGTATTTACGAGCGATTTCTACGTATTTACGTATCCCGACCAGTCGTTTTTCAAGCATGGACATGAACAGCTGTTCAGAAAATTCTCTACTATCCAAGTTAGGTATCTTAAATCTCTTTTGCAGATCTCTAATATCTTCGGCAACCATCTTTTCTAGGTCTTTAAAAGACTGCACATAATTGTCAGTGTCATTCTTGATTTCTCTGCTAGTCGCTTCAAAAAGCTTCACTTTTTGATCAGCCTCTCGAATTATTGTTTCGATTGTTTTGAGGTTTTGGGCAAACTCACCAGGATTGGATGGGTCTAGTTTCAAATTTTTAATGCGCTTCTGATAGTCTTTGAGGTCTTCGGCTTGAGGCAGCTCCTTTAGACGTTGTTCCCATTTGAGTTTTTTATTGTTTAGCTCTTTTTCGAGCTCTTTTATCCGCAGATCAGATTTCAATTCGGCCTGGATATTTTTGAGTTGTTCTTTAGGGTCAGTGCCACCAATCATGTTGGCAATATCACTCAAAAAATTAGCATTAAACTTCTTTCGGGTTTGGGCTAATACCTCGGTTTGCACGCGTTGGAGAACCGAATTGCTAGCAGATTCTGGTGGCGGAGGAGGGATAATATAACCGGGCTTGGATCGGGGAGTAAGTGCCTGGATATTAAGAACTTTGGCTTCGTTCACAACCATTTTGGCGCGCAAAAGAGCATCCCAAACAAGCTCAAAACGAATTTTCCCAACTTGTGCCAAATTTCGCTCGGGTTTGTTCTTGTCGGTAATCTGGATGTCGTCAATTTCCAAACGAGCACCCCAAAAGCTAGTTGAGAGTCGCCCAATGTTTATTTCAGCCCCATGGATCTGCGTGCTAACATATTCCAAAGCCCGGCGAACATGGTTATCGAAAAACAGGTTAAAGTAAATTCCAAGTGCAGCAAGCACTACGACAGTGGGAAGAATGGCTTCCCAGCGAATAGGCCCCTTAGCTTTGTGCACTTTATCCATAGAGTTTGTCATAGGTGTAATACCATTTGTAAAACGTTGTTGTCTTAAATGCTTTCCAAGCCTTACTCTCTTTGAAGCGGTTAACTACATCTTCACGGTAGCGCAAAACAAGATACCGACTAAGAATAAAGATAAAGGGACTTGCTATGGTTGAAACAACAAGGGCACCCATAACTATGGAGTTGTTGAAGCGAGTCAAAGGTATTAGGGGCATATTATAGAGAGCCGTAAAGAGTTCGTATAGGCCTTCCATTTCAAGTACCGCACTGCCGATCGAGTGAAACACGGGATCTAATGCCCAGGCAACAAAGGCAAAAAAGAATGCCGACGTAAAAGCAGCTCCTGCCTGAACTCGAAAAAAGAAGATGCAAATAAAAACCAATAGACTTTGCAGACTCAGCAGGGGGGTCATGCCTAAAATAAAACCAGCCGCAATACCGGCGGCAATTTGATTGTGCCCCGTTTCTGAATTGAGCAATTTCAAGAGACCGAAGATTTGCTTCAAAAGTAGAGTCATAACCCACTTCCCATTTGCAGTTGTCTAATGAAGACGAGTCAATTTTTGGCGAAAAATTTCATCACCTGCTCGATGATGTAGTCTTGAATTTCGTCGGTCATGTCTGGATAGAGAGGTAGACTAACAACGTTTTCTGCCATGCTTCGACTTATTTCAATATCAAGAATTCGACCTACGTTTTGATATGCCGGCTGGTCAGCCATAGTGCGAGGGTAATGGACTGCCGTCGGCACGCCGTTGTCTTGCAGGAATTTTTGAAATTCTTCGCGCTTTGGAACACGAATTGTGTACTGCGCCCAAGCACTTGTACATTCAGGAGCTAAAGTTGGTAGTACCAGTCCCTTGGACTCAAGTTCTTTTAAGGCCCGAGTAAACCGAGTCGCACGCAAATTACGCTGTTCGAGCTCCCATGGAAAGCGCTCTAGTTTGGGGATCAGAATGGCACATTGCAGTGTATCCAGACGACCATTAATACCAATTCGAGTATGATAGTAGCGTGATTTTTGGCCGTGATTTCGAACTTCGCGCATAGCTTCCGCGATGCTGTCACTGTTTGTGAATGCGGCGCCACCATCGCCGTAACAACCCAAGGGTTTGGCTGGGAAAAAAGAGGTTACGCCTGCATCACTCAGCGCGCAGCTGCGCCGATCTCGATAAGTAGCTCCAAAGCTTTGAGCGGCATCTTCAATCACTAACAAACCATGTTTTTTAGCAAATGCGTTTATTCCATCCATATCTGCAGTTTGACCGTATAGGGAAACTGGTTGTATCGCTTTGGTCGTTGAGCTTAGGGCTTTTTCCAGTTGGTTGACATCAAGGTTATAGGTCTGCGGATCAATATCTACGAAAACGGGTTTCGCTCCTACGAGAGCTACGCTTTCAGCTGTGGCAATAAAGGAAAACGCAGGAACTATCACCTCGTCGCCAGGTCCTATTCCCATGGCCATCATAGCTAATACGGCAGCATCGGTTCCACTTGCGCAGGCTATCGTATGCTTAACCCCTACAAAACGAGACAGCAAAGATTCAAGTTCTTGTACCTCGGGTCCCATGATGAATTGGCCATGGTCCAGTACCTTTTGAATGCGGTCTTGAATCTGAGGTTGAAGTGCTTGATATTGCGCTTTTAGGTCAATAAATGGGATAGTTTTCATATTGATTTTGAACGTATCAGTTTCAATTGAAGCTTGCAAAACGAACGTGCATTTGTGCTTTCGTGGAGGCAGGGAAAGGATTTCTCAGCATGATTCCAGTGATTCTTTCTGGCGGTAGCGGCACTCGTTTATGGCCGGTTTCTCGAGCTTCCTATCCGAAACAGTTTTGTGAATTTTTTGATGGATCGTTTCTCGGCAACACGATTCAGCGACTCGGTGCAATAGGGGATATCTACATTCTCACTGTAAAATCCATGGAAGCCCTGACTCACAGAGCTGTCAAACGCAATGGTTTGAGGTCTGAAAATGTGATTTTTGAGCCGATGGGTAAAAACACGGCCCCCGCCGTAGCCTTGCTTTGCCACATCCTGGAACAGAGGGGCCTCGGTGAATCTGTGGCTGGAGTTTTCCCTTCTGATCATTTGATCGCGGATGAAGATGCTTTTGTACGGGCAGTGAAGCTGGCAGAGACTGTAGCTCAGAAGGGTTATGTTGTTACTTTGGGGGTGCAGCCTAAATCGCCAGCCACAGGGTATGGTTACATTGAAGTGACAGAAGATATCGTGGCTCGACAGGGTGACTTATTGGTGCATGGTGTGAAAGGTTTTTGTGAAAAGCCTAATATTCATGTGGCTAAATCCTACCTTGATTCTGGGCGCCATTTTTGGAATGCAGGTATGTTTGTCTTTAAAGTGTCTGACATGATCGAGCATTTTAAAAAATATCAGCCCCAAATATGGGCTAAGATCAGTCAAATTCACGCGGATTTTTCAAATGCCGAATACAATTATGCTTTAGTTGAGAGCATCAGTATAGATTATGCGATTATGGAGAAGTTGGAAAAGCAGGCGTGTGTTCCCTGCGACATGGGTTGGAGCGATGTTGGCTCCTGGGATGAGATGGCTAGGTTAGCAGAAGAAACATCGAGTTTGCAATCGCAGTCTCAAGCCGAAATATTTAATCATAATTCTGACAATAATTACCTCTTCACCGTTCAAAGCAAGGTTATCGGTCTTGTGGATGTGACCGATCTCATTGTTGTAGATACGCCCGATGCTCTGTTGATTGCGCGTAAAGGAGCCTCCCAGGGAGTAAAGGAACTGGTGGAAGCGATGAAAGAGGCTGGCCAGCCCGAGGCGACGTCTCACCCCTTTGAAACTCGTCCCTGGGGTCGCTTTGAGATTTTGGCTGACGAAATCGATTACAAAGCCAAGAAAATCACGATTGATCCGGGAGCCCAGCTTTCTTATCAAAGTCATCATCAGCGCGCAGAGTATTGGGTAGTCATCTCTGGGCAAGCAGAGCTCACGCTCGATGAAAAAAAAATGGCTATGCAACCGGGACAGTCAGTTTACATTCCCGTAGGAGCCAAACATCGTATGAAAAATTCTGGTAACGCACCTTTGGTTTTTATTGAAATTCAGACCGGAGCCTATTTTGGCGAGGATGACATCGTTCGCTATTTGGATGACTATAACCGAGTCAATACTTAAGCTGTAGTTATGTTGGATTTGGATCATTTAGCTGAGACGAGAGCGCGAAGTTTAAATCAGTCTGAAGAGGCTTGGCGAGAGGCACTCTGGAGTGAGGACTTTCAAAAATTATCTCAAGAGATGAGTGATGGTGAAATTGAGGCTTTAATCGCCAGCTGTTGTCACCAGGATCAGTTTTTGAGCTTAGTGCGCTATTTGCTGATTGCCATCCAGTCAGAGGGTGAATCTGAATCGCCCTTTGTAATTTTGCAGAAGCGAGCGCAGCAAGCGAGTAAAAGTCTTTCAGATTGGATCAACGCTCAATTTCCGGAATCTAACGTATGATCAGCTACCTGTCAGAACTGATTGCTGAAATGGTGCACACTTTACGTAGTTTAGACATCTTAAAACAGATGATCTCTACTCTTGTTCTGTTGTTTGCCTTTTTGATTTTTCGCTCAGTCACGATCATGACTATTCGTCGTTGGAATGCGCCCTCTGGCGAAGAAAAGCGGCGTTGGATTATTCAAATTAAAAACGCAAGTCTGCTCATCTTAGCAGCAGGACTTTTTGGTATTTGGGCAACGGAGCTGCGTGCTTTCGCACTCTCTTTGGTCGCCGTTGCCGCGGCTTTGGCGATTGCAACTAAAGAAATCATTCAATGCTTTATGGGCGGATTCTACAAGGCCAGCACCCGACCTTTTGAGATTGGTGATCGAATCGAGGTCAACACCTTTCGGGGTGAGGTGATGGACCATAATTTCTTGAGCACCACATTACTGGAAATTGGTCCTCAGCGCGAAGTCACGCAACTTTCGGGACGTCAAATGGTGATTCCAAACTCTTTATTTTTGCAGTATCCAATTCACAATCAATCGTTGCAGCAAGAGTACGTTTTGCAGAATGCGCGTTTGACTGTTTTGCCGGGTGAGGATTGGCAGGCGTTAGAGAGGCTTCTACTTGAATCTGCCAACCGTGAATGTGCTCCGTTTTTGGAACCGGCACGACGATCGATGATGCGATTAGCTCAAAGAGAGGGTTTGGATCTCCCGCGAGTTGAGCCACGAGTAACATTTCAATATGATGATTTGGGGGCCTTGCGCGCGACGTTGAGATTTCCTACGCCTTTGGACCGGGTTTCGCGCACTGAACAAGCGATTCTTCGCTCAGTTATTGCGGCTCGCCAGGTTTTGGTTCCTGATCAAAAAACATTGATCTGAATTTCAAATTTTACTCGACCAGCCTTTGGGCTCGAGATTGCTTGAGCTGACTCAAGTCACGCTCGTTCCTCTGCCGATGAGCCTTTGATGAGTTTCTTGCAAGGGCTGTCAAAAATTGAAATGCGCCTATTTAGTTTGTCCCTGTTAGGGTTGGCTGTTTGCTCCTTTTTAATTGCCAATGAATCAGCGTTGTCTTGGCTTAATTTCAAGAAAAAAGTGTCTTTTGAGCGAAGCGTCCGAATGGGCCGAGTGCTTGAAGTGAGTGGAGAAATCAATATTAATCGCGGAGTTGATTTAGCCGCAGAGATTATTTCTCCTGGACGAGAGTTATTTTTGGGAGAGGCTTTTCGCGTTCCGCCAGGCTCCCGATTGAGCTTTGAACTTGAGACGGGACAAAAGATTATTGCGAGCGATAATTCTTATTTCCGTTTCAGTGAATTTTCTGAAGGTAAAATGGTTTCATTTGACTCTGGCGTCTTCCGAATGACTATTGATGGCTCATTGAGAATCGGCTTAAACGGTGAAGCGACTGATCTTCGAGCGCACAAAGCCGAAGTGCAAATTCGATCATACCCAGGTGGTTCAGCACGAGTTGAAGCCTTGAGTGGTGAAGTTCAGGTTATCCGAGTTAGGGCTTCTGATCTGGATCCACCGAAAATTGTGCAAGGACAAACCTCGTATATTCATATTTGGAAATTCGAGGATCTTTATGAAAAAGGCCGAAGTCTTTTGCTACGGCGAGGCGAGCCGGTGCGGGAAATTTCGCTTGAGCGCCAGCTCATGTGGACCCATGTTTCCGAGGGACCTTTTAGCGTTCAGATTTCTCGACGCTCTGACTTTTCGAGTGAACGTGAGTTTTTGACGGTGCCAGTGCCGAATATGATTTTTCACAAATTTCCTGTTGGCGAACTTTTTGTGCGGGTGAGCGCTGATCATCGTCTATGGTCTGAACCCGCCCAATTTGTCGTGGAGGGCCGTCTTCTATCTGACAGCGTAGTGCTGCGATTGAGTCATGTATCAGGCAACGATGCATCTTTTTCTTTTCTTGCCGATCAAAAGATTAAGTCTTTTGTTTTGGAAATCAGTGAACGTGAGGACTTCCCTTTTGATGCAACAAAGGTTTTCTTAATTAGAGATTCTAAGTATGCTCATGCGTTTACTTTGGCGGGTACTTACTACGCACGGGCGCGCGGCTTCAATGATAACGAGGAATTGACTGAATTTTCTCAGGTCTCCAAGTTGACAATCCTACCCATTAAGCGTCTTCCGTCTTCGGGTTCAAAACGGCCTTGAAGTCGAGGGCCATGATCGTAATGTCATCGGGTAACGATTGACCTTCATTTAATTCCATAAAGTGTTTGTCGACGGTTTCGACTATGGCCTCCGGTCCCATTTCGATTTTTAAGTTTTTTTCCAGATAGGTCAGAAAGCGTCGTTCGCTATAACTTTTGCCCTGCGGGCTTTTCACAGCCAGTAAGCCGTCCGTATAAATAAAAAGTCTTTCCCCAGGTTCTAATTGAATTCTGTCTTCGAGCCATAGATTCTTACACTCACCTAAAGCATGATTTTGTTGGCTGCCTAAGTAGGTTGCCTTGAATCTTCCGTCTTCGCTCGGTTTCAATAAGATAGGAGGCTCATGGCCGGCATTAATGAATTCAACGTCGCCCAATTCTACATTTATTTTCATAACGAAAGCTGTCATAAAAACCTTCGCATTTGAACATTCGTAAATCGCACGATCCCAATGTCTGATGATCTCTGTGAGCGTGGCGTCTCGCTCTTTGACTAAAGAAAAAATCGAGCGCGCAGCGGCGGTAATTAACGCAGCAGGAATACCATGACCAGTCGCATCTGCAACCAGGGCGTACAGGGAGCTATCCTTTTGGTAGTAAAACCACCAGTCTCCGCTGCACTCGGTAGTGGTTTTATTCATGCCAAAAAGCCGAATGTGAGCGTTGCTGTAAAAGCTCTGTGTAGGATAAAGGCTTTCTTGAACCAATCGCGCGGTCTTGAGTTCCTCTTCCATTCGTGTTTTTTCTACAGTTTCGCTAAGTAATCTTTGTATCTCAGCAGTCATCTTTGCAAAAGCTTTGGCGAGAACGCCGATTTCGTCGCGGGAGGAGACACTTGCCTTCGCGGAAAAGTCACCACGCCCGATCAGCTCGGCCGTTTTGGTAAGCGAGTTTATGCTTTGGGTAAGCCCGTTTGCTAACAAGAGTGAGAGTATGATCGTGGCAAAGAAGGAAAGTCCAAGAAAAATAATTGAGCGTTGAAATAAAACACTTAGTGCGCCCAGAGCAGCCGACTCAGCGGTAAAAGAGGCGATCAATAGTCCGCCAAAATCTGTGCGCGCAATAGAGACTAATTGCCTGCCTTCATTGAGTTCGCGCACCAGAGTGGTTTCTACCTTTGGTAAGGATTCGAGAGCTTGTCGAACCTCCGAATCTGAGATTTGGCTTCCTGGTGAACGCTTGATGACTCTTCCTTCGTAAGACAGAGTAATCAGTTGACCTTTGACATGACTACCTAATGATTCTTTGTAATCGAAAATAACTTGCGTTTTTACAAGCCCAAAGTCAGGCACTTTTTGGCTTGTGGCCAGAATAAAAAGATCATTGCCCAATGGAGTAAGGTCAACTTGTCTCTCGTCCGGCCACTGATCTGAGAACTCTTCAAGTAGACCTTTAGTTTTTTCCAACTGTAGGGACAATGCCCTCCCGTCTTGGGATTGCAGTTGTAGCGCAAGAATTTTAGGATGTTCCCAAAATACCTTCTGAGCTCCAGGGCCAAGAGATTTGGTTTGAGGGTCATAACCCAGAAGAATTGCGCGTGTGTCAAAAAGAATTCTCTCAGCCTGCTGGTCGAGGGAGCGCGCCAGACTTGAAACCTGTCGTTGCTGGCTTTCATAAATATAAGAAATCTTGTCTGATTCAAAAGTGTGTTTGGCAAGAGCCACATAGAGACCGACAAAGCTGAGTGCCATTATGATGAAGCTCAAGGAAAGCTTCCATTTCAGCGAAAAGAAACTCATACTCTTGATTTTGCCGGGCCATTGTGGCCATGGTCAAAGAACTTATTTTGAAGCGGCTCTGTACAGAGGCATAACTTTTGGAAGAATAGCCTCTATTTTGCGTATGCGGGTTGCGTCTGCGGGGTGGGTGCTTAAAATTTCAGGCGGCTTTTTGCCTCCAGAAGCGGAGGCCATTTTCTTCCAGAGATTTACAGCCTCCTGAGGATTGAATCCTGCACGCGCCATGAGTTCGACTCCCATTTCGTCGGACTCCAATTCTTGCCCACGCCCGTAGGGTAAGGAAATCGCAAGAGTGACGATGGCATTTAGTGCTCCAGCATATTTAGGATCCATCTTACCGGTACCAATAAGAATGGTAAATAGTCCTTGTTGTAGAAGGGCTTGTGACATTCGCTCTCGCCCATGCTCGCGCAGAGCATGAGAAATTTCGTGACCCATGATGGCCGCAATTTCAGCGTCTGTAAGTTGGAGTTTTTCGATAATACCCGTATAAAAAATCATCTTTCCGCCAGGCATACAAAAGGCGTTCAGATCGTCTTGGCTGATAATGTGAACCTCCCACCCCCAAGAGACAGCATCGGGACGAAATACTTGCACATGTTTAGCTAATTTTTGCGCGATATCTTGTACCCGTCGCACTTGTTGAGGGTTGCGATCGAGCTGCCCTTTTTGTTGGGATTCCATTTTCAATTGCTCGTAGGCTTGAGCTGACATCTTTATGATCTGAGAATTGGGAACTAGCAAAAGTTGGCGCCGACCCGCACCAACTTGACCCTCTTTAGTTGAACTGGCGCAAGCCGTAAGAAGTAGGGGCATAAGAGCAAGAATCAGCCGTTTCATAAGGGAGGATCGTAGGATCAAACTGAATTGGGGTCAAGAGACTGGTAATGGGTTGAAGGTTAAGTCGTAAAAGTCGTGATTGGCGGAACGTCGTTATGTGGTGGCGGGTTAACGCGCCAATTGCTTTTTCCAATTCTGCAACTTGATATTCAGATCCCGACCGATCGGATTGTCAGACTCTTGTGGTTGATTTTCACCCGGGTCCTTAATGAGATCATAAAACTCAAATTCGGGCCGGTTAATTTTTTTTCCAGATATGAAAGTCCAACATGAGAAACGTTCTTCAGCGTGCCTTGCGGTCCGGTGAATGAGTTTGTGGGTGCGAGTGCGGATCGCATGGTCTTTAAAGTTGATCTGTTGGTTCAAGGTACTGAAATGGTCGAAAATTTTATTATCGTCATCCGTACGGATCATACTTTCCCAGAGAGGAGTGCGAACGAGAAACACATGCTCCCTGCCGTCAGAAGGAGTTCCGTCGTCGCGTAATAAATTTATTCCCTCCAAAAAGTAACCGAGATCGTCATAGGGCACGCCTACATGTTCCAGTAGGGTCGGCAAGATATCAACACCTGATGCCATGATTTCGGTGCGGCCATATTGATAAATCGCGGGGCTGGTGATGACCAGAGGTACTCGCACGGTCTCGTCGTGGATGTCATAATGGGCTATATAGCCATGTTCGCCAAGACTTTCCCCATGCTCCGATTGAAGAACAATCATGGTTTGGTTTGCGGTTTGGGTTTTATCAAGGATCTCGAGAAGGCGTGAAAATTGAGTGTCCGCCTTCACTACACCGTTATCGTAAAGATCACGGATATAATTCATATCCTCGCTAGTTGCTCGGAGTGGCCATTTGAGTTTTTCAAGATTTTTAGATGTCACTCGATGCATGGATTTTTTCTCACCCCCCTGATGAAGCACATATGTATTGTGTGCAGGATTAAGGGGATTGTAAAACCAGCCATCGTAATAGAGCTGCATGTTGCCAAAAAATTTTACGTTGGCGAATATTCCGCGGTAGTTTGGGTCTGCGAATTTATTCGCTGCCAGATCTCCAAAAGGTGCATGCACGTCACCGATTGGGAGCCAGAGAAAAAAAGGCTTTTTCCCATCCGCAACAAATTTCTCGATCTTGTCCCAATCGAGTGACCGACCGTTAGCCAAACGAGAGGCTGGAAGATCGAAAAGGTCGAACCCTTGCGAGAAACTTGCGTAGAGGCTCTGATACTTGCTGAATTCGGGCGAATTTCCAATGGCTGCCGTTCGGTAGTCTTTATTTTTAAGAATTTGCGCCAGCGGTTGGATATTGTCGGCAAAGCGATGATTGAAACTAATTATTCCGTTAGTCTCTGGGTAAAGCCCGGTATGTACTGAGCTCTCGCTGACCGGAGTCAGGTAAGAGGATGAAAAGTAATTTTCAAAGACGATCCCTCTCTTTGACCATTTGTCAATGTGAGGACTCGTGATCCGAGAATGGCCGTAAAGGCTCATCCGGTCGCGCCGTAAACTATCGATACTAACGAGAATTATATTGCATCGAAGACACTTGCCTGGGTTGATCTGGGGTCTCGACGCTCTGATGAAAAACAAATCCGTGAGGTAAAAAACGGTCCCGATTGTTGCGAAGAGACTGACGAGGAGGCCTAAACCGACGCCCAAGAGTTGTCGTTTCATATGAAGTCCTTTTTAGCAACCAAAAGCATAAGGGGGAACTCATGGGGAAGGGAAGTTTTGTGAGTCAACGATTAAGTGAGAAGAGCCCCTAGCACGCTGGTATTTGACATTATTGGCGACCACGGCAAGGATCGAACTTGCGACCTAGTGTTTAGGAAACACTTGCTCTATCCAACTGAGCTACGTGGTCAAAGTCTTTAATGCTCCAGAAGACTCTTAGTGGGTTCAACTTACACTGGCAACTACTTGTGCATGTGGTTTGGAGCAGAATTAGTAAAAAATTACTTTTTTGGGTAAATATCTGCAACGCGAAATACATATTTCCTGGGAATGCCCATATCTTTGACCAGCACTATAACGTATTCAAATTATGGCTTTGCTTGCTGAGTGCTCGTAGGTTCTCGCATTGAGCCGGTTTCAGCCGCTCGGAACATAAAACTGAAAAGCAAAAAAAATAATATCAAAGCCATAGCCGTAGCCCGCAGTTTTCTGATCAATTTTTTCTCAAAGGGCGGACTTTTACTTTGGTGGTCTCCGAGAACGAGTTGTTGCCGTTGCTTGGGCCAGGGGTGAGAGAGAGCCATAGTTTGAGAAAGTTGTGCGTGGCTCGCAACGTGGGGATAGCTAAGCATTTTTTCAAGCGTTGCGAAATAAAGTTTAGAATCTACATTGAACTCATGGATGGCAACCCAATCCGCGTCTAGCTCTTGCGCTCGAACCAGGTGACGAAGTAAAACGGAAAAGCAAATTACATAGGCGACGGCCACAAGCAAACTAATCGTGATTAGAAAAAGATTTTCTGAAGTCGCAATCGGTATCCAATGATCGATGGGATACGCCGAAAGCGCCAAGAGGCCGCCCGCGACAATAAATGTGTAGGCTAAAAAGGGGATCCAGATGCGTCGACTCAGGTGGCTTTGTGTGAAGTGAGAGACCTCATGTGCAATTACGGCATCGATTTCTTGAGCCGAGAAGTCTCCCAACAATGAATCCGAAATAAGAATTCGAGCGCGGCAAACCTTGGGCGCGTAAATCATTCCTACGGCCAGGGCGTTGGCTGCATTAAAGCGTTTGAGTGGCCATACTTCCACCCGCAACTCGGGAAGTCCGGCAGCTTGTAGGCGTTTATGAACGAGGGATAGAATCTTAGGATCGGTCAGTCTGTATGTGTCTTGCCAGAATGAAATGATCCAAGGGCTGGCAAGCTTAATTAGAAAAATGAGGCCACAGGCAGCCAAGCTGACCCATCCGATTGTCCCCAGATCGAGACTGGCAACCAGAACATTCATTGGTCAATATCGGCATTTTGAGGTTTGAGCTTGAGGTTATTTAAGGGTTAATCAAACTCTGACAGCTCTCGATTCTGCCGTTATATCTGCAGTTAGAGATGATTATCGGAATGATCACTTCGTATGTGTTTTGATTAATGTTTTGAATATAGAATTTTTTTGAGATCTCCCCCGGTGCAAAGGCAAGGTAGCCGTGAGTTGCAATATAATGCACCCCTGGCTGTGCATAGGGCGGTGAATTTGGCGTTGTGTAGAGGTTATCATTGGTGCTCCAGCTGAAATCCAAGGCAGATGGAAAAGATTTATTTAAGCGAAATTCCAATTCGCAAATGGAATTGCGTGGGCAAGGAGGATTAATAAATTGGATTTTAGGAAGTTCAATGGCAACTGCTGTGCCTGAATCTTCATTCGTTCCATTGGTGGGAGTGGTAGGACTTCCATTGTTTGAGTCGGCTGACAAAGAGGGCTTAGATGAGGTTTTAGAAAAGCCAACATTTGAACAAGCTGTATTGGCGAGCAAGGTGGCTGCTAGGATGAGAGTGAAAGGTAAACTTGGCGTCATACCGGAGAGAGTGAGCAGACCTCGTGCCTACTGTAGAGCATCTGTTCGCCGTCTAAATCGACTTGGGGGCTAAAAATTGATCAACTGTCGAAAGCCTAGTTCGCGATGCCCCTCTTTGATTTTTGAGATTTTCAAGTTGTCTCAAGATGAGATTACGGCCTGGTATGCTTTATATTCTTGAGAACACCAAAATTATCCTCTAAACAGAGAGCCGATTGGTTGAGGATGATAGAATGAAGGGCAAAGGTAATCGACAAAAAATTCTAAATGCGAGTATTGAGCTTTTCAATCGCGACGGTACAGTGGTTGTGACTACTAACCACATAGCCCGGTATCTGTCGATTAGCCCGGGTAATTTATATTTTCACTTCGATAGCAAGGAACACATTATTCGTGAACTTTTTGGACTAATGACAAACGAAGTGCATGCTCTTTGGGGAGGAGTGGCGGCACTGTCTCCTCATGAATTTTTGGAAGGTACATTTGAATTGTTTTGGAAATACAGGTTCTTTCATCGTGAGATGTATCACTTGCGTCGGCAGGACGACTTGTTGTCTAAGCATTGGAAGGCTCATATGAGCCGTTGTTTGCGGCTTCTGCGCCTCCGTTACGCTCAGTGGGTGCATCAAGGGCAGATGCGTTTAAATTATGATCCCACTGAACTGAAAATGCTGAGTGATTGTGTGTTATTGGTTTCCAACGCATCGCTAGGATTTTTTGAAGGCCCAGAAAAGCCGGCTTCACGGCGCAGTCTGCGTCCAGCAATAGAACGTGTGCACCAATTGCTCTGGCCCTATTATACACAAGAATACCGGGCTATTTTGGGTGAGGCCTCTTCGTCGCTAAGACGATCTGAAACGGTTCTAGAAAACAAGATTTTAGATACTCCTCAACCGTGAGTGAGTTGTTCAAGGGTGGGGCCATCGATGGCTACCACACAAGGAGCCGGCGTTGCATTTTTGCCATCCGGCCAGTGGCTGGCGATACGGGACGGATCGTGCCCGCGCTCGCCCGGGTGTTGCACCGATAAGAACAAGGTTTTGTAATCTGGTGCGAAGCACGGGCCAGTCAGTTCGGCGCCCG
>JAYQON010000030.1:0-28418 GCA_038144835.1 Bdellovibrionales bacterium
AATGAAGCCTCTTCGCAAAGAACCAGTTTAGGGGTCGCGGTTATTGGCGGCGTAATAAGCTCAACCCTGCTGACTTTGATTCTTATTCCAGCCGCATTTGTTTACATAGAAAGATTTCGCGAATGGATAGAAGATCTATTTCGAGTCCATATTCAAGGACGCTCATCCAGGTATCAGAAAGTAAATTAAACAATTTTTGCGTTTATGATAAAATGTCCGTCGATTCCAAATTTTTATAGAACTGAGCAAGTAAAGCTTCCTCTTCTTTCGCCGTTGGTTCATTGATGAGATGAGCTCGCTCGACGATAATGAAGCCCGCTTTTAGGCCCGTCATTTTATTCCAAAGGGGCGCTATTGCAACCGCTCGATAATCTATCTCTAATTTGAAAGGTGAGTGTCTTTCACGCGCCACATAGGCGCAATCAGCAACGGAAACGGCTAATTTTTCTGAAGAATGCTCAACGTTATCAACAACGGCACTGATGGACTTTGTGGCGTTTTCATCGCGCTGCCACAACTCCTCCCATGTTAAACTGTAAATATCCTCTAGGGTATAGCTACATATTTCATAAAACCTCAAGTTCGCGAACATCTGTAACCCGTTAAAACCATATATTTCAATGATATCATCGCTTTGGATTTTATCGAAAAGATTAGATGGCGGGACAAGTCCCAAAACTCTAAATGCTCCCCAGATCACAGACAGGGAGCTGCGTATATCCTGACCTTCATACACCATAGTATTATAGACAGAACACAAGTTCTCCAAAGCTTCCACAGACATCTCTTGTCGCGGCAAGGCCATTTGGCCAAATTTGGGTAAACTTGGATGCATGCCGGGGATGATTCTACACCCAAACTTTCGCGCAATTTTATGCAGCTGCATGCCAGACCGCCAAAAGCGCCTCTTAAGGCTTTCCATGTCGGCGCCCATATCTTTAATGCTACTTACTCTACTTGTTTTGACCATGGCTTGTATTGCTTCGAGCTGATGACAAAAGTCAATAAACAGCTCATTATTTTTATAAATTATATTTATTTGTAAATAATTATATTTTTAAGCGTCCGAAGGTCGGACTACATTTTTTGTCATTCCGCTGAGGCTCATCTAAGCTAAAAAACTTTACCTGCACACCCATCTGATGATCGCCAACATGATGACAAGGTAACAAAAACTATTGTCTTGCCGCGCCATTTGCTACTTTTCTCTTTTCATTTCACAAAAGCCGTTAACTAAACAAAATCATTAACTTTCAGTCATCTTTCGACATGGAGTTCGATTAATTTAGAGGCAAAACCGCGTCGAAGCGCAGCAGGACCTTTGTATTGTTTTGAGACCTCTGAGTGCATTTTTTTTCAAAAAACAAGTTTCCCAAAAATATGCTCGCCCAATGAAGAAAATTAACCTTAAAGCCAACGTCGTTTTCGCGCTGACTTTCGTTCTCTGCGCCTGCGGACAACAAAATCAGTCGACATCAACCCGCTCAACGGAGCCCCCAGTGAGGATTGAGGACCCCGTGGATATGGAGGCCCCAAACTCCGCGCCCGCAATTACAATATCGACTCTGGATCCCAGTGCCGAGGACTACCAAATGCCCGATTCTTTTGAATGGCCAGATCAAGAACTGGATCCGCAAGGTGAACTGCCAGCGATTTCAATGCTCAAGATTAGCCCCCCCACTGCGCTTTGGGAAGGCAAGCACATTCACGCCGCCCAATGGAGCAGACACGTCCTGCAACAGCTCGATGTTCTGGGTAAAGCCCTAATTAGTACCGTACCGAAGGACTACGCAACCTATTGCCCACGCTACCCCCAGCTGACACCAGATCAGCGCAAGCAGGTCTGGCTCAGAGTCATTTCTGCCATGGCTAGATATGAGAGTGGGTTCCGGCCAACTTTGACCTACCGCGAGTCCTTTTATGATTCGAGTGGACAAAGAGTGGTGAGTAGCGGCCTACTACAAATTTCCATTCGTAGCGGCAATTATTATGGTTGTGGTTTTCGCTCCAATAGAGACTTATTGGTGGCCGAAAAAAACTTGAGCTGCGGTATTCGCATACTCAACTACTGGATGAATCGCGACCGCCGTATAGCAGGACATTCCGGTGGAGGTTGGAAAGGTGGCGCCCGCTACTGGTCCGTTTTACGCACATCCAGCTACGCACATCGCTCCATTCTTTCCCTGGTCAAAAATACAACCCTTTGCATGAATTGAAAATTCGCCAACAGTGGAGATCCAAGATTGGGGATCTCCACTGTAAAACTTGTCTGAACCGCATGCTGCCTTGAACAAGCCGGGTTGCCAAAATAGACTTTCAGACCATCCATACCCATTCATGAGGGGCTTTGCGTATGAATCCTCGGCCACTGAGTCTTGTGTTAAAGTTTATTCTGGGGCTATTTAGTGCACAGACAACCTTGGCGCAAAGCCCTCAGGAACTTCTTAGCCCGGGCTACCAGAAAATACCAACCGGCGATATGTCTGAGTTCTCTTGCCTAAGCCTAAAGGGTGAAAATGTGCCTATTTACGAGCTCGGCCGCAAAAAGGTCCAAGCCCAAATTCGTTCATTTCTCGATTACAATCCGGAATTTAAGCGCTGTCATGAAGTTGCCGGTTATTTTGTCATCTCGGGACGCAGACCTGACTATGTGGACGGAATTGGCGGGATCTCCCGTTTTTTTCTTTTTGAAGGCAAAATCTCTTGCCCCCGAAGTTTTTGGGGCCGAGCTCGAATCGAGCACACAATCTATCGGCTGGTTCAGCACTATTCCCACCCCTTTGATCCGTCACAAAATAAATGCCTGTAAGCAAACATACGGCGCTATTAAACCGGATTCATCTTACCTAAACCTCTAGGAACAGCTTAAGAGCAATAATTACTGGTACTTACGGCCGTTGCGAAAGCAGTTTTTCCTACCCTTTTATAAAAAAAACTGGTGTTTCAAATGGATTCTGCTAGGCTGCGCTCAGATTATTGTCGCGTACCGTGGATCTAAAGCATTTCGTTTTGACCTCTGGAGCGGCCCCTAGAACCTTTGGAGGTTAAAATGGGTAAGAAACTTTACATCGGAAACCTATCTTTTCAGGCGACCGAGCAGGATCTCTCTGATTCTTTTGCTCAGTTCGGAACTGTTGAGTCGGTTCGAATTATCACTGACCGTGATACCGGTCGCAGCAAAGGCTTTGCTTTTGTTGAAATGTCCACAGATGACGAAGCCGCTGATGTTATCGAAAAGATGAACGGCGCTTCCTTGGCTGGTCGTCCGCTGAAAATCAGCGAAGCGCGTCCCCAAGAAAATCGCGGTGGCGGCGGCGGTCGCGGCGGCGGCGGTGGTGGCGGCTTCGGTCGTCGTTCTGGCGGTCGTTACTAATACAGTTTTTTGAAAATTCTCAAAGCTGGCGTATTTCGCGCCAGCTTTGAACCCCTGCATCTCGTATTGCCAATCCCCCTGCACTCTGATTCTATGCATCGCATGGTCTTCGCGTCGCGCATTTCTGGTACTGGCTCGTTTTTGCCAGATAAAATTCTTACCAACAAAGATCTTGAAAAGCTGGTAGACACCTCGGACCAATGGATTCTTGATCGTACGGGAATTTCACAACGCCATATTGCTGCTGCGGAGGAATCAACTTCTGACCTTGCTCTCCAAGCATCGCTTCTCGCCTTGGATGCAGCTAAGATTACAACCGCTGAAGTTGACGCAATTATTGTAGCCACCACTACACCCGACCAAATCTTGCCAAGCACCGCCTGTATTTTACAACAAAAGCTTAAATGTCATTCGGTGATGGCATTGGATGTTTCTGCAGCCTGCTCAGGCTTTATTTACGCTTTAAGTGTGGCGGATCAATTTATCAAAAGTGGGATGTACAAAAATATCCTGGTCTCGGGCGCTGAGACTTTGTCTCGAGTGGTGAATTACAAGGATCGTCAAACATGTATTCTTTTTGGCGACGGGGCTGGCGCAGTGGTTCTCTCGCGCAGTGACAGTGATGCACAATCTCGCATTCTCTCAACCCATCTCCACGCTAGCGGAGAGCTTGGTGATTTACTTTCCGTTCCCGGCGGTGGTTCACGTATGCCATTTTCACAATATGTTCTGGATGAAAGCCTTCAGTTTATTCAGATGAAAGGGAGAGAGGTTTTCAAAAATGCTGTCCGCACAATGGCCGACCGGAGCAAAGAAGCGCTGCGGGCCAATAACATTACAGTTTCTGATGTAAACTGGTTTATTGGTCACCAAGCCAATCTACGAATAATTGAGGCCGTCGCTGATCTTGTCGGACTCGATCGCCAAGCGCTGTTAATGAATGTTGCAATGACCGGCAATACATCCGCGGCTTCGATTCCAATTGTTCTGGATCAAGAAGTGCGTAAAGGCACCATACGCCGTGGCGATTTGGTGCTGACTACAGCTTTTGGAGCCGGACTGACCAGCGCTTCTTGCTTACTAACCTATTGATACTTAGAGCAACTGGACTAGGAGCCAGTTGCATAAAGTCCTCATGTGCTTAATCTGTACTTAACAGGAAGGCACCCATGACCTCAGCCAAGAGCCACTTATCCAAGCAGACTGTTCCAGCCGGTTCTTTTATCTTTGTAGAAGGTGATGAAGAACGTCATTTCTACATTATAGAAAGTGGAGAGATAGAAATTTTCACGATGGTCGAGGGTAAACTAATAACCCTAGCTAAGCTTGGCCCCGGCGATTCTTTTGGGGAATTCGCCTTGCTGGCAGACGCTCCCCGTAGTGCCTCTGCTCGCGCCGTGAGTGAATGCTCATTCGTTAAGGTTTCACCCGAAGGCTTTGAAGAGCTTTTACTTCAATTGCCTGAGTGGGCGAGTTGCATGTTAAGAAGCTTTGCACAACGATTGCGCAGTATGAGTGATGCACTTAAGAAATCGCCGCAATTTCTTAAGTCTTTAGACTAGATCCAAAGCGGAACCAAGAAAGTGCGTAAAAAACAATCTGGCCTTGTGCTAAAACATCGCTTCACCCAGAATGATGCAAGTTCAGAGTGGGGAGGCCCGCCTTGTACAGCTTGCTAGTTCGCCTGAGTCTTTTTGCCTTTGGTCTCGCTACAATTTTAATTATTGCCAATGCTCACTATCATTAAGGCTTTTTTCCTCCAGTCAATAGATCCATACAGTTTTCAGGCAATGCTTTGATCGGCTTTACTACATGTTTATCGAATGAATCTACTATCGGCTGCGAATACCCTTGAATGGCAATCAACTCAGGATTGGTCAAAAAACTATGGACCCAGCCGTAAAGTAACTTACTGGGCACGTCACCCATGGGCTTAAACCCATAATTTTTCTGCAATCGGTTGTTCATCTCAACAAGAGTCGGATTTATAAAGGCAATCAAGAGCATGAATGCCCACAGCGCATACGGTGTGTGTATTTGCCACACATACCACGACGTTAGATATGAGATGGACAATAGGTACGGCATAACCCGAAGATTTCGCATAAAATTATAGACCATATCTGGAACCAGAGGAACATTGCGCTCAAGCAACGACATCCAACCGGCCCGATATGAAGTTTCTGAATTTCTGAACATAGCTTCGACGCCTCGAAGAACACCAGTGATCAATCGACTTGCTGGTTTGCCAACAAGTGCTCGGCGAATTTTTTGGAAACGTCCTGGATACTGAGGTGAGTCGTGTTCCAAATGCTCATCTGAATGAACCGACAAAGCCACGTAGCTATCAACAAAATTGCGAGTAAAGAGCTGCGCCTCATAAAATTCAAAATCTTTGGGTGACATTTTTTTACTGAGCCTACGCTCGCCCCTATTGGCCAACTGAGCCTCAGTTCGCACAGCCGCATCAATCAAGGCTTTGCGAACAAAACTTGATTGGCCAACATCGTCTGTTTCAAGCCCAACCTCGCGGGCAAACTCCCGAGCAACGAGTAAACGAAACCGATAACTTTTTGCCCACGCTTGAGGATCCTGCATCTCATTGCCAGAAATCTCTGCATATTGCTGAGCTACACTCAGCCACTCGTCAGATGGCTCTTGTTTTCTTTCGTCATGCCAAAGACCCATGACTTTGGCACGAACGAGTTCCCATTGTTTTTTTGCCTTTCCACTCATGGTTGCGGGCTGGTAGTTCACGATTTCCGAACGAAACATATCTTTCTTCTTCAAGCGATACAGAAGCTCCCAGTAGCGCACCTTGCGAACAAAGGGGTCCTTTAATGCTTGCTCTTTGTTAGCAAAACGATCCAAAAGAGCATTAGCACGCGCCCCAAATTCAGCCTCCAGTAGATGGTCTGGAGTTATCATTTGAGAGTCATGCTCATAAAATCCAAAAAAAGCTCGATGAAAAAGTTCAGCACCAAGAGCTGCGGCTTCATCGGAACCCGCTTTTTCACGCCATTTACGAGGCAGGAACGCCATGACATCCGAAGCGTTACCAGTGGTTGACATCAAGTAAAGAACCTCGCGAATTTCTCGAACTTCTTTAGTTGAATCCAGAGCGAGATATTTGAACGCGCCTTTGACATACGCCAAACTCGCTCCCAATGAGTTAGGTGACTTTGAACGTGAAATATAATCCACAATTTCTTGATCGATGGAATCGCGTAAACCATCCGCTCCCCACTTACTGGCGGCGGCATCCCAAACTCGCCCAGCAACTCGCGGAAGCATCGCACGATCTTTAAGAGCCCACTCCAAAAGATTTACAGTTTGCGCACCGGCAGGAGAAGGACTTTCAGCAAATGCCTTACGTGCCGTCGCCAGAGCTTTTTTGAGTGCTGGTTGAACAAGACCCCAACGTCTATTCTTGAGCACAAAATTAGTGTTGGGAACTTGTCCTGCATAGGCACTCGAGTACCCAGCCCGTCGAGTGACATCTTCGAGTACAGTGATTGGGTCGTATAAAAACTCATCCTGCCCAGGCAGTCCAACAGTCTTATAGCGCTTGGCCAACTCAGCCTCAGTTAAATTCAACAGCTCTTGCTGATTGCGAGCCGCATCCGGGTTGATACCTTTGGCACGCATTTGGGCTCGTGCCTCATTCTCTGCTGATTTAAGATGAATAAATTTAACTTCGGCTGAATACCCATGTGCGCCACTTTGCAGATAGGCTAGGAAATTCCGAAGCACCTCAGCTGAAGCGTAGGCTGCCGTTGCGTGTCCCATATTAATATCCAACCCGAGAGACTTGATAACAAACGGGCCGAAGATCAAAAGATAAACAGCAACCATTACTGAATCGGCAAGACCGAAGAGCCAACCCAGATATTGCGTTTTGTAATTCATGGCCAAATGGGAATTCTGCCGCATCTGAAAACCCATCGTAGCGTCCCAAGCTTTATGCACAGTTTTGTTGGACGGCATAAAATGGTCTTTTAAAAACTCCAAAGCATGACGAATGCCTTGAGGCAAAACTGCCAAGGAGAAATAAAGACCATGAGCCAGTTCGCTCATGATTCCTTTGTGCTCCTGGTTCATTTTTTTGAGCCAGGAATCCTGTTGTTGTTTGGGATAAAGCTTATCAAAATGGGCTTTGTGTATTGAATATTTCATGGCAACGCTTGCCATAGCGACCACGCCCAAAATCTGCGCCACTTTACCGATACGTTCCGGCATATCGGCGGTAATCATGTTGCTAAAATCGATTGGTTCATACGCTAAATAAGCTGCGACCCCGGTTCCTCCATAAAGCACACCATTGATGAGCCACTTTTTCCAGTAAGCCCAATCGTAACCGCCCTCTTGAACTCGTGGTGCTTCTTTTTCTAAGAGCTCTGCCTGGGCTGCACGCACTTTGATTTGTTCTTGAATTTTTGCCCGCAAATCTGAATTTTCATTCTCATTGGCATGAGCTTGCGGAAGCACTAACTGAGGCAACCCACCAAAACGCCTGCCTCCGGTGGCCTTAGTCGCCGTTGTTTGACCTGAAAGTAAAAGTCCAAAAAGCAAAGTGGTTTGCGGTTTGGGAAGTGCGAGGCCACCCTCCGCAATCGTGCCGTCAAGAAAAGCGTAAGTTTGCGACAAAACCAAATTTTGCCGCCCCACTTGTTCCATCAAAGAGATGTCTCTTTTTTCTATAGCCAATGAAAAGCCA
Organism: Bdellovibrionales bacterium; assembly: GCA_038144835.1. Taxonomy (GTDB): domain Bacteria; phylum Bdellovibrionota; class Bdellovibrionia; order Bdellovibrionales; family UBA1609; genus JALHOQ01. Next base: position 8,091 of record JAYQON010000030.1, read on the forward strand.
GAATGATTTTGCAAAATGACTTGGTCAGTGATCTCCAGTTCCAAAGGAGCACCCTTTACGCCAGTCCAACCCGAATCAGGCAAAGGAAAGTAAAACACCGGAACTGGCCTTTTTTTATGGCCCGCAAACAAAAGGTCTTTCTTAGCAATAAAGAAGACACCTTCACCGGGATTGGATTCTCCTCCTGCCTTGGAACGAAAGATAGAATCATTGTCTGCGGTCAAAAAGATGTGCTCGCGCGTTTCCAACACGGGAGTAAAAGGCAAGTTGAGAGTCAAAGCTTGCGATTGACTCGCTAATGCCAGGGTCACTCCACTTTGACTTTTTAAATAACAGATCCCCTGAGCACAATCCGATGCGGAGGCACCCGCGTCAGCCCAAGATTGAGCCCGCATAAAGAAAGGGTCCGCATCAAGTAAAGGGTTATCGCCGGTGATTTTCCATGTGGGACCAACCGGATCGGGACCGAGACCTAAAGCTGCAACTTCGGGATGTTCATGATCCAATTGCGCCCAGTATGCCAACTGCATGTCGTAACGGAGTTGTTGCATCTGCTTGGGATCAAATTTGAGATCTCGCTGCTCTCCGCTGGCCCATACCGGGACCGGAGTCATCAAAGCGAGGGAAAGCGAAATCAAAACATTCAATGCCACCCGAAGTTTACAAGCCATCTTGGGTCCTTTGCGAAAAATTGACGGACGCGAAACTGCCGATATAGCACGCCGCAGCCCAAGCGTAAACTATTGAAAATAGGTATAAAATTCAGGTCAGATAAGTGAAACTAGGGAGATACCATAAGCGGCAGCGTCAGTTTGCTGCAAGTGGCCTTATGGGGAAAAATCCAATTGCCTGCAAATTTAATCAGATCTTCCACATCGTTGGCGTTGGCCCCTATCAGACTGTTAAAAAGAACTGATACGCGCTTCACTCGCCCCGAGGGCTGAATCTGAAAACGCAGCGACAAAAGCCCCTGTCCCAAACGTAGCCCAGACAAAATATTTCCCGCCAGAGCCTCACCGATCACAGCGTGAACTTCCTCAACCTGCAATGGTCCCGTCCAGAAGGGCCGTGGGTTTACAAACCATCCATGTATCACCAAGCGACCATGGCGCGGGTCATGCGTACCTTTGACCGTTCGTACACCATGCACCAGCGCAGGGTTAAAAAGTGTCAGACGATTAAAATGTGGCTCAATAAGAGTGCGCGGCTTAACAATAAAAGTTTCTCCACCACGAAATTTTTTGCGCTCCCAATCAGTGAGAGAATAAACAAAAGCCAGTGGGCCATGAGGAAGATCTTGATGCGGTTCCTGACGACAACCCTCTACATAGCAACTGAGCCAAGGAGGAGAGACGTCATGACATCCCAAGTTCTCACGACCAAAGCGCACTAGGTGGCGGTGAAAACGATCATACTCAGATTTGGGAAAATAGTGATAAGCGGGTGTACGTAAAACCGTGTACTCGCCGGGGACGTGCCAGTAATCCCAAACAAAGCGTTCTGGCGCTGACCGCAAGGGATTTTTAAAGCGCTTGTCGAAGACCTTGCGAAGCTGAGCTGCACGCGAGTAAAATGAATCAACGGTCAAATAATTCACTCTACAATGCATACAAGCAAAACTGGCCTGATTCAATTAAACTGGCACGCATGCCTATTGCTGCCGGGCCGCAAAATACATCCGGCGACCCGGCAGCGCCAGCGAGTTGGGCCAGTTTTGACTGTTCTCTCAATTCTATTTTTTCCACTCAAGAGATTCACGTTGAATCATTGCAGCAAAGTTTTTTACCCAATGAATTTCATTATTCGGTGCAGGGACCATTCGTAACTCTTCACCTCCTGCCGAAATAAATTGTTCGCTTAATCGCATTTGGATTTCTTCAAGTGTCTCCAAGCAATCAGCGACAAAAGACGGGCACGCGACAAGCAATTTGCGAGCACCATTTTTAGCGAGTTCCTCCACCACCACATCCGTGTATGGCTTAATCCAAGGGCGACGCCCCAAACGCGACTGAAAACCAATGCGTACATTCGCACTGGGATAATCCAATCCCGATGTTATCGCACGCGCTGTCGCAAAACTTTGTGCTCGATAACAAAGTCGATTTTCCGGAGTGACTTGATCAGAACAGTTTGGCGACAAGGTACAATGCTTTGGATACAACTTCTGCAAATGATGTTCAGGCAGACCATGAAAACTCAGCAACAAATGATCAGGCCTGTAAGCGGATAAACTATTTTGAATTTGCCGAACTTCACTCTGGATAAATTCAGGCTCAGAGAAAAAGTCCTGCAAGTAGAAAAATGAACCTTTGGCCCAGCGGCGAACTTCTTCCAAGGCCGTGCGCGTGGACGATTCGGCATACTGCGGATAGAGCGGAACCACGTACAGTTCTTGATCGTTCCAATCTCCTAGGACGGAGGAAATGGAAGGGCTACCGTAGCGCATGGCCCAGCGAACATCCCAAGTCGAACCTAACTCCTCAGAAACACTAACGGCAAATGAACGCGTAATATCAACTAATGGCGATCCGTTTTCGGTCCATACCTTTTCATAGGCCTCTGCTGAGCTGAATTTCCGTTTTGGTATAATAAGTCCATTCACTAGGACATAGCGTAACGGCTGGGGAATATCGATCACAAACGGGTCCGAAAGAAACTGTTTAAGATACCTTTTGACTGCTTCAGGTGTAGGTGCATCCGGTGAGCCAAGGTTGAGTAAAAGTAATCGTCGCTTAGACATATTCATCCTTAATTCTGCGGGCTAAATTCTGAGAACGAGCACGTATACGCGCTAGACCAAGATCGCCCAGATAGTTTCCATGTAAAAAAAGTGGAGGATCAATCTGCAAGTCTCTCAGTTCACGTTCCCATTCGACAGTGTAATGAGGAAGGCCTCGCGGCCATCGCGAGATTTTAAAATAAATCGGGCGGACATCTTTGCCCGAAAACAACAAGCGATCGGCACACAAAATGGCCAAAATTTCATCATCCGAAAAATCAACTATTCCAGGATGATCTGCGCCACCCATAATCCAAGTTTCTGATCGCTGACGCGAACGCTGGCCAAAGATGACCGAGTTAAATAGCACTCCTAATGACGTAAAACCCCTGGAGCGCGGGAACAAACAACCAAAACCCTGTAGATCATCAGAATGTGGTTCAAAAAAAGCTGTGACACTAACAATGGGCAAGCTTTCGCACCGCTCAAGCCGCATGGCCAAATCGGGCTGAGCCTTAAGCACAATTTTAGCGGCATCCCACGCACTAGTGCAAATCACGGTCGGATGTTTGAGATCTTGCGGAAGCTCGTATTGTGTATGAGTCATGACTTTAGCACCCGCCTCAACAATGTGTACCCGCAAGGCTTCAATCAACGCACCCATTCCATCTTTTGGCGCAACACTGCCCTGTAGGGCGCCCTTTTTCTTCTGACCTGAAAGCATTCCGGAGATCAACAATTGCGCACTCAATCTGCCACTATCACCAGCGTATATTCCTTGCAGTGCGGGAGTCAGTAGACGTTGTTCAAAATCAATATCGACTACTCTTCTCGCCCAGGTGCGCACAGATTCTTCAGGACGAGGCAAAACTGAGTTTACCCCCAACTTAAAAAGAAACCCGAACCACATGAGGCGCAAAGTTGAAAATAGAGATAATGGCCAACGCGACGGAGAATTCCAAAAAATGTAGCGTTTCTTGCGTGCGACCCCACGAGTAGCAAACTCTACACCTAGATCTTTAAACAGAGCTTCCGTGTCAACGTCAGCAAGCAGAGCATTGGCTGCGCTTTCGACAAGCCCAAATTCATTACGCACAGAAGAAATTAAACCCCCACAGCGAGCCTGACACTCGACCAATGTGACTTGGAGGCCCTCTTTTTGTAAGTAATAGGCCAATGTGAGTCCGGAAAAACCCGCACCAACTACCGTGACTGACCTCATAGAGCTTGGGAAAATACTTTGGTTGTCGGTTGGCGTTGGCGCAGTCTTTGATCAAGAGCGACGCAAGCATTGCGCAAAAACGGCCGACCAAGAGGTAATAATTTTAATTTGCGTCCCTCGATAGAGACAAGACCATCCTGAATCATGTCCGCTAAAAATTCGTGCACATCTGCAACCTGCGTATCGTTTGATAGTTGCACCTCTCCTTGATTCATGAATTGAAGAATCTGCTCGCGGCGCTCAACATCCTCAAAACTTAGTTTATGACCGCGCAATGTGGCGATATGCCCTTGATCAATTGTACGCTCATAAACGGGAAGCACTTTTTCATTTTGATGAAAGCAATCAGGAGTCTCTGAGATACTGCTGACCCCAAGCCCCAACAGCACATCCGTGCGCATCTCCGTATAACCCATAAAATTACGATGCATAGTTCGATTTTTTTGCGAAATCGCCAAGGCGTCATCAGGCAAAGCAAAATGATCCATGCCAATTTCGATGTATCCGGCACTCACAAGCTTATTATAAGCCATCTCATAAAGTGCTCGCTTTTCACTTCCCGCAGGCAGATCTTCATCTTTAAACAGACGCTGTTGAGGCTTAATCCAAGGAACACGAGCAAAGGAATACAAAGCTATTCGATCTGGGCGCAGCTCTATCGTCTGATCGATACTTCGAGCAAAAGAATCCAGATTTTGCTTTGGTAAACCGTAAATTAAATCATAATTAACAGATGAATAACCCATATTGCGTGCCACATCTGTCAGTTCCTTGGTGATTGCAAAAGGTTGAAGTCGATTTACCAACCTTTGCACTTCTGGGTCAAAATCCTGTACGCCCATACTGATGCGACGAAAACCCAAATCAAAGAGTTCGCGAATTTGATCTTCGGTCGTGCGTCGCGGGTCAACTTCAATACTCCCGTCAAAATGAGTCTGATCAATAGTGATTTTTCGCATTAAACTCTCAACCAGATAGCGCAGATGCTTTGACGATAAAAACGTGGGCGACCCACCACCTAAATGCATCTGGCGCAAAGGCTTTTTACCCAGAGAGGGAACAGCGGCAAGGTAAAGATCAAACTCCTTTAAGATCCTTTCAATGTAAGGCTGCTCACGCTCATGGTCCTTGGTAATCAGAGTGTTGCATCCGCAAAAAGTACACAGGGTTTCACAGAAAGGCAGATGCAAATAAAGCGACCATGTTGTCGATTGATTCTGCATAGCCCTGCGCAAAGACTCTGTCCATTCATCAGTACTGGGGGAGTCGCTCCAATAAGGTACCGTTGGATAGCTAGTGTAACGTGGAACCGGAACGTCGTACTTTTCAATCAATTTTGAATTCAACATTAATTAAAAACCTCACGAATTTTTTGTACGAACCGGCGCACATTAGCCTCTGGCGTTTCCGGCAAAACTCCATGACCTAAACCACAAACCCAAAATCGACGCTGTTCAGGAGTCAGCAAAGAAATTTTTTGTAAGTACTGATCGAGACGTAATTCGAACTCAGCCGGCGAGCAAAAAAGTAGCGCCTGATCAAAGTTTCCCTGCAAGAAGCCACTACCATGGCGTTTGAGCTCATCAGCGATTTCAAACCGATGATCAATTCCATAGCCAGCAAACTCGGTCTTTTGTCTCAATTCTTCAATGTGAGAGGGTGTGGTGCCCTTAGAGTAGTACCCCAATTTACCAGGGAATTTTTGCGCTAAATCAATCAAATAAGGCTGCAAATCGCTTTTAAAAATCGTAGGACTCAATTCGCCAGCGGCTGTATCGAAGATCATCACCACCTCCGCTCCACCTTCAAATTGCAGCTGTATATTTGCTTTCAACAAAGGCACTAAAGCCTCACAAAAACGGTGATACAACGACAACTGCTTTTTAGCCTTCACCAAACTGCCCTTATGCTCACCTTCAACCGCGTAGGTAAAGAGAGTCCACGGTCCTCCGACGAAACCGATCAAGCTTTTTTCAACAGGCAAAACTTTACGTGTCATCTGCATGGCTTCCTTCTGAAAAGCCAACGCTTCAACTGCGTCCTCCCAAAAACGCAACTTTTCCACATTATCATTATTCAAATGCCATCCCAGTTTAGGAGCTGGGTCATAACTCAAACCCATACCCAAAGCTTCTAAAGGAAAAAGCAAATCACTAAATAAAATTGAGACGTCAAAATCGAACTCGGCCACCGGACCTAACGCAACTTCTGCCGCCAAGTGCGGATTCTTACACAACTCCATGAAAGAATGAGCTTTGCGCAGAGCTTGATAGTGCTTGTGATAGCGGCCCGCCTGACGCATAAACCATACTGGCGGCGTAGATTGAGCAACCCCCTTCAGGGCATTGTGAAATTTTAAATTCATGAGTGATCTCCGTCCATAAAGGGTTTCCAGCGATAACCTACGCCACGCACAGACTCTATGCAAACAGCGTGATCACCAAGTAGACTTCTTAATCGCAAAACGGAATTGTCGACAGTTCTGTTCGAGGGGAATTTGTCTTCACCCCAGAGCAGATTTAACGCCTCATCTCGGCTCACTACCTTAGGACTGCGTTCAACCAACAATTTTAGCAACATGAGGTCTTTGGTCGCGACAACTTCTGAGCGACCGCTGCGCTCACATGTCAAACTATCAAAATTAATAGTTACATCGCCAACCTGCACCTGATTCGATGGCATGTGGTTTTCAAGCACGTGCCGGACACGCATGAGCAGTTCCCGTAAGTGAAAAGGTTTGGGAATATATTCCTCTGCACCCAGATCATAGCCGCGCAATCGAGACTCGGCGTCACTTTGTGCGGTCAAAAATAAAAACGGTTTGGGGGGCAGATCCTTGGCCAAATCAAAACCACTGCCATCGGGTAGACCAACATCAAGAAGGTAAAGGTCATAGTGACCGTCTCGCAGCTTTTCTTTGGCGTCAGCTATGGAACTAGCCCAAACGACCTCGTAACCTTCTTTGATAAGCCGCTCACGCAAAGTGGCCCCCAAGGAAGTGTCGTCTTCGACCAGTAGAATACGGGTCATTTGATTTCCCCTGGAGCCAGAATTTCAGCGCAAAAACCTGAGCTTGTGCGCTTTATTTCTAGTCCACCACCCATGCGTTGCATTAGCATTTTACCGATGTAAAGCCCCAAACCGCTGCCACTCTGGGGCGTCGGACGATGAAAAAGTTGACCCAGCTCTTCAATGGAGCCTTGAAAGCCACATCCATCATCGGAAAAAGTCAAGCGCACGCTGCCGTTCAGGGCCTTCTCTGGTTCTATAAGCACACGCTTAGCTCGACCATGCACTATTGAATTCTGGATCAAATTACTAAAGACCGTATACAAGGCTCTTTCGTCACCCCGCAAATTACAGCCGCGAGTGACATTAAACTCAACTCCGGGCCAATGCTCACGTAATCTTGCCATCATTTTTTCCAATGAAATCGTCTGCGCGTAGAGACGTAAATCATCCTGACTGGCAAAGAATAACGAATTTTCTAACTGCAATTGGAGGCGAACGGTATCGCCGATCAGTCGATCAAGGGTGGGTGAACTGGCTCCCTGCCAATCATCCTTTAAAGCCTCTGCTTGTAAGCGCAATGAAGCCAAAGACGTTTTAACCTCATGCGAAAAGCTGGCAAAAAAACCACGTAAACTGCGAACCCGTTGACGCTCTCGTTTGGCAAGAAAAATTAGAGCCCCTCCGCCCAATGCCAGAAGCACCAACCAAGCAACTCCCTCCCAAAAAATCATGCGCCGTTGGCCGATCCAATGCGCAGCCTTTTCTGGCTGCAACTCACCCAGTTGGGTAACGTGGTCTAAACTCAGCTTGAACCACCAGAATGCAAACGCAACCGTGAATACAAGCCAGAACATAGCAAGATTAAGCTTGACGGTTTCGCGCCAACTAAGAAATTTCACTCACCGCCTCTTTAAATCGGCTAAGAGCCTGCTCTAGGACCGTCTCGTCATGGGCTAGAGAAACAAACCCAACTTCATAACCGCTGGGAGCCAGGTATACACCCTTCTTTAGCAAAGAATGGAATAGACCTTTGTAAGATTCAGCCATTCCTTGCGGCAATTCCGAGAGATTGCGGATCACAGAGGGCATTTGTGGATGAATCCAAAACACTGAGCCCAAATGAGTGACATCAAAATGGGCGGGACTCAGAATTTTTTTGAGCTCTCCCACAAAATCCGCAGTCCGTCGCTCAAGCACATGGTGGACATTCGCAGATTTAAGCTTAGTCAAAGTCGCCATACCCGTACGCATGGCCAGAGGGTTCGCACTCAATGTCCCCGCTTGATAGACTCGACCTGCGGGAGCCACTAGATTCATCAATTCACTGCGACCGGCATAGGCTCCCACCGCCAAGCCACCTCCAAGAATTTTTCCATACGTCACAAGATCGGGAGTCATCTCAAGCCGCTCAGCCATACCGCCAAAAGCGACACGAAAGCCAGAGATCACCTCATCGAAAATCACTAAAGAACCATTTTCACGAGCCAAACGCATCAAAGTCTGTAACCACTCCGGCCTTTGCAATAAAAGCCCATAGTTGGCCGGCATTGGCTCAACAATAACAGCAGCGATGTTATCGCCATAATTCATAAACATTCGTTCCAATGCCGCTTCGTCATCCAGAGGGCAAGTCAATGTCTGTTGGGCCAACGAATCGGGCACTCCCGCACTGTCTGCCGCCGAAGGACCCGCCAAACCACTTCCAGCCTTGACGAGCAGAGAATCCACGTGTCCATGGTAACAGCCCTCAAATTTGAGTATGGCATTGCGCCGAGTTGCCGCACGAGCCACACGCAAGGCACTCATTACCGCTTCAGTGCCTGAACAAACAAAACGAATTTTTTCCACCCAGGGAAGTTCTGCATGAATCATTTCGGCAAGTTCAAGTGAGTAGGGCTCGCAGGCACCAAAACACCAACCCAGCTCCACGGTTTCACGCAAAACTTTTTCCACATCAGGGTCACGGTGACCCAAAATGTTAGGCCCGAAGCTTTGGCAAAAATCAATGTAACGATCACCTTCCACGGAGAAAAGGTAGGCACCTTCACCACGCGCAAAAAACACTGGCGTGCCACCAACAGATTTGAATGCTCGCACAGGAGAATGCACGCCCCCGGGAGCAACTTCGAGTGAACGGCGAAAAAGTTCTTCCGATTTCATTCTGCATCCTTTTTGAAAATTTATACCGTCAGGGTAATGACTCGGCCAAGAATTGCTCCAAACCGATAAACACCTTCACTGGATTTACGAGGCTACTTTGCCCCTTAAGAAAGTCGTAAGTCACTCCCGGACCACAAGCGTTATAACCACATTGGATCTCATTTGGGAACAACTCGTAAGCTCTTTCAAAGCTAGTCCGACTCATCCAATAAAAGTGAGTTTTACCGCGCAAATCAGGCGATTGCTCAAGAGGCCGCAACTCATAAGTTGCCAACTGTTCTCCCGCACCACCCGCTAAAGAATGCGTCAATTTTGTCCAGCGAATTGCACCCACCAGATGATTGAGCTGTGGATCTTCACGCTCACCTAGACCATCGCTGCAGCCATTCACCCAAATCCCCTGGCGGGCTAGCTTCATCCAGGTTTGCGTGCCCGCAGTCCACACGATTTGCTGAGGATTTGGCTTTACATCTTTAGGTAAAGCCTCGGCCCGAGCGATGTAAATAGCTGAAAGTGAATTCCAGTCGATTTTCAAATCGATTGGAATTCGTTCAAACCAACGATTGTCTCGCGCTTCAAAAGGGAAAATTCGACTTTTTGCCTGCGCTCGCACCCAAGGATCTGAGTTTTCAAGATACCATTGATTGAGCTCTTGCCCTGCATCCGTTAGTCCACGCAGGGCGAAGATATGCCCGTATTCTCTGGGCAACACAGCCGCACCGATTTTTTGGTGACAACCACCACCAAAGCTTTTCAAAATTTGCCGTTCACGTAGAACACACGCAAAGGTGGTCTCATCCGTGGAGCGCGCACACAGAGCGTTTACCGTGTCGTTATCACGCAAGACTTCAATTGCTAAAGCACCTTGAGCCGGTGCCGGCGGATTCAAACTCACTGGTAAAACTTGAAACTGACAATCCTTGAGCAAAGGTCGAATAGTCGCATCTTCAGGCAGAAAACCTTCACTTTCGGCCGCCAGAAGACGATCGAGACCGGCCTTTGCTAGCACAAGACCATATCCGGCTTCATGCATTTTTCTTAAACGCGTTGGCACATTGCCGCGAACATTATGAAATTCAACGGTGATTTCTCCCGGGAGCAAAAGATGCAAGCAAGCTCTCAAATTGTACACACGACGGGGAGAACTGGTGAACACATTCAAATGCCCTGTTTGCATAGCTAAGCGCCATACCTTATCGGGAACCAGTAGAAGATCCCGCACATCGGCACGCGGCAGAGTCATAGCAATGTGGGTCAGTGACCGATCATCAATGGGAAGATCTTTCCACGAGTGCACAACTAAATCGGCATGACCATTGGTGAGATCAGCATAAAAATCTTCGGTGAAAACACCCTTTGACCCCATTGAGGCCAAAGGTAAATCCAAATTTTGGTCCCCGAGAGAACTTTTAAAAATAAACTCAAAACTTGGCTTAATCGCATCTTTTTCTAACTGGCGGGCGGTTTGAACCGCCTGCCACCGAGCCAAATCACTACGACGGGACGCAATTTTTAAGCGCATAAATCATCCCAACCCTGCGGCCGCACGAGCGCATGACTCGCTAGCCGTTCACTGAGACAAGCGATTTCTTGTTTCACCTGATCCACAATTGGATGCAAACGAAGTTTTGTACGCTCAATCTCGGCAAATATGTCGTGCAGACGATACAGTTTGACGTCTGCTGCGACTTGCAAGGGGTCGGACGATGAAGTGTCGCGTAAATCGAAAATTTGCTGAGGTTGAGTTCCACCCAACCAATTCATAACAGCAGAATTTAGCATTGGAGCCGCAATGATCAACGCCCCTCCTTGAAATCCACCTGGAGCTATGCGCTCGATATTTTGAATTTGGACTCGAGAACGCAGGGGTTCGCGCACATGCAGAGTGATGTCGGGTGTTCGTTTTTGTAGATGCGGAAAAATTTCTTGAACTAATTGACCTGCACCCAAGATGTGTAAAGGCCCCGCTTGCAAGTGTCTCTTGATCCAGCTTCCATAAGATTGAGTGCCCAAATTGCATAAATAGCGTGACCGCAGTAATTTGGCGTCACTTAAAATCTTTTGGACGAGCGGCGCTTTCTTGGGATCGCTTTTTAACCAGTCTTGCGCAAAATTCTTAAACTGCCCAAAAACCTCGGTCTCACCCAATATGGGCGAATGCAACCCACAAACGATCTCCAATAAAAAGCCATAAGCCCTTTGCTGAGAGTAAAGCTCATCTTCACTCGAAAGACTTAAAGACTGTGGATTATGCGTAAACGCCAAGCTCCGTAGACAAGTGCCCCAGATGGCTCCGTTAACTTCGGAGGTGAAAATGCGCGGCTTACGCCTATGACCAATGTAGAAATCCTGTATCATGAAAGTGTTTTGAAAATACCGGTTTGCATTTTTGAATTGTCACAACTTTGTCAGATGATAGTTGTTTTCAATTAAACGCGCCGCCATCTTACTTTGATACATATCCCTCAATACGTGCGGCCATTGCATCAAAATCGCCGATATCGGCAGCATCCTTTGAACGGTGCAGAATTTCGCTCTCTCCCTCACGCACCAGAACAACTCCACCCAATTGAAAGCCATCACCTTCCAGAGCCCCAACACCATGGCCATTGAGCACTCCGGCCACGAAGCCACGCAGCCAGACTCTGGGTCCGAAAAGTTGCACAAGTCCACCACGGGCAAAACCAAAGTGGCGGTAATAACTTTTTTCTGGATCTGAAACCCATTTGACTCGGCTCAAGTTGTAGGATTCTGCCATTTTTTCAGCTGACTGCTCATCTCCCATGTGAATCACATAGATTGCAAACCCAGCATCAAAAATTCGATCTTGCACCTTGGCCAACGCTGCCAAGGTCTCACGACAAAAGGTGCATCCACTGTGACGAACCAAAACAATAAGTTTGTTCCCGCACGTGATATCTTCTATGGCTTCTTTTTGCATACAACCCACCGAGCTTTTTAGTTTACTCCACATTTCCCTTGAGCTGAACCTCACGACGCAACTCAGAATGCATGGATTCCCAACGTGCCAGGGTTTTCTGCATAGCTTCCATCAACACACGATCCCGTCGCATAGCAGCAAGAAGATCTTTCAGCGGACGATTTAAGTTTGCATAAATATTCACGCCTTCCACTCGAAACGGAAGCGCAATACCCTTTGTGTTCATTTTTTGCGAATACTCAGCACGTAACTCATTGAGCTGCCGCTCTAAAAGAGCTTCCTCACGCCGACGAGCTTCAAGATACTCTTCCTCAATCCTGAGTACAGCGCTCAAGCTCCCGGCCGAGGGCTGCCGTGTAGTTGGAAAGTCTGGCCCCCAAATCTCCATTGCCACTTTCTGAGCCTCTTTAACCAAACCGTCAGGCCCCTTGAGCTTACCTTCGATAGCTTCGCTCCATTTCGTGTGTTCAAGATCGTCAAGAGCCTCGAAAAATACCGAACGCGCCTTGACCAACCGACGCAAAAGCAATTTCAATTCTGGAGTTCCCGCCTTAACCACATCGCCTAGCAAACGTCCCGACTGTTTCAACTCAAGTAACCACTCAGATTTATTCTGCGTGTAACTAAAATAAATCTGTTTATAGTTAGCAAGAGCTTTTTCGTACAAATCGAGCTTTCGACTGTACTCCTCCGAGGTAAGCAGATTTTTTAACCATAAATTAGGCCATTTTTTGGTCACTAAATTGTTACGCTTAATTCTCAATTCCCAAACTGAGTTTTGCAGTCGATCAAGACTTGGGCGTTTGTCATCACCTTTTTCAACCACGTACAGTTCTTCGCTCAAAGATTCTATACGGCGAGCCAGAGGATCAATCGTTGGATCGCCAGGAGCAAATGTCAGTGCTAAAATCGAGTCCAACTCCTTACGCTGACGACGCGCGTGCTCCAAATCCTGGATACCCTCCGGTTTTGGAATGGAGGCAATATCATCTGCGATTTTTGTAACAACCTGCCGTCGAGCGGCCTGTTCAACAGCGGCATAACGATCGACAAAGCTCTGTACCTTCAAACGACGTTCGGGGGAAAGGTCAGCGTTTAACTCGCGCATTGCCATTTTATGATCAGAAATACCATCAGGTGCCTTTAAAGCTAATAAACGATTTTCACGTTCGACACCATAACGCTCTCGCCTTTGTTTGAGAACTCTCAGCATGTCCTGATGAAGACGACTAAGCTCACCCCTCTGCCAATCTTCTTCTTTGCTGACTCGTGACTTCTTGGCCTGCAATTGATCAAGAACCTGCTTGTAGTCACTGATGTTTGTCATTTGCGTCTGTTCAATCACCTTCTTATATTTTTTGGTCAATTCGCTGAGATCACTTTCATACTGAGCATCCTTAAACGACTCACGCATACCACGTTCAATTTGATCAACAGCTTCAATATAAGCCTGCAATTCGTGTTTACGCTCTGCCGTCAGAGGCTTCATTTCGAGCTCCTGCTGAGCACGCGGCAACGTCATACTTTGGAGACCAAGTTCCTGACGCAATCCCTCTACAGCCGCACGGCTTTTTTCATCTTGTTCACGCACTAAGGCAGCTTCACGCGCATCTACTTTTTTAAGATAATCGTCGAGTTGTCGCTTTTGCAGACCTAGTTTGTGTGCTTCTTGATTTTCAACACGCACATACTCTACGCTGTTCGCCACCAATTCACGAAAAGCAAAAAAGTTCGCATAATGGCGAAAGTACTGATCCAAAACTTCAGCGGCTTTATCCACAATTGGCAAATCCGGATTTTTGCCGCCGTTGAAACGAAGTACCTGCTCACCGAGCCACGTGTACATTTGTAAAGTCGTAGTACCATCGATGTACCTGTCCCAAACATTGTGCGCTGTTGGTTGATTCTTACCTTTCCAAGTATCTCCTGGACCAAGTAGCAGGTACTCACTGGGATCCATATGTCCAAAAAGCGCTGCAAACGTTTCTTCATACCCCACGTAGACCATGCCATCAGCTGTACCAACAGCGACTGAGAAGGGCTTGAGCTCTTCCCACTCTTTGACTGAAAGCACTGGCAACAGATAGTCCATAAACGTGAAGGCCGTATGATAGGCTCCGACATCAGAATCCTTACCATTGCGTAAAAGATTCTCGCGAAACTCAAAGTCAGAAGGTCCGATTTGCTCCTTGAGTGTGTGAAAATTGCGCTCATACCAAAGCTCGTGCTCGAGTTTTTTACGCACATCCCCGCCGAGGCTCACATCGACGGGAGGTGAGACAGCGATATATTTTAGAATTCTCTTATAATGAGGATCTTTAGAGAGCCGATGCATATAAACCGCAAACTCGCCCCCCCAGCTGTGACCGGAGAGAATCAGCTTCACAGAAGGGTGAATGTTCTGTTCGAGAACCTTCATTAACCAATCCACCTGTTGTTTGAAGGTGGAAAAGCCATCCACTTTGCGAGTCGCGCGGCCATGTCCCGGCATATCGATGGACAGCACTGGAATATTCAAAGCCGTTAATCTTTCACCCAAGGTCATGCCGTTTTTACCCGTGGCCGTCGGCGTTCCCCCGCCATGTAAAAATACAAGAGCTACGGGATATTCGGGGCCCAGCAAGTAATTGCCAGCACTCAATATTTTTGCTGCCGGCAAACTGACGTAAATTGCAGTGCTCGTTCTTTCTCCCTCCCAATCAACGTCGCTGTGAATAACCACGGAGCGGGCCTCTTCGACTAAATTCACGGCCGCAACATCACTGTTGGTGGGAGCAGGAGTCGATACAAAAGATTGGCCAGGAGATAAAAATTGCTGAAGTGCCAGGGGGCCAGACTCACCCACCTGCTCGCGCGAAGCCTCGATAGAAATATCGGTAAATCCAGGCCGCGGAACGATTCTTTCAGCAGCCTCTACCCTCTCCGCTGACATTTCTCGAAGTGCCCTTAAAGTTATAGGGCGTTGGGACTGCAGAAAGCGCTGGCAAGAATCAACAGCCGCATTTCCCAAGGGTGACGTAACCAGCAGCAAGCCTAAACTCAGGCGGAACAACGCCTTCAAATGCATGCCTAACTCCTACATGAAGATCTAAATCGAACCTTGCACCGTCGCGCACTTAATGATTTCCAGCAAGGGCAAATATTTCAACAAAGCGCCCTAAGTTAGTGAAATCCCATGCCTTAGATAACAGGCCTAAAAACTTCTTCGATTAAAGATTGACTGAGCTCAGCTAGGTGCGCTGGTTCTTCTTCTCCTGAAACCAATAGTGGGGGCAAAAAGTGCAAATCGACCTCAACCCCTCCTGCTCCCGACAAAGCCCAAAGATGTGGCGCAAATGCCATATCTCCATACCAAAAAACTTTGTCGCGAGAAACGGGATTAATGGCCGCCCCACCCACACTCCGATAGTTTAAACAGAAGGGTAAAATGGGGGACCGACTGGTTACGGCCGATAGATAAAGGGGTCGACGAAAGCGTAAGATTTTTTCGCCATTAGAACTGGTAGCCTCTGGAAAAATAGCCACATTTAATCCCCTATCAAGGCCCTCAGACAACTCCTGGACTTCGCCACGTAAATTCGACTTGTTTTTACGATCCACAAACAAACATCCCGAGATTTGACAAATTTGCCCTAGAACAGGAGTGCTCTTAATCTCCATTGAAGTCACAAAACAGGCTGGCGCTTGAGATGCAACAACGAGAACATCCAGATAAGAGACGTGGTTACCCACAAAGAGGGCATTTTTTATTTGCTGCAAATGCTCCGTGCCCAAAGGCTTGACGCGGACACCTAAAACCCAAAGCGTGACCCTAACCCAAAGAGTCAAAAATCCATTAGCCCGTCTTACTCGTCGCCAACGGTCACGGTGCCACACCCAGACGACACTCATGTGAGCGAGATAGGCAGCAATGATAAAAATCACTGCGGTAAAACGCAGAGGCTGAATCAATTTTCTCATAATGAGTACACGATTTTAATGGTTCCAGGGTGGATTGTCGCCAAGTTCCTGCTCGGGGCTACGCTTTAAATCCTCTAAGCGATGCCACTCAAGCCCCAAGAACGCACCTTGATCGCGGCGGGCCATAAGCTCCTGACCGTCAGTCTTTTTTCGGCAGTTGTCGTAGGGCGAATAAGTTCCAGAACCACAAATCGCCACTTCCAATTCATCCGGACGGTGGCTCATGCGGGATAGCCACTGTAACAGCGTCAGTGGGTAGTGCGGCTCGATACTTGGATCAAGCACATATTTCAAACCGTTAACTTCCACGATAGGAGCGACATGATACCACCACGAAACACTGCCAACAGGCGAGTTCTTGGTTCGAACCGTGAGATCACCAAAGACAAAAACTTTTTTGGGCACCGAAGTTTTCCACTGGCTAAACATTTTTATAGCCAACGCGGCTCGCGCATAACAACCGTCATCAGGAAACATCCAAGAGGGCCGACGCAAAAAATTTGGACGCACGCGTTCAGTCATCCAACGATGATCGCGAACGCGAGCAAAGCGAGTATTCATTTCTATAGCACCTCCCCACATAGTGGCTGAGGGAAGATCTGCATACTTATAACGTTTTGCGAGATCCACCGGAGTCGAGCCCGCATTCTCTAGAGGTTGAGGCATCGAGAGTAATCGGGCTTTCTCCATATAAACTTGATAAGAAACGCTAGGATCTCGGACCGCCGAATAAGGGTGATTCTCGCCAGCAAATACCGAAAAACTGATATAAAGCGTTAAAGCGCACAATAAATGGAACAAACACAACCACCTATTCCCATTGTTTTGCCACCAAAACTCAATGTCTCTCACCCCAATCCGACCAAGAACTATCTTTAGTCTCAGCAAGTTTCTTTAATCGATCCAAACGTTCGCGCACATCACTAGGTAAGGGTGTGGAATCAAAATGGGAGTAGTTCGCAATAATGATACTTTCAAGGCGCAAGTAACAATTACGTGCTGTCTCAGTGCGCGGCAAATGACGAACACAATTCTCGTAGTAATTGTCACTCAGATTAAAAACATCCAGATCTTTCAATGCTTCAGAGGTTAAACCCGCATAGTACAAAGTCTCGGCATAGGCTTTTCCCGACTTTCGGGCCTTCA
Organism: Bdellovibrionales bacterium; assembly: GCA_038144835.1. Classification (GTDB taxonomy): domain Bacteria; phylum Bdellovibrionota; class Bdellovibrionia; order Bdellovibrionales; family UBA1609; genus JALHOQ01. Next base: position 25,251 of record JAYQON010000030.1, read on the forward strand.
GAAGATCATGTAAAATTGCAGAAGCCCGTAGTTGCTCCACCAAGCCTGAACGTGTAAGCGGTGACTCCATCTGTTTGCGCCAAGCGCGCGTGATTAATAATTTAGCATCTGCTAGACTTTTCGGCTTGCCCTCGGCCTTTTGCCATTCTCTTACCGCTTCACGCCATTTAAGAGCGCTGATCTGCAAGTACACAGGCGCCCATTTGGATTGTACAATGTAATTGATAATTGAGTCCGCCATTTTGGGGTCCTGTTTGACCCGCACAGAAACCGCCAAGGCTTTAAGGGTGGCACTCTCCAGCGTGGCATAGGGACTTAAAGCCGCATCTGGTGACTGCATTGCTTTTTTAAACTCCTCTAAACCTTGATCAAATTGCCGGACTGCAAACAAGAACTGTGATCGATCCAAATGACCAAGGCGTGCCATAATCGGCGCGTCACTAAACTCAAATTGCGGACCACGATTGGTCTGAGTATGACATGAGATACAATAATCAGCCGTGTTACGAATAATGTGTCGAGCATAGGCTCTGTTACCTGACTGCATCTGGCGCCGAGCCTCTTGCATATCCACACTCAACTGTCGAGCAACAGCCTCCATTCCAGGATCATCCGACGGCTTGGCCTTCATGGCTGCTACATCATGAGAAAACTGAGACAACCGCAAAAGGTCATTGTCGATCATTTTTTGGTTTTCCGGTGAATTGAAAGCAACGGGATCAAGAGAGGTTTGCATCAGACTGGCTAAAGTGGCCGACATCTTTTGCATTTTTGAAGTCCAAGTTTCCCCAGAAACAACGACTTCCTGTTTTTGCACCAACGAATTACAACCCGCAACTACCGTTACCACCAAAGCCAAATTCAGAGCCATTGCTTTCATCTAAAAAACTCCCGATACTCAATACACCATTTAACCAAGGCTAGCCTTTGAAGTTTCAATTCAGAGCCTTAAAAAAAGCAAGTGTCATCCTGATTTTACTCATGCTGCGGGCCGAAATGTCCCAAGCCCAGCACTGTCGACAGTGGAGTGAAGGCAAACAGATAGGTTTGTTACCACACTCTCAGGTTCCCGAAGCGAGCGGCCTCTGCTTTAGCCAGGCTAACCCTGAGCGAGCCTACTGGATCAATGACTCCGGTAACAAAGCACGTTTTTTTTATGGCGCCTTGGGTGAACAACTGCGGGCCGTACAAATTAAAAAGTTCAAAGCTATAGACAGCGAAGCCCTGTTGTGTACGCGTTGCCAAGGCGCCCCCTGCATAATTGTAGGAGATATCGGAGATAATCGGCGTCGACGCAAAAAAATCAAACTCGCCTTTTTCAAAGATCAGCGACAGTGGACAGACTCAGTGAGTCCTTTGCGTGTACTGGAGCTTTCTTATCCCGACGGAGCTCACGACGCTGAAGCTATGTTTTTATCTCCTGAAGGAGATTTCTATATCATCACCAAGGAATGGGAGCTTTTCCCCCCACGAATTTCAGCCGCAGGAGTTTATCGACTGACAAAAAAGCTCTTCAATAACGCTAGCTCAGACTCGCAAAAACTCGAACGCGTGGGAGAGCTTCCCCTAGCGCAATGGCTACCCGACGAGGGAATGTTCGCGCACGTTGTTACTGATGCGGCAATAAATGAAAAACGCCAAATGCTGGGAATTCTCAGCTATAAAAACATAATCGAGATTCCACTGAGCAAATTAAAGGATCTTAACAATTCAGCGCGCTGGCAACGCGGAATTGATTTCTTTGTGATTCAAATTAATACCCTTCCTCAACAAGAAACCATGGCCTATACTTTCAAGGATCAACTGATTTGGAGCACCGAATATTTCCCCCCTCAAGCGCCTATTTTTTCAATGACCTGCCTCACATCCAGACCATAAGATAAGCGCGATGTTGTCTTTGATTGTGTCGGTCCTAGCCGCAGTAAGCATGAGTGTCGCCGCCGCTGTACCCAAAAAGCTGGTGCTAATTGGCGATTCCCTCACCGAAGGCTTTGGCGTAAGCCGCGAGCAAGCCTATCCTGCCCTGTTGCAGAAAAAGATTGATAAGGCTAAAAAAAATTGGCGAATCATCAATTCTGGAATTGGTGGGTCAACGGCAGCTAGTGCACCTGGGCGAGTCGAGTGGGCACTCAAACAAAAACCCGACATGATTATTCTGGCTCTGGGCGCAAACGATGGACTACGCGGAACTCAAATAAAAAATGTTGAAGACAATTTGGCCTTAGCTATCGAAAGATGCCAAAAGGCCAAGGTCAAAGTTCTTCTGGTTGGCATAAAACTGCCTCCCAACTATGGCGCTGCTTACACGCGCGCTTTTGAAGCGATTTATCCCCGCTTATCCAAACGATTTAACGTACCACTTTTGCCTTTTTTACTGGAAGATGTAGCCGGTCGAGGCGATTTCAATTTAGCTGATGGAATTCATCCCAACGAAAAAGGTCATGCCGTAATCGCTGAAACTGTGTTTAAATTTGTGGAAACATACTTATGAGTCTTACCTTACGCTCCATCTGCAAATCTTTTCATCAAGCCGAAACTGAGTTGCAAATTCTTTCCGACCTCAATTTAGAAGTGGCTTCCGGAGAAGTTGTCGCCATTGTTGGCGAATCCGGGAGCGGCAAGTCTACCTTGTTATCTTTACTGGCCGGATTTGAATTCCCCGATCGCGGTGAAATTATTGTAAACGGAAATATGACTTCAAACTGGAACGAAAGCCAGTGGTCCAAATTTCGTAAGAGCAGTTTGGGATTTGTATTTCAAAGCTATTATTTGATTCCTTATCTTAACGCTTTAGAGAATGTTGCCTTACCTTTACGTTTAAACGGAGATAATCATCCAGAAAGCAAGGCCCAAGAACTGCTTCAAACTTTAGGGCTTAGCGAACGGGCCAATCACCTTCCTAGCGAAATGAGTGGCGGTGAATGTCAGCGCGTAGCGATAGGACGCGCGCTGGTCCATAGCCCGAGCCTGGTACTGGCCGACGAGCCCACCGGTAGTTTAGACGTACACACTGGAGAGCATGTCTTGGACATATTGTTCAGAATACTCAGGCAACGCCAGCAAACAGCTTTGATTGTCACTCACTCTCAGGAAGTCGCCGCTCGCTGTGACAAGATATTGACCCTTAAGGAAGGAAAGTTGTGGTCGCAATAAGACTGATATGGGCTT
>JAYQON010000031.1:0-20417 GCA_038144835.1 Bdellovibrionales bacterium
TTCCAAATGTAAAGCTCGCACATTGTCTAATTGCTGCTTTTTTTCTTCAGGAGTCGCTCGGAAAGGAATTGAGTAACGAATGCCAATATCGGCAAAAAACCAATAAGCAGATGGCAAGAATTCTCCTCAAGTTAAAAGCGTAAGCACAAATTGCCGGCCCCTTTTGGAGCCGCGGGGGTTCCGCCGTACGGCTTAACGGCGAGTGACCTCTGAAAATCTCGGTCACGGCGTGGGTGGGAAGTTGCGCGCGTCCGCGGCATTCGGCGCACATGGAGAGACATCACTGATCGCAATGCGCTTTGCTGTCGCGTTTAAACTACCTTTATATTCTCGGTGATCTGGCTAAAAAAGTCGCGGCTCCAGACATCGAGCTCGCGTTGGTCTTTAATGAACGGCCGGATGTCGTCTTTGGCCTTATTAAAGTCGACGGACACGAAGCGCTCATTCAAGACCTCTTTCAGCTGGCCGGCGGTGCGTAAGTCGGATTCTTTGGCGTGGCCACTTTGCTGCGCTTTTGCGCGCAGATAGCTTAAGCGAACAGGTATAGTGTTTTTTAAATACCAAACGTAATCATAAAAATCGCGCCCCTTGACCCGGTTCTTCCATTTACGGAAGAGCAGGGCGTGAAGCTTGCCGGCGAAAAGATCGGGTTTTTTTAAAGTGATGACAGGGAAGCTGGTCGGCGCCAGCAGGTAGCGCGTCTCATATTCGAAATCCGTCACGGGATCGGTGTCGACTTCGAATTTGATCTGCAGCTTGGCCTCGGCTTGGGCGCCTTGGTGAAATTTCTTAAAGGGCTCAATTTTCAACAAGTGGATTTTGGTGTTCGCTTTGATAAAGGCGGATTCCACTTCGCTCTCGCTTTTCTTCATCACCGTTTGTATTTTGGCTTGAAAACCATAGGCCTCAAGTTCCGTCTCGATGGCCGAGAAATAAGGGGCCAGCGAAAACTGAGGATCGGGCGCGAACAGTGTGAAATCCAGGTCTTCCGAAAAGCGCGGCAGCGAGTAAAGTATGCGCAGGGCCGTTCCGCCATAAAAGGCCGCTTTTTCAAAAAAGTTGGCCCGGTGCAAACCCAGCAGGGCGATCTCCTGAATAATTTCTTTCAGGGCATTTTGCGCATCCGCCGATGTTTCTATCTTATACTTGTCCAGCATCTCGATCACGGCTTGGTTCATGTGTGCTCCAGCAAAAATTGAATCAGCATTTTTCCCCATGCGCGGTTTTTGTAGTGGGGCTGCATGATTTCCAGATTGGCCCTCTTGATCATGGGTATAAGCGCCGTGACGTCGACGCGCAGATCGCCTTCAAGGGCGTCGGTGATATCGCGGGTGGAAGGGCGCGCCGACTTATCGAACTTCAGGGTGAAGGTGTCGAGCAGTGCCTTTTCGGGCGAAGCGATTAAAAACTGGCGTCCGTCCTCGGTCGGCTTAAGAGTTATGCCGAGCGGATACAACGAAGTCGTGAGATGTTTGTAGGTGAAGCGGCCAATGGGTGTCTCGAAACTCTTGTTCTTCCGGCTGGTCACGCTGGTGACTGTCTCCACGCGCTCAGGGATTAGTCCGTAAAAGGCCAGCGCGCTTTCCAGCGAAACGTAAGAGGGGCCATGCATTAGATTCGCCACGATCTGCGGCGAGTAACCGCGCCCCAGGAACTCACGGCTGAAGACGTAGAAGCCCTTTTTCAAACGGATCAAATAACCCTTGTTTTGCCATTCCTTGAGTTTGCGCCGCGGGTGCGAGTGATTAGGCATTTGCGCCATCAACGCCTGATAATCCACCTCGGGCTGGAGTGACTTTAGGCTTTCAAGCGGGGACGTCAAATTTGGCTCCGTATGTGACATCTATTGTCACATACTGGATTAAAGTATCAGTTTCAGCAAGTCGAGTGTGGATATCTGGTCCAGTATGTTACGGATAATGTCACATACTGGACTATTTATGTGCGAACGGTAAGGCCTTTGGGCCCGTGTATAGGGGACGGCGCGCCCGGAAACTTGGCTGGGCATTGCCGGCCATCAAGGTTGAGTGATAAACTCGTTACAGTCCTTGATTGAGTGAGTCTTCAAATCCAACGTGAAATCTTTCAGTCATGGATCGGACACACTGGTTGATGGCCTAAAGCATCAAAATCTCGCAACCCCGCTCTGACGAGAGCGGAGAAGGAAATTCAAAAATGATTCGCTGGATGCTCTTTTCTCTAATTTCGACCGCTGCTTATCCGGTTTTCGCCAACGACAATCAGAAATGCTTAGATGAAATGGGTCGGCGGTACGCCGCTTTAAGCGCGAGGCTTAAAAGCGGATCCATCAAAAGCGTGGATCAGAGCAGCGAGGGGACGACTCTCTACTTGAATGGAGAAATCACCCCGCAAATGGCCGCCGAATTCAAAAGAAAAGTGGCGGTCTTGGGGAAAAAAATCAAATTTGTTATGATCAACAGCCCCGGCGGAAATGTGGCCGCGGGTCTGGAGATTGCCGACTGGATTTTCGAGCGGCACAATCAAATTAAGGTCGGAGTCCCCTATGGTGGAATCTGCGCGTCGATGTGCACTCATCTCTTGGCTTGCGCGGACGATACGACGGCGGATGATAGCGTTTTATTTATGCACCACCCAGCTGCTCTGTCCCCCGAGGGCAAGGCGCAAGTGAGGCGAATGCTGGGCAACGGCTCGCTTGCGGCCTTGACTGAGCAGATCGTGTCGGGAATGTCGACATCTTTGTTGAACAACAACAAGTGCGCCGAGGCCTATCAGTCTCAAGGGGCGCGCAAAGCTGCGGCCGCCACCACTAAGGGTCTGGAAATCTGCTTTCCTGCCTCCAAGATTCGAACCGACTATCCGGGCCTAATTCAAAGCATTGAGAAAACCGGTAATGGACTACTCGATGATGGCACTCACTAACTAAAAAATCCGGCCTTCCAGCTTGTAAGCTTCGGGCTGCGCCAAGCGCCGCAAGGAATTTAAATTTCGATTCCAGGCGCTTCGGCACTTAAGACCGATGACGCCATCGAAAAGAGCGAGGAGAGGTAGACCAAGTGCATGGCACATGACCAAGGGGGGGATAGAATTTTCTAGAAACTAGATGGACGAACGAGTCGCGCGTATTTGCCGCTTCTTAAAACGCCCTTCGAAACAGCGGATATGGCTCTTAAAGCCCAGACTTTCAAAAAAGCCTTGAAGGTTACTTGCAGAGTTCTTCGACGATCAAACCTCTGCGGAAATCACCATTGTTATTTAATGTGGGCTCCGACAGCGCCGTGATGGCGCGGCCGATGTGTTCTGAGCGAGGAATATTAAATACGCCCGGTCCGCATTTCGGCCAGATAGAGGCGACATCGCCAGGTTTGATATGGCCGTGCGAACACGGCGAGCGGACACAGATCGCCATTGTAACCTTGGTGCCATTGAGCTCGCCCGACAGAAGAACGTGGTTATCAGATCTGTTCGACGTCACGGGCGCATCCCATTTCACTCGATTTAGGTTTTCTAAAAACCAATTTCTCTTATCTATACTCCACATCGTCGTTAAGTCACGTTCGCGGGAGAAGTCGCGTTGCACCTCAGTCATAAAAGATTTTAGTTTTTCGAGATCCGCGATTTGTGAAGTCGGAGTGCCTTTGGGGAGCTTTCCCAGAGCGGCGATCGCCGGGACGGCGGTTTCGGGCATCGTTTGGCGTCCAAATTCACTGGCTCTCTGCCAAATATGGACATCGAAGTGAGGATCAATACTAAAACGGATACGTGACGGACATTGGGGGCAGGATGATGCCACGTCGCTCGGAGTGTGGATGTAACCCTTCGGAAGACCGTCTTGCCGGGGAAGTCTGACGGCGGTTGGATCCCAGCCATGTGCGAGTTCCCGGTAAAACGCGGAGTCCTGGGAGATGAGTTCTTCCTTAACCAAGCGCTCGGCCTTTTTCTTAGCGGGCCAAGATGAGGTCATAATTTTCCGGTACCGTTCGATCGGCTCACGGTGGATCCTTCCATTTATTTCCGGTTTGCCAATTAAACTCCAAATCCTATAGTCGGCTTTTTCTGCGGAAGATGGATTTCCATCTTTGAACCGCTGCAGCTGCGTGTTTTGCTCCTTTAAGAAGTTTTCGGCCGCGCGCTCACTGAGAGCATTTTCCCGCCGTTCCGCAGCCTTTTCCGCGGCTCTTTCGTTCCTGACCATTCCATGATAATCGAGCACCCCAGTAGCCGCTTCGCGGGACTCGGCCACCAAATCATCCCAATGCCTAGAGCCTTTCTCCCTCCAAGTATCGATCGCATCGTCGGCTGAGCGGCGAAGCCCGTCCTCGATTTGAGCGATATGGCGATCCAATTGTGCGCGCGAGAGATAGTCCACGGTTCTGGACAGGTGAGTGCGCGCATCGTCGGCGAGAAATTTTACGACCTTTTCTCGATCAAGCATGGCTTCGAACAATTCGCCCTGCATCCATTCGTCAATTTCCTTATCAACTCCGCGAACGCGAATGACTGTTTGGGAATTGAGTTTCTCAGCGAGTTGTTTCTCGACATTGGCGATCAACTCAGGATCCGGCGGCCTCCGCCGGACGGCGAAGGGAATTGGCAATTCCAGTTCTGATATTCGCTTTTCCACGGCTTGCTTGGCCAGTTCCCGTGCCCGCTCCGGCCACGGGCGTGCGGTCTGCCGTCTCCGGACTTCCTCGGCCATCTTTTCGTTTCCACGTAGAGTCGTGGGCGCCGCCGTCGCAGTGTCCGTGTTCCTGGGCACTGGAGGTGGCGAACCCGATGATTCGACAATCGCCATCACCCGCGTTTTGGGTTTCATAGCAATCGTTGTGGCTAGCCCGCCAAACTGGAGCATAGCGAGAGTTTTGGCCAAAATGCAGTTGGTTTCGGAGAGTTCCGTTTGCCGTGAAGATTCCGAGCAAGCACTCTCGGAAATCTTCGCGCGAGTGGCATTGCGGCCATTAAGACATTCGGATTCAAGGCCTGAGTAAGCGCTTAGCGAATCGGCGGCGAAGGCGCTGAGTTGCAGGACTTTTGCGGCGCGGGCTGACACAAGTCCTTGGGCCCGGGCGGCAGATGTTCCGCGAAGGATTTGCGCTGCCAGAGTTCCGGCTCTGGCTGTTAACGCCGCCCCTCCGGTGAGAACTACGGAACCTACGTCCAATCCGAGATCCAAGCGGTCCGCGCCTTTGCCGTAACGTCCGTCGGATTGGCAGGCTAGCGCCGTCATGGCCTTTTTGTCGGAGGATGCGTCGACCAATCTTTGGATTAGTCCGGGATCACTCATTAGGTGGCGGCGCTGAGTCCGTGCGTCTGGCGCTTTAAAGTCGCGCGCAAGTTCGCGCAGCTGAACAGAAGCTTTCAAGGAAGCCTGACTGATGCGTCGGGTGGCGTCGTCGGAATTGTCGTTGAGAGATTCTTGATCGAGAAATCGGCGAAAATCTTGAAGGCCTGACCCAGGAATGGACTGAATCACAGCCTCATAGCCGAGGCGGCTCTGGATAAGCTTCGTGCAGGTGTTGAAGTAAGGTGCGTTGGTGGATGGACTATGGTCGCGCCTTAAGTCATCCAGAGAGAGCGGACATGTTTTGCCGATCACCTCAGGGCTTGCCAGCGTCTTAATCGCCTGCTGCATGCTTTTTCTTAGATTTTTTAGGAGCGGAAGTTTTTTTGCGATATCCTCGCTGGCGTTGGCTTCTTCGACTTTGCGGGCGGTGCAACGCAAATCCTTGGCGTGTTCATTTCCGAGAACGTTGAAAAAGCGGTCTTCCAGTTTCCGGTGCGGATTTAAGAGGAAGTCTGTGACTTCTCTAAGCGGTGTCACCGGATCTTCATTGCGGCTGCAGTTGCATTCGCGCTCAAGACTAGTCAATGCCTCAGCCGTAGCAGAGTCGTTTATGGATTCGCATCGTTCCAGGCTGAGGTAATAGGCGCCGGTCGACAGAGTCTCCATCAGGCCGCCATGGGCGGACGATGAGTACACTGAAGCCATTAGCGAGATTGCGCTTAGAGGGGCTACCGCGCGGAAGACCATACAACTGTATTATAAAATGAAGAGCTTTTTCCCGCATGCTTATTCAGTGAGAAGTGTCTCAATTTGAAACAGTGTATCGGAACATGAGCCTCGAGTGTTGGTATTTTGATACCACTTCTCAGGTGGGCTCATTAGGGCTGATGGTTTGAAGTTAACTTAGAGAATATCTCCTTTACCGATGACTCGCGAGGAAAGTGCATCATCATGATGATGGCGTAGGCGGCGAAAGCTGCGCCCTTAATACCAATGCTGGGAGTGCCTCCTGCACCCAATAGGGTCAGTATGAGCGCGGCCTGGCTGACCTCGTCGAACTTTGGTATGGTCCGCTTGAAATTCGCCGTCATAAAGCTTTGCACTTTAAACGAAATTCCAACCCAGAGGGCAGCGATTGCGATCAGCTCGGGCTTAGGTGTGCTGCCGGGCACTGGTAGTAAGTAGCTAAGTACACCGCCAGAACTTAACAGGGCGATCCAGATAATGCGGCCTTGAAAGAGATTGTTGACCACCTGTGGGTGGCTCATTATTGATAGATGCGATATCTGAGATTTAACTTCAGCCACGACGTGTCTCCGCAAGAAAGGGTTCTGTGGATTTTCAAGAAATCTATCTTACCACGGTAAAGAGGATAAGGCATTCAATGTGGGGTTTTGGTCAAGTTGGGGGGGCCGTGGTTAACGCCACTTTGCCCTGGTAACCCTTCCTCGAGCATTAATTTTTTCGGATTAAAGATCTACCTGTGTTGAATCGATCACAATGAGCGGCTCGTGCGCGCAGAGAATTCCAGGGTCCTCGCCGCTACCTCTGCCCATCGAAGGACTTACTCACTTTTGCGGGGACCTATGGTCGCGTGCTCAACTCGCGTAATGTGGCGTTCGGCTTACATTCTCATGCGGAGGCGCGGTACACTGAATTCAGTGCAACAGAGAAATTCCAGTTGATCTCACCTGATTAGCCGGGTTCAGGTTCAGGCTCCGACTCAGGTTCAAGCCCAGACTCAGGCTCTGCCCTTTACGACTTTGCAGCACTCCAAGCATGTGACTTCGGCGATTGGTCTGAAGTCGACAATCCGGGCGCCGGAAGCCGCTGCTTTGCAAATGAAATCCATTATATCCAGACCCGGCCCCGTAATTGCTGATTTCAGACCAAAAGTTTTAGGGATGTTCTTATGATTGAGCGCCCGAACAAAAACCACAAAGGAGGCCTGCATGGCTCGAAGATCGCGGTTTAGTACAACCCCTCAGGAAAATGAGAAGCTCACCGAAGTGAAGCGCCAATTGTGTCGGGTTTTACGTAAGAGCATGGCACTAAAACCTCACGCCAATCAGAGTTGGCTGGCGCTGCAGCTAAGGACTTCCCGCGCCTGCGTTTGCCGCGTGCAAATGGGCGACACGAAAAATATCACTTTCAATCAGCTCATGCGCTACCTGGTGCGTTTAGAACCGGAATTTCAAATTCTGATTTCGATTTGATTCGTTTGCGCTTCCGCGTGAATGTGCTGTCAACACACGTCTTACATCATACATTGCGGCGGTAGCGACCCCCTACCTCATAAAGCGCGCTCGTCATCTGACCGAGCGAGCAGACGCGAGCTGCCGACATCAGAGCCACGAAAATATTTTGCCCACTCACCGCTGCCGCTTTCAAATTAGCCAGCTCCCGTTGAGCTAGCGAGGATTTTTCCAAATGTAAAGCTCGCACATTGTCTAATTGCTGCTTTTTTTCTTCAGGAGTCGCTCGAGCAAGTTCAATTTTCGGAGGCACATAACTTGGATCCAACGTCTTTGGATCAACAAAAGTATTTACTCCAACAATTGGTAACTCACCGTTGTGCTTGAGCGTCTCATAGTAAAGAGATTCATCCTGAATACGACTCCTCTGGTACTGTGTCTCCATAGCTCCTAGGACACCACCGCGTTCATTGATGCGTAAAAATTCGTCGAGAACGGCTTCCTCAACGGCTTCTGTGAGCCATTCGGCAAAATAACTGCCCTGCATAGGATTTTCATTTTTAGCCATTCCAAATTCCTTATTGATGATCATCTGAATAGCCTGAGCTCGCCGCACACTCTCTTCTGTGGGAGTCGTTATCGCTTCATCATAAGCATTAGTATGCAGACTGTTGCATTGATCAAAAATGGCGATCAACGCCTGTAAGGTTGTGCGAATGTCGTTAAAAGCAATTTCCTGAGCGTGCAATGAACGACCTGAAGTCTGGATATGATACTTTAGCTTTTGCGAACGTTCTCCCGCGCGATATTTATCGCGTAAAGCAATGGCCCATATTCTGCGCGCCACTCTGCCAATGACTGTATATTCGGGGTCTAATCCATTTGAGAAAAAGAAAGATAGGTTTGGAGCAAACTCATCAACTTTTAAGCCCCTTGATAGATAATACTCAATGTAAGTGAATGCATTTGACAGTGTCAGCGCCAACTGGGTGATGGGATTAGCACCAGCCTCAGCTATGTGATAACCGCTGATCGACACCGAATAAAAATTCCTTACATCGTTCTGTACAAAAAATTCCTGAATATCAGCCATCATCTTGAGAGCAAAATCTATCGAAAATATGCAGGTATTTTGACCTTGATCTTCTTTTAAAATATCGGCTTGAACAGTTCCCCGTACGGTACTGAGGGTAAAAGCTCGAACTTGAGCGAGTTCATGCGCATCTAACTCGCGCTTCAGTTCTTTCTGACGTTTTTCAACTTGTTGATCGATCGCCGTATTCATAAAAAAAGCCAGAATCATCGGCGCAGGTCCATTGATGGTCATCGAAACACTGGTTGACGGATCACATAAATCAAAACCAGCGTAAAGTTTCTTCATGTCTTCCAGGCTTGCTATACTAACACCACTCTCCCCGACCTTTCCGTAAATATCAGGTCGAGTGTCGGGATCTTCACCATAAAGTGTTACACTATCGAAAGCGGTTGAAAGGCGCTTGGCTGATTGATCTTCACTCAAATAATGAAAACGCCGATTGGTGCGTTCTGGACTTCCCTCGCCCGCAAATTGACGGGTGGGATCCTCTTCCGCTCGCTTCAGGGGAAAGACTCCAGCGGTAAACGGAAAACCTCCAGGCACATTCTCCAGGCGAAGATAGCGCCAGCGGTCGCCCCAATCCGCGTAATTAGGCAAGACAACTCTGGGAATACTCAAACCACAAAGGCTTTTTCGCACCAAAGGCTGGCGAATTTCACGACCACGAACATTATAGACCAGTTCTTGTCCAGCATAAGACTTACGCAATGTCTCAAAGCCGTTAAGCTCGTTCCACTCGGCATCACTCAACTGGCGGCGCAGAGCCGTGTACGCTCTGTCTAACTCGTCTGGTAGTTGACCCATTTGAAGTCGAACGTTCTCAAAGGCACCTACCCTTGAAGCAATCTCTGCTTTTTGCTCAACATCACGTTTATACTGACGAACTACTGAAACGATTTCGGCTAAGTAGTTTTGTCTCTCAGCTGGTACAACAGTTTGTTTTTCGGAACCTACACCACGCAGCGATTGGTCTGCACCAAATTTAAAATGTGGAGAGCCTTTGCGAACCAATGCATCTGCAAGAGCGTCAAAGAGTTCGTTAACGCCTTTATCATTAAAATTCGATGCCTGAGTTAAGAAGACCGGGACAGGAGTCGTGTGATCAAAAATCTTTCGCGCCCGGCGGTATTGTTTTTGTACATCTCGATGAGCATCTAAAGCTCCGCGACGATCAGCCTTATTGATCGCAATCAGATCCGCGAAATCGATCATATCGATTTTTTCAAGCTGGCTTTGTGCACCAAACTCTGAGGTCATCACATAAAGAGATAAGTCCCCGACTTCGAGAATCTTTGAACTGGCCTGCCCTATACCTGAACTCTCAGCGATCAAAAGATCGAAATCATATTTTTTTAAAAAAGATAAAACTTTAGGTAAGGCCTCTGCCAACTCACTTCCAGATCCTCTCGAAGCCATCGAACGCATAAATGTCCCGCGTCGAGTCAGTGTGTTCATCCGAATACGATCACCAAGGAGTGCACCTCCTGTTCGTCGCTTTGATGGGTCCACGCAAACAACCCCAATGCGAGAATCCGGAAAGTGGTTCATAAAGCGCACCAACAGTTCATCAATCAAAGAAGATTTGCCCGCACCACCGGTGCCGGTGATACCAAGAACCAAAGGGTGAGTCCCTTCATCGCGAGCAAAACTCTTCAATGCCTCGAGGTACGGGCTCAAATCGCCACCGTTTTCAACCGCCGTCAGAGCCGCTCCTAAAGCCGTTTGCGGAATGGGAGACTTTTTAAAAGATTCTTTATTAAAGCCGAAATGAGAATTTGCGGCAGCGACGGCAAGGTCAAAGTCGCATTCGCGCATGATCATCTCAATCATGCCCTCTAAGCCAAGGCGACGACCGTCGTCGGGATGAAATATTTGTGCAATTCCATAGTTCTCGAGCTCACGCTTTTCATCGTGGATAATAACACCACCACCGCCACCGAATATCTTTACGTATCCAGCACCCGCATCGTCCAAAAGGTCCTTGAGGTACTTAAAGTATTCCAAGTGTCCGCCCTGATAGGAACTAACACAGACACCCTGGGCTCCTTCTTGCAACACCGCTTCAGCAATTTCCAGTACCGAACGGTTGTGACCAAGGTGAATAACTTCAGCTCCCTGGTCTTGCAAAACTCGTCGAATGACATTGATTGCGGCGTCATGACCATCAAAGAGGGAGGCGGCAGTAACAATACGTATTGGGTGCTTCCATGACTTTGTCATTAATTCTAATTTCCTTGAAAATTTGGGGCGCGCTTCTCAACAAAAGCTTGAATGCCTTCATTGTGGTCTTGCGTCGCAAAAGTTCGCGCGAAAAGTTCAGCTTCAACCTTTAAACCTTCAGCCAACGTAAGATCGGCGCCGTGATTAACTGCCTTTTTGACCCAAGCCACAGCCAGTGGGGCCCGTTGCGCTAAGGTCTCGGCTAATTTTAGAGCCGAAGCCATCAACTCAGAGGATTCAACAATCTGTGCGAACAAGCCCCATTCATAGCCTTGTTGAGCTGAGAATAATTCTCCACTCAAAGCTACTCTGCGCGCGAGAGCTCGACCCAAATTGCGACTCAAGCGCTGAGTCCCGCCATAGCCAGGAATGAGCCCCAAAGTCACCTCTGGTAACCCCCACTTAGCTCGATTGGAAGCAATAATGAAATCACAAGCCAAAGCCAACTCCAAACCTCCGCCCAGCGCGAATCCGTTCATTACACAAATTACCGGACAAGGTAGGTCTTCAATCTTTTGCAAAAGACTCTGCCCATAAACGGCCATGTTTCGAGCTTGTTCGGAAGACAAAGACTCCATTTCTTTAATGTCGGCTCCAGCAACAAAAGCCTTGTCTCCATCGCCCGTCAAAAGCAAAGCGCGCAAATCTCCACGTTCAGCCAAATGCTCAAGCAAAACTTCTAGATCCAGCAAAACTTGCTTATTCAGTGCATTCAAAGCCTCTGGGCGCGAGATTTTGATAACGCCAATTTTATTTCCTTGAGTAGTCAACGACTCCGCAAAGTGAATATTTTTTAGTTCCATTATTACTTGGCCTCATAAGTATAAAATCCACGACCCACCTTACGGCCCAACCAGCCCGCTTCTACATATTTCACAAGTAAGGGACACGGACGATATTTTGTATCTCCCAGGCCATCATGTAGCACATTCATAATCGCCAAGCATGTGTCGAGACCAATAAAGTCAGCCAGAGTTAAAGGGCCCATGGGTTGATTTGTTCCAAGTTTCATGGACTGATCAATATCCTCAACACTAGCGATTCCTTCGTGGAGAGTGTAAACGGCTTCATTGATCATAGGCATGAGTATGCGGTTCACGGCAAATCCAGGCATGTCTTTAACTTCGACAAACACCTTACCAAGCTTTTCAGCCAGCTTTGCCACTTGAGTGAAAGTATCATCAGATGTTTGCAAGCCACGAATACCTTCAACTAATTTCATAAGAGGAACTGGGTTCATGAAGTGCATACCGGCGACTTTATCGGGGCGCTTTGTTGCGGCAGCAATTTTAGTAATCGAAATGCTTGAGGTATTTGAGCACAAAATAGTAGCGGGCGGGCAGATCTGATCAAGATCTTTAAAAACCTTCATCTTCAAATCAATATTTTCAGCAATGGCTTCAACCACAAAATCACAGTCTTTGAAGTCGGTCATCTGCGTAGAGTGGGAGATTTTAGCGAGCAACTCACCTTTTTGAGCCTCAGTCATCAGTTCTTTTTTAATCAACCGATCACAACTCGCACTGATCGTGGCTAGGGCCTTATCGAGCGCACTTTGCGACACGTCCACCAAACGCACAGCCATTCCCTGCCCTGCCACCACTTGCGCGATACCATTACCCATTTGACCTGCGCCTAGAATACCGACTCGCTGAGGAAACATCTGACTCTCCATGTTAAAAAAATTTGCTGACGCTAATGTTATAGCGCCTGCTCAGCATGGGGTCAAAAGCGAACGATACCGCTTGGAGAGAGGTTCCAAATCAGACGAATTTCATCATTGGGAATATTGTCTTTTTCGATCACTTTTGTGCCGACGAGGATCAAATTTGAAGATCCAGTGCTATTAGAAAGCACCAAAGCTAAGCTGGCTTGGCGTTCCATCTCCTGAGTGAGCTTTGAGTTTTTAGATAAATGATCATAGCGCAGGTGGGCCGAAAATGTTTTTGAAAATTGATAACTGAAATCCGTATGACCGGCGTTAAATCGCCCGATCTCAACATCTTGATTTCTTACCTGTTCTCTCTCTCCCATGTAAAACTCGGCAATCCATTCCCAGTTTCGCCCATTGACAACCGTGTGCAAACCCATCAAACGCCAGCGCGCCTCGCGTGTGGGATCAACACCAGCTAACGTATCGCCAGATGCACTTGAAGCAATTGGCTTTGTGCTACCTGTTTGCCCACTCAAACCGAGATCAAAATTGTCTAAGCGATAGCCCCAGCGGGCCGTGTACCACAGTCGTCCATCCACGTCAGTGTCACTCTCTCCGTTATGAACGACAAATCCCGTGTAGAAATTGTTGTGCTCTACATCATAGGCAAAACCCACATCGCGCAACATGACTACACGTCGCTGAAACAACAAGCTGCGCGGAAAAATCATCGCACGCTCCCACTGACGACCTTCATAACCAAATTCCACCGGCAAACGCCCCAACCTAAAACGCCCATACGGGTCGTCATATTGAGCAAACGCCTCGACAAGAATCATGTCGTCATTGACAGTGGCGGAGTAACGCGCCAAGGGATTGATTAAAGTTCGCGGACCCAAACGCACCACGCTACTGTATTTTTCTTGCAATTCCCAGCGTAGTGCAAATGAACTTTCACCTATTGAAAATGAACCCTGCTGAGGTTCCTTCAGTAAGGCTTGAGGTCGCAATAGCAAGTCATGAATTTTAAGCTCACCGATATCTTCACGTAAAAGTCGAGCATGACCAAGACTGAATGGCAGTAGCGCAAAAATAAACCAAAAAAGAGGAGACCATCCAGGGAAGCGTAAAAAATTGAACATAGGATTAGAATATCTCATCAAAATATAAAAACACTTTCCTCTCCCAAGGCTTCGCCTTCAGGCCAGCCACTTACAGACCATGGTCGAGGCCAGCCTCAAAGAACACGAGTACGCGCCCGTTGGCGTTGGCGCGCCTTATACTCATCATGAGACGCAGGACCAGACAGCGCGCGCAGATAATGCTCATAATCTAGAATCTGAACTTCATAAGGATAAAAGAAACTGAAAGACCTTTGCGTCTCCGGGTGGGTCACACGCACTAGCTGTCGAGTTATGAACTTTATAAATCGATAATCAGGGCTGGTAAAAGCGTTGTGCTTTTCAAGAAATTTGGCCTTATCAGCCTCTCGAGCAAGCCGTTCATGAAGCATTTGATCAATGGTGGCAATGTCCAAATCCTCAACTTGCGGTAGACCCGCGACAACGTCCAAGAAGATATCTACAGGAAACAATGTATTGTTAGATTGGCTCGGAATTACATTGGCTGGACTGATGACGTGATTGGAAACTAAAAATCGCATCACACGAAAAACATCGTAAAGTGACGAGGTCACAAAACGAACACCGATTTTATCCATAAGTCCAAAAGCAACTTCGTCGGGCTTAGCCAAAAGCTTAGTGATTGCTGAATCGGAGTCCTTGAATGGCTTAATCTCAAACTTCTGCAAAGGAATCGAATCGCCGTCCGCGCCTCCATTCAACTTAATCCCGCTAGCCAAATCTTTTTGTATATACTGACGATAAGGCCGAAAGATTTCTTCTTGAATTTCAATAGAAAAATAATTGAAGAGATCATTTTGTAACTGAGAAATCACATGCATGACACGCAAAAGAGCACAAGCCCAGCGATGCAAACCCGGGTCTGAATTCTGATCTTGCGATGATGCAAGCAATAATAAATGGCTGATCTCGCCAAGAATTTTTGGATCCGTGACTTCCTCAGGGATGACTTCGCCATCGCGCAAAAGTTGGGTGCGTATGTAAATCACCGCGCGAGAATGAATTTGCCAAAGCCGATCACGATCAGCCTCGACATCACAGTCGTAACCGTACGTTTTTAAGTAAGCATAGGCCTCTTCTTTGGATTTGAGTTTTAAACGAGGCGTTTCAATCACCGATCGGCCGCCAATCAAAGATTGAAACACTTCTGGGTCAAATTCCATATTGAAGTTCATATCCCAACGTTAGCGATCTTGGGATTTCTTTGGCAACCGTATTTAATTGAAGAAAAACCCTTGCGCGGGCACTGAAAATCGGCCTAAACGCCTTGATCCTCCGCTATACTGATTGGCATAGTAAATTTCGCCGACAAAATACTGTCCTTGAATAGAACCTCGTAAGGTAACGGACCCATAAACATCTTCGAATGTAATTCCTTGCTGCATATTCCCGTAGGCACGCACAAATCCCTGCTGATCAGCGCCTATGTGAACTACTAATTGCTCACGCGTTGAGCCATCGGCCCTGGTCACTCCGTAGCGATCGTCATAAACTTCGATATGCAGACGTGAGCGAGCTCCATCCACCTGTCCTTGACTAAAAATTCCTCTTACCTCACCCCAAAAAGCAACACCGGTTTGTTGGCTAGATTGGCCACTGACATAACCAAGCTGCTCCTCAGACGGCATATTTGCCAGACTGGGAAGCGCAAAAAAGTATAACTCATTTTGAAAATTCTGATCACCACTGTCGGATGTGACTTCACCCCAGGCCGTTGCGGCACTCGAGGACTGAAAAGGTCTCGGCATTCCGAACTGATCATAGGAAACGGGCCCGCGCACGGCACGACCGATTCTCTGCCTCTGTGTTCGACCTTTTTTAGGCTGACAGCCAGTGCCAGCTAGGACCGAAACCAATAGAGTTAAGATAAAAAGTCTGCGGGTTAGCATAGCTCTCCCTCCCTGCTCTATTGAATAATTGGCAAGCCGAGTGCCAATGCTGTCATGCTATGCTCCGCAAGAATTGATCTTAAGAAAGCACATGGCTAACGCTTTTATGAAAATGACAAATCACGCACACAAATGACTGCTGCTTTGACGCCCGTCTCATTTTGAGACAGGTGTCGGATCAATTTTTTGGAGCCATTCAAAATTCGGTTACACCACATGCCTTAAGTATGTGAGCTACCCAACCGTTAAGCTGGATACTTTAAGACCCTCGACGAGTGAGAATTTTAAGATGACCAAGCCTTCGACAAAAATAAAAAGTTTTTCGTTAGTTGTGATCTGGCTATTCACTCTGGCCAGCGCTGGCTCTCTTTACTTCGCAATGGGCATTCCAACCGATTACTCAATGGAACAATTCTATCCCAAACATCATCAGCTGCTGAACTGGGATATTCAGAGTAAAAAAGTTTTTCAAATTCCCGAAGGATCGCCACATATAGTCATTTTGTCTCTCAAAAAAAATAGCAAGAATTTATGGTTTGAAGATAAAAATCTTGCGACCTTAAATAAACTGACAACACAAATTCAATCATTGAAGTCTGTCAAATCCGTGCTCAGTTTAAGCAACGTTCAAGCGGCCTTCGAACAGGAAAGCGGCTTAACGGTAGGTCCCCTCGCGGATCTCAAAAAGCAAGGATTCAAGGCCAAACAAATTTTGAAAGACCCTCTATACACACCAAATCTTATCTCACAAGATGGGCGTCACACCGCTTTGTTTGTAATGGGTCACAAGATCAGTCAGGAACAGCATCGACGACTTTCACAAGCACTGAAAGGCCTTGCGCAGAAAGCCTTTCCGCAGGCTCAGGTGCAAATCGGAGGCCCCGCGACCATTCGTACAGAACTCATCAAATTATTATCAAGTGAGATTCTTATTTTTATTGTTCTATCGCTTTTGTGTTCAGTTTTAATACTAAAGGTTATGTTTCACGGTTACGCTGTTATCGGACATGTTTTGTTTATACTAGTTATCGCCAACACCCTGGCCATGGGGGTTATGGGCTTTTTTGGATTGGGCTTTAACGTACTCTCGGCGACAGTCCCCATAATCATCACTGTCTCCTCTCTTGGTATCTGTACCCATCTTTTAGTGCGAATGAGTGAGGCTGCAACGAAGGATTTTGGCCCGCGAGTTGAGTTTTTAAAAGATTTGGTGAAGGAAATTACCACGACCATCGCTCTCACCGCGCTATCGACCAGTGTGGGCTTTGCCACACTCATCCCTTCGGATGTGCCTTTGATTTCTGAATACGGCACTGCGATTGCCTTGGGCGTTTTGTTTTCGGCACTGGCCTCAATTGTACTGGTACCAGCGATATACATTTGGTTGCCTTGGCCAGCGCCGCGCCAATTTCTGATGGAGCCCAAGAGATTCGCTCATCTTGTTGTTCGGAAGTCTCGGTGGATTGTACCAACAGTCGCCCTAGGAGCCATGGGCTTTGCAATTATAGGTATGAAACTAAGTTGGACCGCTAGGCTCTTTGACGATCTTCCTCGCAAACATGCGGTCAATCGCTCGACTGAGTTGATTAGCTCTCAACTGGGCGGGGTTGCCTCTGCAGACTTTATCGTAGGCTCGGAAAAACTCAGCGAACCTTGGAAACGTCCACAAAACTTGCGCAAACTCGATCAAATCGCAAAAAGCCTTCGTAAAAAGAAAAATGTCGGTAGCGTGATCACCGCCGCTGATTTCCTAACCACTGGTCGAGAAAAAGAATTACCTAAAACCAAGACAGCCATTGCTGAAATTATGTTTCTCTACTCCATGTCGGGGGAAAGTCCTCTCAAACAATATATCTCGAGTAACGAGAAATGGACCCGTATCGCTGTCCGATTACCCGACCTCCCTGCTGACAAAAACAAAGCCTTGATAGGTACTATCAGGAGGCAAATCGAAAGCCGGTTTCCAGACATGGAGGTGCGCACCGGTGGTTTAGCCGCAGTCGTACCCGTTATTAACAAAGAGCTTTCCAAACGTCTCATGTGGGGTTTCTTTGAAGCTCTGTTCGGGATTGTCCTGGTACTGACGATTTTCTTTCGGTCATTGCGCTGGGCTCTTGTAGGTGTCATCCCCAATCTTCTTCCGCCAGCCATCTTACTTGGATTTTTGGCCCTTTTTGATGTCGCTATAAAGCCGGGTATCGCTATTGTTTTTTCCATCAGTCTGGGCATTGCGTTCGACAACACGATTTACATTCTTGGTCGCCTAAAACACATGTTGAAAAATGATTTACGTAAGCAAACTCTGCCTATCTACACACTGATGAAAAAAGAAACTATGCCCTGTCTGATTTCAAGTTTGTGTCTCTTTGCGGGCTTCACAATTTTTCTATTTTCTTCTTTTCCAGTGAACAAGATCTTCGGACTGTTTGTTCTTCTTTCGATAGTGGCCGGACTGATCGGGGATCTAGTTTGGCTTCCAGCCTTACTCAAACGCTACCCCTGGCTCTTGCTGGAAAGCCAAACCCGTGTGAAAATGAAATTGAGTCCCCTATCATTTGAGGTAAATGCCGTGAAATTAAGCAGCTATTTAATTCTTGTCGCTCTCGGCCTAATGGCTTTCCGCTCTGTCTATGCCGCCAATGGAGACGTCAATAAAATCCTAAAGAGTGTTGAGGAACGTTCTGCACCTCCTAACGAACGCGTCCAGTTAAAAATGATCATTCAAGAGTCTGATGGCTCAAAAAAAGAGCGCGTTTTAACGATCCTACGCAAAAACGAGGGCAAAGAGCCTCGCGCCCTCATTCGACTGCAAAAACCAAATGATCTTAAGGGCCTTAGCCTTCTCACCGTTGCTTCAGATGGTAAAGAGGATCAGTGGCTTTACCTACCCTCCGATAAAAAGAGCCGGCGCATCTTGGGGTCTAATAAAAAGGGTAAATTTCTGGATTCAGAAATCGCATTTGAAGATTTGCGGATTTCAACTTACCGAGAATTCAATAATCGAGTGGTTAAGGAAGATAAAAAAAACGTACAAATTGAAAGTCGCGCTAAACCTGATTCAGAATCGTCTTACGGTCGCATCGTAACTTGGGTATCGAAGCCCGATTTTAAGATAGACAAAGTGGATTATTACGACAAACAAGGAAAATTACTAAAAAAAGCACAATTTGATTCTTATCAAAAGGTGGGTGAAAAATTTTGGCGCGCTCGCCAAGTAAAGGTCCACAACGTGCAGGCGAATCGAAAGACAAAACTGCTTGTGCAAAAAGTCTCTCTCAAGAAAATCGACACGGATGAGGTCTCTTTAGACGCTTTGGAAGATTGAGATTTTGCTTCTCTTTATTTCTCTGGATAATTACCAAATGACCAGACCACCTTACCCACGCTAAGCCGACGCGAAGAGTACCTAAGCCTTTTAGATCGGGTTGAAGCTTTCATGCGAGTCAACGAAGTCCCGCAGACCACTCGTAACTTGGTGAACCGGGCGAGGCCATGTATTTCATTCACCGCGGATCCGTTGATATTCTCTCTGCGGAAGATGAAGTGATCGTCACTTTGCACCCAGGTTCATTTTTTGGAGAAATGGCGCTACTGACAGATCATCCTCGTACGGCAACAGTTCAAGCAAGGGAGTATATAGTTGTCTAATCAGAAACCGAAAGGCCAAATACCGCTTAGGCTGGAACTCAAATTCCAGCCCAAGCAATATTCAACTAATAAAATTTTCGATTGGTTTTTGCCAAATTAGAAAGTGGATGCGAAGGCTTTAAACGCGCCCCACACTTAGATGCATAAAGTTCAAGCTCCTGAGCAATGTACTGAGTTCCCAGAGAATCCGCATACTTTAGCAAACCGCCGCGAAAAGGCGGAAACCCAGTGCCCATAATCATTGCCAAATCCACATCCTCGGGATTGCTGACTATACGATCCTCGATCAAAGCCAGTGAGGCTTCATTGATCATCGTAAATATACCTCGCTCTAAACATTCCTTTTCACTTAAAAGATCTTTAGGCGTAGGCAAGCCGAGCTCACGATAGACAGATCTGTCGACCGACAATTGTTGCCCCTTATCGTCATAGAGGTAAAACCCACGACCACTCTTTTTACCCAGACGGTTTGTATCGTGAAGTTTCTCAATCAAGGCAGGAACTTCAATCCGATCTCCCAAGGCTTTATGGAAAATTTTGACTACTTTGATACATACATCCAATCCCACCTCATCCATCAAGCGAAATGGACCCATGGGCATACCAAATTTGTGGGTGTACCAACGATCGACGGTTTCAACAGACATTCCATCTTGAAGGATGAACATGGCTTCTATCAAATAAGGCATGAGCAATCGATTCACCAAAAATCCGGGCCCATCCTTAACGACCACTGGAATCTTGCCCATTTTTTTTGATAAATCAAAAATCGTGGCCACAGCCTCGTCGCTCGTTTTTGGACCACGAATCACTTCAACCAGCGGCATCTTATCCACAGGGTTGAAAAAATGCATACCCACGAAATTTTGCGGTTGAGGATGCGCTTCGGCCATTTCTGTAACACTCAGTGAAGACGTGTTTGTCGCTACGATCGCATTGGACTTGCAGTACTTGACCGTGTCACTAATCACTTTCTTCTTAACGCCCATATCTTCGACAATGGCTTCTACGACGACATCAAGTTGATTGAATCCTGAGTAATCCAGAGTACCCGAAATCAAAGCCATTTTAGTTTCAAAATCATACTTAGTGATGCGCTTACGCTTCAGGTATTTGCCAAAAATATCGCTCGCATGACGAAAACCAAGGGCCAATGCATCGTTGTTTATATCTTTCATACGCACATGAATGCCGCGATCTGCCGCAACCTGCGCGATGCCACCACCCATCGTACCGGCACCGAGAACTCCTAGGTTTCTGACAGGCAATGGTCGAACATCCTTACCCTCAACTCCGGTCTGCTTTTTGAC
>JAYQON010000031.1:20427-28221 GCA_038144835.1 Bdellovibrionales bacterium
TTGACCGCTTCCATCATGAAAAAAAGATCGATGAGGTTTTTCGAAACGGCAGTTGTGGCCACTTCAACAAAGCCCTCAGCCTCGACGGCTAAAGCTTTGTCACGATTGGCCATGCAGACAGTTTTAGCTATAACTTCGAGCGCCTTCAAAGGAGCAGGATAAAACCCCTTTGTCTCTTTGAGCACAGACTTTCTTGCTTTGGAGTAAACCACTTGCCGACCGGCCATAGAATTCAAAAGTCCATTGATCATGCCGGTAGGCTTATAAGTCTTACGGCGTTTTTTTGCACCTTGGGCGATTTTTTCCTCAGCCAGTTTGAGCGCACGCTCTTCAAGCTGCTCGGAAGGGACACAGAAGTCCACTAATCCCATTTTTTCAGCCTTACGGCCATCCACAGCTTTGCCAGCCAAAATGATATCCAAGGCGGAGGTCAGTCCCACCACTCGCGGCAAGCGAACGCATCCACCAAAGCCCGGCAAAATTCCCAACTTGACTTCCGGTAGGCCAATTTTCGTTTCGGAGGAATCGCTACAAAGTCGGTAATCGCAAGTCAAAACCAACTCGCAGCCGCCTCCCAAACAGGCTCCGTGAATCGCGGCAATAGTCACCTGCGGCAAATCTTCCAGAGCGTTAAAAATTTCATGTGCCTGAGCCAGCACTTTACTGAACTCTTCTTTACTGTTGATGCGCTTAATTTCTTCAATATCGGCGCCAGCTATAAATATTTTTGATTTTCTTGAAATCAAAACTACAGCTTTAAATTGGGAAACACGCAATTCTTCAACTAACTCTTTAAGGCGAACCATGATTGGAGTGGAAAGCTTATTGACCTTTTCGCCAACTAAATCCCACTCAAGCAAGGCCACATCGCCCCTGGGTACTATTCGCAAACTTTCTTGGATGCTCATAGAACTACGCCTCTCTTTCCAAAATGACCGCGCCGCCCTGGCCGCCACCAATACACAAAGTGGCCAGACCGAACTGCACGTCGCGTTTTTGCATCTCTTTCATGAGCGTGACCACTAAACGAGTGCCCGTCGCACCCACGGGGTGCCCCAAAGCAATAGCTCCGCCATTAACATTCAAGATGGCCGGGTCGATAGTTCCGACTTTCTTGCCGAGGTTCAGCTTTTCGCGAGCAAACTGATCGGAGTCCATGGCTTTCAAACATGCAATCACCTGAGCCGCGAAGGCTTCATTCAACTCGACCAAGCCAATATCCTGAAGATTGAGGCCCGCGCGTTTGAGGGCTATGGGGGTGGCGTAAGCTGGCCCCAACCCCATCCGTTCGGGCTCAAGGCCAGCGAAAGCATAGGAGCGTAGCGTGGCAACCACCTTCATGCCCAAATCGCGAGCTCGGCTTCGACTCATCAACAAAACAGCGGCAGCCCCATCCGTAATGGGACACGCGTTACCTACGGTGATGGATCCGTATTTACGATCAAAGAAGGGCTTGAGTTTAGCTAGCTGCTCTATGGTCTGCTCGGCACGAGGTCCAACATCCTCGGAAACATATTCTTTAAAGGAAGGAGGCAAAAAGACAGATGTGATCTCTTGCGCGAGCCGACCACTCTTCTGAGCTGCAACAGCTTTTTGGTGACTCTGCAAAGCGTATTCATCCTGCTCTTGGCGGGAGATATGAAATTCTTTGGCCAGAATTTCTGCGGTCTGCCCCATGTTGATGCCAACAAAAGGGTCTGTGAGACCTTCCATAACTGAAACTCGCGGCTTGTGAGTGGCCGGGGCCAATGGTGCGGTAAAGGCCAATTGAAAAACTTGTTTGAAATCTTCTTTGAGTAAACCCAGGAGGGCCGAAATCTGTTTACCCTTACCCCTTGCCGTCATGAGGCGCTGGAAGGCTTTGACGAACGGGCGACTCATAATCAGTGGTAATTGCGACATATTTTCAGTCCCACCTGCAATGACCACGTCACAGGTGCCCGCCCGAATGCGCTCAAAACCCGTCGTGATACTTTCCATAGCCGAGGCGCAATTACGGTGAACCGTTACGGCCGGAGTATTTAAAGGGATCCCCGAGCGTAACGCAATCACTCGCGAGATATTTACAGAATCTGGAGGGTTACCAGTATTACCGATGATCACCTCATCCACCGTATTAACGTCCAGTCCCGCTCGCTCTATGAGTTCATGAACGGCAACTCGGCCAAGCTCAGCTGGGTGAACATCTTTGAATTTTGTATCGGATTTTACGAATGGGGTGCGGACTCCCTCTACTAAGACGACGTCGCGGTCGTTAGCCATGCTGTACTCCTTTACGCTGCCTATTAACTGTGGGTGTGATAATTGCGAATGTCAATCCGCACTCGACCCTAGTGTGTATAAAAAAACATAGTTTTATTGACAAGTTAGGTCATCCGCCAACATTTGACTTTGGAGCGCCCGCTTCCTAATCTCTCTCACCTACGGAGAAAACAGTATGAATCGCCCAAGTCTGGAAAAAGAGGCCCTCGAATATCACGCAAAAGAGCAACCCGGAAAAGTTGAGGTGATCTCGAGCAAAGAGTGTGCAACCGAGCATTCTTTGTCTCTCGCCTACTCCCCCGGTGTCGCAGCCCCATGTAAAGAAATCGCTAAAGACCCTAGCAAGGTCTACGATTACACGACTAAGGGCAACTTAGTCGCTGTTATCACGAATGGAACTGCGGTCTTGGGACTCGGCAATATTGGCCCGCTTGCCGGAAAGCCAGTGATGGAAGGCAAAGGTGTACTGTTTAAACAATTCGCTGGCATTAACGTTTTTGATATTGAATTGAATGCCGTAAACACAGACGAATTTATTTCCGCAGTGAAGGCTTTGGAGCCTACCTTTGGAGGAGTGAATCTTGAAGATATCGCCGCCCCTGAGTGTTTTATCATCGAGGAAACTCTAAAAAAAGAAATGAAGATCCCTGTCTTCCACGATGATCAGCATGGGACAGCAATCATTTCAGGAGCCGCCCTCATTAACTCTTGTTTAATAACCAAGCGCAAGTTAAGCGAAACTCGTGTCGTCTTCAATGGTGCTGGTGCGGCTGCGATTTCTTGCGGACGAATTTTCAAAGCTCTCGGCGTAAAACCGGAACACATAATGATGTGCGATTCGCATGGCGTAATTTACCGCGGCCGTGCCAAAGGCATGAATAAATACAAAGAAGAGTTCATCGTCGACACCGAGGCCCGCACTCTATCAGATGCGCTGGTCGGGGCCGACGTGTTTGTTGGCTTGTCGGTGGCAAATGTTTTGACTCCTGAAATGCTTAAGAGCATGGCAAAGTCCCCTATCATCTTCGCTATGGCAAACCCAGATCCTGAAATAGATCCCAGTTTGGCAAAACAGATTCGCCCGGATTGCATTATTGCCACAGGTCGTTCGGATTTTCCCAACCAAGTGAACAACGTACTCGGCTTCCCATCGATTTTCCGGGGAGCTTTGGACACCCGCTCAACACAAATTAATGAAGAAATGAAACTCGCCGCAGTCAACGCTCTGGCAGAACTTGCTCGCGAAGATGTGCCTGATCGGGTTTCAGCAGCTTATGCCGATCGCATTTTTCACTTTGGCCCCGACTACATCATCCCGAAACCGTTCGACAACCGAGTGCTCCTTAAGGTTGCCCCAGCGGTAGCCAAAGCGGCTATGAGTTCAGGAGTTGCACAAAAGCCCATCCAAGACATGGATGCGTATTCGCATCAGCTCGAAAGCCTGCAAAGCCGAACGCGGGGTTTTATCCGCACACTTATGAATCGAGTTAAGACTAAGGCGGCTAGCAAGAAGGAAAACCTGCCCGTCATTTACCTTCCAGAGGGACGTAGTAGTAAAATTCTTAAAGCCCTCAATACTCTTTTTGATGAAAAGGTTTTTGAGCCCGTTCTTATGGGCGATGAATCTCACATCAAAGCAAAGATCAAGGAACTCGAATTAGACCGGCTCAATAATGTGAAAATCGTGAACCCTGTTCACGATCCCCGTATGCAAAATTTTGTTAAGGAGCTTTTTGAATCGCGCCGACGCAAGGGATTGACCATGGCCGAAGCTGGTCGGCTCCTTTTTGACACAAACTATTTTGCGGCCATGGCCGTGCATAAAGGCGAAGCCGACGGCATGGTGACTGGCGCTACTATGAACTACAGAGAAAGCGTTCGTCCAATTCTAGAAATTATCGGCGCCGGCCGCTCAAAAGTGGCTTCTGGCTTGAACATCGTACTGGTCAAAGAGCGTATGCTGCTTTTCGCGGACACCACAATGAATATTGAACCCTCTGCTGACCAACTTGCCTCCATCGCAATACATGCCAGCAAGGTGGCAAAATACTTCGGCATGGAGCCCAAGATCGCGATGCTCAGTTATACAAACTTTGCTTCCAAGCTTTCCAACCCCCGCAAGATGCAAGAAGCGGCCCGACTCGTTAAAGCCCGCAACCCGGAGCTGATCGTGGATGGGGAGATGCAAGCCGACACAGCCGTTAATCCTGAAATTGTACAAAGAATTTTCCCATTTTGCGAAATCAAGGATGGTGCAAATATTTTGATTTTCCCAAATTTGGACGCTGGCAATATAAGCTATAAACTCGTTCAACAACTCGGTGGAGGAGAGGTCTTGGGCCCATTCCTTATGGGAGTCAGAAAACCAGCCAATGTACTTCAACGCACTTGCACAGTTGACGACATTGTTAATACAATGGTGATAACGGCGCTCGAAGCGCAGGCTTATAAGGAATAAAGCGCCTTTCAAGCTCATTGACAGGGCTGATCAGAGCCTCATATTGAGGCCTTGATTCATACAGGAGTGGCTGAACTGGTTACTAATCGACCCTCTAAACCCCGTGCGATTGTCGTAGGCGTTGGCCTTAAATCCGACAATTTTCTCGAAATCAAAGATAGCCTGGCCGAACTCGAGGATTTGGTCACCGCTTGGGGCGGAGAAGTCGTGGGTAATGCTGTGCAAATTCTGCAAGAGTATAAGTCGGCCACTCTTCTTGGGTCAGGCAAAGTCAGTGAAATCAAGGAAATGGTGGAGGAAAGCGCCGCAACTGCGGTGATCGTCGACCATCAGTTATCTGGGGTACAGGGCCGAAACCTGACCGAGGATCTCGGAGTTTCGGTCTGGGACCGCAACCAAATCGTCGTGGATATCTTCGCCCAACGCGCCAAAACTCACGAAGGAAAGTTGCAAGTTGAATTGGCTCAGATGCTTGATCAATTGCCCCGAATGATCGGAGCCTGGATGGGTTCCTTGTCACGTCAAGGAGGAGGGATTGGTACTCGAGGCCCCGGTGAAACGGCTCTTGAAAATGATCGTCGGCGTATTCGAGAGCGAGTCAAAGCCATCCGCAAACAACTCGAAGGCGTACGCAAACACCGAAGTCAGCACCGCGCCCTGAGAAAAAAACAGAAAATCCCTACCTTTGCGATGATTGGCTACACCAATTCCGGAAAATCCACTCTGCTGAACCAACTCACTGGTGCTCAAGTCGAGGTGAAAAATCAGGTTTTCGCAACTCTCGATCCCACGACGCGTAAGGTATACCTACCCGAGCTAGGCGAAGCCCTAGTCACCGACACCGTTGGTTTTATTCGCAAGCTTCCAGCACACCTCATTGAAGCCTTTAAAGCCACTCTGGAAGAATCCGGAGAAGCGGACGTGCTGTTACATATCATCGATATTTCGTCGCCACACATGGATCAACAGATAAAGATTGTCGATGAGTTAATTCGCGAGTTCGGCTGGGAAAAAAAGCCGATTATTTATGTTTTTAATAAAATTGATCGCGCCGCTGCGGACGCCCAATTTCGCGTCAAAGCTTTTCCAAGAGTATTGGTATCAGCCCTCACCGGTGAGGGTTGTGACAAACTGAGAAGACAAATGACCGTTGCGGCACAGGCACTGAACGAAGAGGTTGAACTCTATTTTCCAAAATCCGAAGAACATAGAATCTATGACCTTGGCCGCGAATCACACATTGTTAAAACTGAAGCGGCTTCGACCGGCACTATTTGCTACGCATCACTAACCCCGGCCCAGCTTTCTCGTTGGTCCTCGTTTTTAGTTCACACTAAGAAATACTGAATCAAAGCTTCAAGAACGCAAAAAGAGAGCAAAGGGATTCTCTAGTTGTCCAAATTTTGTAGTTTTTTTACCCGCTCAGCACAGTTTTAAATACTCATAAAGGAATGAACTTCAATAAACGCTTTGCATTATACGCATTATGCTTGTATTCCCATCCAATTCATAAATATAAAGCTGCCCCATTTCTCGACGGGAGTTGGATTATGCGTTCATTAATTTTAGTTTTTTGTGCTGCTACTTTAACGGCCCATGCTGGCATTCCAGCCGCGGGAACCGTAGTCATTCCTGGGCCACGCGTACCGGTTCCTCCGGTCGCCGCCACCTTGGAATCAAACCTTAGAATTTTATCTGAAATTAAGCAAAATCTTATGGACCTCTCTGGTCCCGATTACGAATTCGAAGACACTGAATTCGATCCCTATTCTGAAAATGCTGAAGCAATCATCAAAGCTTTTGATCGCGCTTACGAAGAGCAAACTGGCGAACCTCTGCCATTCAACCAAGAGACATCTTCGTGGTCGAACTTAATCTTGAAAACGGCAGGTTGCTATCAACGCAGTTGCCCAGTTTTCGCATACATCTCGCGCCGAAAACAGACACTCACTCTTTATTTGGGCGGCGAAGCTGTAGACGTGTGGCCGGTATCAACGGGAATTGGAAACCGAACCCCGTATATCAATAAAACTGCCACTTCGCGCATCTACCAAAGATATACGTCGAGCCGCTACCCTGGCGGTGATTATGCTGGACTCGGAAATATGCCATATGCAGTTTTTATCGTTGGCGGAATCGCTATTCACGGAACACCAAAATCCAACTGGAAGCGGTTGGGTTCACGCGCTTCGCACGGTTGTATTCGCCTGCATCCAGAACACGCGTACGCGTTCAACCGCCTGGTTCGTGAAAATGGCCACACTAATGTTTGGATTTTGGTCGATTAAGAAAGACCTTTAGGGCTTAATAATCACGTGGTTGGGCAACTCATTCTTGTTGCCCTCACGCGCAGGAAAACGTTCTATAAGCAGGTCACCACAGAGCTGCAAAGCCTCCTCCAATTTTTTGGCCCATTGCCCGCTTCGCGGTCCTTCAAGCATCTTATTTACAACTTGCAACCAAACATCTTTACTTAATCTTTCTGCAATGGCTCGGTCCCCCAACACTACGGCCTGGTGCTCAAGCAGCGAAACAAACAACAAAATGCCCGTGCGTCCGGAGGTTTCATTTAATCCCTCACGATGAAATTCGAGTTCGGCTCTCTGCCAAACTTGATGTATAATATCTTCGGTCGGGGTCAAAAGCCTTTTAACCCAGTTGAAGTGGGCCACCACAAAACCCATTAAAAAAGTTATTAAGATCACCGTAGGTATAGTCCACCACTGAGCCGTCAAGATAAGGTTATGTCGTTCAAACCACACAACCAGTAAACTCAAACTCAAAAAACCAAGCCAAGCGATTGGAAAAACGTGGCCGACGGATATGGAACGACCAACAAGCATCAAACGTATTTCGCCCGCTGTCTTACCCTCAATATCCGCAATGAGATCAGCAAGTCCCTTTAGTTCAGACTCAGTCAATACTGTTTTCATATCACCATCCTCCGGAAGCACCACCACCGCTGAATCCGCCACCGCCACCGCTCCAGCCGCCGCCGCCGCCGCCACCACCCGGAGGCCATCCTATACCGCCAGGAAACACCCCATAAACACCACGGCGATGAAAGCCACGGC
>JAYQON010000032.1:0-2379 GCA_038144835.1 Bdellovibrionales bacterium
TCTTCAGCCCTCCCTTGGGACAAATTGCAGCGGGTAGATTCGTATTCATTTATTCAAAAGATAAAAAGACAAAGGCTTGGTTTGATGAACAAGGTTCGAAAATGGCTTCAGTTCAGAAGGCCATGAAGGAAAAACAGAAAAAAGAGAGAGCTGTCGCTGCTGAGAATGAACGACGGCTGCAGGAAAAAAAAGCTGAAGCGGAGCGCATAGAAGAACAGAAACAAGAACGGAAACGCAAAGAAAGAGAAAAACTATGGGAATAAAACAAGCTTTCATATCTTTAGGTGCCGTATCGGCAGTGTTATCTGGGTGCGCTTCGCTCGAAAAGAGTGATGAATGTGCTTCATCACGGAAAGTTTTCTCCCAAAATGGGCTCAATATTGAATACTACAGAAGAAAACTGTCATCGCCGGAGGCGGAAATGAAGAGCCTAGGGCTCAATAATTCAGCGTTCTCATTGATGCTTGAACCGCAGTACAGATACGAGTGTTTGAAAAAGTATTCCTCAGACTTATGTGGCTTGATGGGGACAAAAAAACAATATGATGAATACAGAGAAAAGCTAATTAAAGTAAATCAAATTGCAATCAAATCGTGCGGTCAGGTAGGAGAGGCTCCTTCAGATGAGGAGTCTAAAAGAGATGGATTAGAAGAATTCACAGGTACTTTTAGAGAAGAAGCTTTGTTGAGATATAAAGAACGCACAGTAGAAGAGTTTGCTGCGTACAAACGAAATTTGGAAATCTTCAGAAAAGTCGCTGCGACATTAACCCTTCTTCCCAAAGACTTTGATCCATCGAGCTTAGTTTCATATTTCGAAAGAATTAGCCCAATCGATACAAATGAAAGATTCCATTCTGATGATCCAAGTAGTTGGCTGGAAGCAGAACCTGTTATTACGTACTCAAACGCCATAAAGCTTTCGGCTCCGTGGACTTTTAGAAAACAGGTTAAGTTTTTGGCAGACCCCGATTCTCTTGCCGAAGATGCTAAAGCTAGTCGGAGGTCTCAAGTTCATGCTAGTGTTTATGAAGTTTTTCATTCAATAGAATTGTTTGTTTTTGTAAACACCGAAATTTCGAATTTGCTCGCCTCGAAGTACCCACCCTTGCTTGAACACTCTAAAGCAGAGCAACTTTGTAAGAAATTTGATGATTCAATTGAGGGGATCGGCATTGATAAGAATCCAGATTGGTTGGAGGTTAAAGCGGGTTCGGCCTCTTCAGGTGGTCGGGAATATTGGATAAAAAATCCGTTTCCATTAGGTTGCGCCGACCATGTATCTGGGGGAAATAATGAGAACTATTCCGACGATGAACAATCGAACAGCCCTAACTTGAACTACAAGAGAGATCTCTTGAAAAATAAGTGGACCAGACAAATGCTATTGGTCAATCATCTTTTCTTAAATACTGAATTGAAGGTCACGAGATTGAGTAAAGAAGAGTTTTCTGTTGAAGCTACGATAGATTTTCCGAAGTTCTTTAAGGAACATCCACTTATTGAGCTTTCAACACTGAAGGGAAAATAGGAGGGAATAGATGGAAAAATTATTAGGCTTTTGTATTTTGTTTTCATTGATGATTGCTGGCTGCTCATCATCACCGAAAAGCGATCAATCTATTAAAGTGATTGGTCGAATTGACGGTCTTAACGAACGTCCATCCTGGGTCACCGAGAGCGAGCCTTTTAAGATTGAAAGTGGGAAGGTTCTGGTGCTTGGCAAGCACACAATTAGTTCAGGCCAAAATCACGAGCAGTCCTTTCGTGCAGCTGATCTGAATGCCAAGAGCCAGATTGCCCAAGCCATAGAGCAAAGAATTCAGGTGGCTTTTCAGAACGCTGAGGAGGGTATGGACAACGCCTCTCAAGCTCGATTCACCGGAATGATAGCCACCGATGTTTTGACTACATCGGCTATGCGATCATCGAAACGATACTGGGAGAAGTATGTTCCCTACGGAGCCTCAGATAGCCGAGACGAAAAAATTGATTCCTTTGTCTTGATTGAGATGCCCGAAGCAGATTTTAAGAGGTCTGTTTTGAATGCCATGAGAAAGCAGGAAGGAAAGGGATCGATCTCCACTGACTTTTCGAAAAAGGTCGATCAGCAGTGGAACACAATCATGCGCACGCCTTCTAGCGAGAGCACGCAAGAAAGCAATTGATGAATAAATTTATCGTCTACACCCTACTGACCCTTTGGGGTCTCCAGGGTTGGGCGAGCAATCGTCCAGACTGGACAAAGTCTAAACCAGCCGCCGATACCACCTATTTATATTACGTGGGTCGTGGAAGTTCCGAAAAATCTGAGGCTGAGGCCGTCAGATTGGCTGAAGATTCGGGTCGATCACAGGCAGTGCGAGAGAACTTTGGAAC
>JAYQON010000032.1:2389-13183 GCA_038144835.1 Bdellovibrionales bacterium
TTGTTAGAATCCAAACTGCTCTCGTTCAAAACCTTGAGGATTCCTTCATTCAGACCAGGTCTGATGAGGCTTCGCATTCAGTATCCTTGTTCGGGTTTGAAAGATCCGAGGAATTCGTCGAGCAATCTAGCGGCAAGCATCAGGCTTGGATTCTGTTTAGATACTCAAAGTCTGAAATCCAAAAAGAAAAAACTAGGCTAAGCGCAAGCAGAGCAACAGTCGAGCTAAACAAGTCTGGTCCTTCTGATTGCGAGCCCAAATATAACGGCTCGCTTGTTATTACATCATCGGCTCCAAATGCAAGGGTCAAAGTCGATGATGAAGTGGTCGGTAGAACTCCGGCAAAACTCTCCTGTCAGTTTGAGGTAGGCAAAGAGCTATCGATCTTGATCGATCACCCGAAGTTTGAGAACTACGAAACCAAAGTAATCATAACACCTGGTCAATCGACTACGGTTTCTGCTGTGCTAAAGGCGGCCACAGTAAGGCTGAGTGTAGAAACTAATCCTTCAAATGCGAAAGCTTACTTGAATTCAGAGTTTGTGGGCGTCACCCCAATCGTCTTTCAAGTCCTGGCCGGTGAAAGGTTGCAGCTTTTGTTTGATCATCCAGAGGCCGAAAAACTTGCGACCGAGATCGAGGTGCCAAAGAGCAAAGCCTACTCAAGATCTTTCGATCTAAAACTTAAACCTGGATTTTTTAAAGTCCAAGCAGCTCCAACGGACTCCGAAGTAGTGGTTGATGGCCAAGGTCCCTACAAGGCGGGATCGCTCATTCCCTGCGTGCCGGGGCAGCGCAGCGTCCAAGTTTCGAAACAGGGGTTCGAATCAAAATGGGTTGAGCTGACCTGTATCGGCAACCGCACAGCTAATCTGGATAAGGTTACTCTGTCCCCAACACCATTGGAACAGGTCTCCAGTCCCAGTGAGGACTCGGCCTGGCGATTAAGCCTTGGCATCGGTACTCAGGGTTTGCCTATCGGTGAGGATTCGCAAAGGGACCACATAAGTTCTTTTGGCGGAGGTTGGGCACTGGCCATTGATTATAAATTGTTTAGTCGATTCTGGATCGGAATTGGAGGAGCAGCCTTCTCTTTTTCCAAGGACGACAAAAGTAAATCAACCGGCCAAGCTAACTCGACGGGATTTTTGAACTCCAACTTATCGACAACGATACTGCAGACACGTCTGTCGTACCAAGCCTGGCAGTCGATTGGTTTGTACACTGAATATGGGCAATCTGGAACGACACTTAATCAGGACGGATACGACTTTAACAGCTCGGGCTCGGGAACTCTTAATGGAAGCAGTAGGACCATCACCCTGGGTACTCAGCCCATGTTTGGTGCGGGTTTGACTTATAGATCAAGCAACGATGGCTGGGGGTTTCAAACCGCTTTGGGCGCTCGTAGTTTTAGCGACAGTTCGGGAGCCAAAGGATCAACCACGTTCTACCTTGAGTTTGGGGGATCCTATGGGTGGTAGAGAAAGCTCATCGAGATGTTGCGAAGAGATGATCGCTTCAACGAAACCGAAGAGAATTTCTATTCCTATGTTGATAGAGAGCAATCAATTCAAATCAGTCTCGTCACAAGTGAAGCTGCCGGCTGCGATTGCGTTTTGGGATCAGCACTGTTACTCCGCACTGATTCGGAGAACCTAGCCAGCGCTCTGGCATTTCTGGCAAGCCCAGATTGCGTGATCCCGACCTGCTGGCGATTTGAGCTGACCTAAAACGACGACGGGAGCGTCGATGTTAACACATGGCTTTACCAAGCTGTCGACTTAATCGAGGTCGGTCCACTTATTGAAACCATCAAGGGACTTCCGCATCAGCTTCGAGAACTCCGTGGTCTGATTCTAAAACAAAGGAGGGTCAAAGGTGCCGCATAGATCGAAATCTACCAGTATGGGCTATGACAGGCCTGCGGACCCAGGCTCGAGGTTGATTGAAGCACTGAAGCAGATCGGAATAGACCCTGACAAAACAGAAAGCCCATGGGCGCACGGGCCTCGCTACGGCTGCAGACGTGGACGAGTTAGCTTTATGGTTTGCACCCACCGAGATGGTGACTCCAACCGAGATTATCTCTGGGCTGAAGTGGGTCTCGGGCATATTAAAGAAGACAGTAGTAGACTCTTGCTATGGTGTTTTGACCGGACACGAACGATGCTGATGCCATTTCGATTTGTAGTGGCGAAGGACCCTGGCAGCACTGAGAGGACGCTCGTACTCCAGTGTCGTTTGCTGTTTGAGGTAATTGAAAATGACTACCTTTCGGAGATCCTTGAGGCCCTCATCGGCATTGGGAATGACCTTAAGGGGGAACTGCTTGGTTTGGATCTCGGACTGGCAGATTTTCGAAAGCACTAAGGTGTCCCAAAAACTTTATGGAGGATGATCAGGACTAGATGACTGAACGTATAGCGAATGTACAGAGTTCAGAGAATCACTTAAGATCAAGCGTAAAACAAAAGGAAACGACTTTATGAAGGCAAACACAGCTCTGCTATTGGCTTTAACCTTGATTTTTGGCGGTCAAGCATTCGCAGAGGCAACCCTTGTTATGATTGACGGAAAAGAGGGAAAAAAGTTGATTCAAGCTGCGGAAAAGGCAGGGCGAATCAAAAAGTGCGAGAAAGGAAAGACCTGTTATCCTAACACGTCTTGGTTGATTACTTGTAAGACCGTTGGGGACGAGGTTCAAAATTGTGAAGCAGCCCTTCTTGATCCAAATAGATGACGGATTTGACATCATTTTTGTATCTATCGAAATGACAAACACTAAGTGAGTTTTTTCCGTTGTTTAATGGGTGGCACTCTAAAGGCGGAAGAGTTTTTTGGATACTACTAGTAGATAAGTGAGGTTGAAAATGACGGTTGGAGTTTTTGTAAAAAAATGGGCAATAGTTATGGTTTTAGCCTTATTGCATACAACACTTTTGTGGATAGTTGTTAATAACCATCCAGAATGGTGGACTTCGAACTTTGGTGCATTACTAACTGGTTTTGCTGCGACATCTTCGCTGGTCTTAGCTTTGATTAAGCTAGGGCCCGAACTTGAGAAGTATTACAAAGATCGAGATGCTGAAAGGAAATCCCAAGAAAAGCAAAGAGACTTCATTCGTCAAGAGAAAATTGCAGACGCTGCTGAACAGCTTGCGCTTTGTACGACAGAATTAATTAGCTCTATCCTATTTATAACAAGCCCAGTCGTTCTCGAAGGTGATAAAAATAGAGCTGCACCTGAAGGCGCAACTAGATAGGAAAAGGACAAAATTCACGCAGCTAACTTACGATCATTGTTTTCAAATCGGTTCAATCAGAGCAGAGAAGTCTTCATTAGATTTAATAAGGCTGTTGACCTGGCGAAGATCTACTTGCCATCCGATGTTTTAGAAAAAGTTGAAGATATTACAAATGAATGGACGAAAGCATCGGTAGACCTTGAGCTTCATGCTCTAATGTTTGAGCAGGGAGCAAGTAGTGATCGTACTAGCATAGATGCGCATCAAAACTTTTTCGGCAGCAAAACCAAGTGGACAGAAAAAGAAAAACAACTGATAGCAATATTAAGGCCGATAGCGCAGGGCTTTGTTAAAAGTGACAGCAAACCATGAAAATTTCGATAGAATTTTCTACGCCGCCCACTCCAACACTTCGGTTCGGAATATGCCGACTTCTCTCCGCCAATTCAGTGGTTCTTGTAGCCGTAAGCTCGCCATCACATCAGCAGGTTACATTTAGCCGCACGAAAGATCCGGTCTGTAAATGACTCAACGGCCGGCAAGTAACTGCTGTTGCAGATGTTGATAAACCGACCTCCACTGCCACGAGAAAAGTCTTGTAGGAGACGGGGAGAGGCGAAGCCCATTTCTTCAGAGCAAATGTTCATTGCTTTTGCAAAGGGGAGAGATTTATTGGGCATCAGTATGCCACCATCAACTATTTCTACATTGTTCGCACCAAAATGTCTCTGAAGGATCGTCCGGCATTCGAGTGGAACATCCGCGGGGCAGTTCAACACTTCCTCTCTGGTGTCGATTCCAATACCCAGAGCCAGAAAACGAGTTTGACCCAGTAAAAGTTGGATGTTGCTGACGAATTCAATGCCTGGCACCCTGGGAGTATCAGCACCCATGGCCACGTCAGAAATCACAATAGCAACCAAGAGATCACGATTTAGCAAATAGGATCGATCGAAAGTCGCCGTATAAAAGACATGTTCAACCGTGGATTCATGACCACCCCCATCAGGTAACTGAGAGATGCGCTTTGCAAAAATTGTGAGGTTGGCTTCGTCATTAAGATCTAAGTAGCGTTCGTTAGACCCGCCTCCATAAACAAAAGGGTCTTGCGAGCCTTTATTAAGACGAGCCGCCTGATAATTACCTTCTGCAACGACGCCGATGTTTATTTCCATGCAATTTGTTTTTTTTAAAGCTGCCGCAAGAGACGCTACTAATTGACGGACGCGGGGCTTGTAAATTTCCATCGATTTAGAGTTGTCGACAAAAACAATTATGGTCACCTTGCGAAAGCCTTTCGCGACCGCCGTTTGGGCAAAGGCAATTGGCCAAGAAATTAGGAACACTACGGGCAGTATGGAGAGTGCAATTTTTTTCATTTTCCAGCCTCTATAATTCCATGAAATAACTATGTGTTAGGAGAGTCTTGATCACATGCCGTAAACTTACTCGCAAGCTGAGTTTTGTTTCCGTCGGTTGAGAAATAAAGCTCGTGATCAATACCAAAAGAGCAGATTCTTGATCAGGCTGCAAAAAATCTGGATGAAAAACAAAGCGAATGCATTCGCGAAGTAGGGTCTCGCGCAAATATTCCGGTAAGCCCCGCCAAGTCATGTTCCTGATTACAAAAGCTGAGTTCAAGTCATCGTCGGGATAGTCTTGATTGCGACTAACGTACAGCTCAATCAATGCCTTGGCAGTGGAAGGGGAGATGATTTTGGAAATATTAAAGTCTTGATCAGTAAATTGTTCTACACATTGTGCCCAAACTGGCCGCAAGAAAGTCTCGTCGCCTCGATCGACATTTTTGGTGGACATTGCCGTACATCGATCTCCAACGGCTGCCGGGCTTAAATTGGTAATTTGAACAAGCGAGCTCAACAGTTGGGTTGGAGAAAGAAGCCGTCGGAAGTTAAGATCATTTTTTAGCTTCGCGGCAACGGGCGCGACTAGGTTCAGTTTTTGTTCCTCAGAGAATTGCTCGAAGAGCTCATCACGTTCGTCCGCGGAAATTGAAGGATGTCCGTGATCATCCGGAGCTCTGGCCATGATCCAGCGGGCAAGCGCTTTGAGCTCGTGTGTATCTAGCCGAGGTTCATCACTCGGAGGCATAGTTGCGTTTGCACCATTCGAGCGCAAGTCTGTCTGTTTGATCAATGAGCTGAGCCACTGTTTGTGAGTGCGCTCATCGAGGGGTAATTTAAAGGGTAGCTCGGTTAGCGAAGGAACCCGATTTTCTACCTCGATATTGTGACAGTTAGTGCAAGCCGCTAGCGTATTGCG
Organism: Bdellovibrionales bacterium; assembly: GCA_038144835.1. GTDB lineage: Bacteria > Bdellovibrionota > Bdellovibrionia > Bdellovibrionales > UBA1609 > JALHOQ01. The sequence goes on from JAYQON010000032.1 coordinate 7,921, forward strand.
GACGGACTGAAAAGTGACAGGTTCTTGTTTGCGGGCAGGAGGCTGATAAAATTCGGGCACCAACACCACTGCGCGTGCAAACTCTTGGATTGAGCGGGCTTGCCGATAAGAGCGCTCGAGATCGAGCAAACGATCCGCATTTAAGGGAACATCATCGCCAATGAACCAATTCCAAAAATGTCGGATCTGACATTTGATGTAAACCGGGTTCTCCCGAATTCTTAAGCGAAACTCTGAAGCTGACGAGGCTATAAAACTCTGAAGATGTCCTTCGGCGTCGTCGAATTGAATTTGCACTGGACTCGAAAATTTACCATTTTCTCTGGCCACTCGTTTTGGCCCTTTAAGTTTGCCATGACAAGTCCGACAGCTTTCAGAATCCTCGGAGCCCTCGGCGGGAGGTCTGTGCATGAGCTGACCATTGATGTTAGTGAGACCCTTTCCGTCAAATTGGTTACAAAAGTAAATTCGTAAAAAATCAGTGGCAATTTTTGATGGCCAATGTGGAGTGAGACTATCTCGTGAAACAAGCGCGGGTAGGGCAATGTCTTTGTGTTTAATTTCCGCTGATTTACGTAGAGCTTGGACAAAACGTGCTTCTTTTAAATCCCAGGCTCGATAAAGGATGGGCACGAGTGGAAAAGAAAAACTTAACAAGAGTTGGCCAGGTGAAAATTGTTGAATGGCACGATTCACTTTTTCAGCATCTGTTCCGCGTATGCCTGCGGCCTCCGGGCCATTTTCTAATAGCCGTTCAATTTGATTCCAGATCTCTAGGCCGAAATCAGTGCCCAAAATAAAATTCGACTGCTCTGGGTCAATATAGGCAAAGATCTTATTTAAGTTCCTGTGAGTGTTGATGGCCTTGTTAGTTAGAGACTTTTGAAATTCTTGTTGCAGGCGACGTAATTCGTTAGGCGTGTTTTTAGGCTTGGATGCAAAGATCCATAGACTCTTAAACTCTGATTCGTATCGGCGCACGGTGGACTCAAATTTTTCGGATTTGAACTGCTGGCCCAGATGATAGGCTATAGTCCAATAGTCTTGATCCTTTACAGGGTCTATCAAGGGCACTTGAAAATAGTAACTATTGGCTCGCAAATGCCCAAGCCATAGGCGAATGTCCTTGCGTAGAGCTTCTTGGCGAATCAATTGGTCTTTGAAGGCCTTTTCAAAATCGAGACCCAAAAGCCCGCGGTGGAAATCCCTCAGAAATTTTCGGTTGAATTCAGATCCTAAGGGCGAAAAGGCTTTTACTAAAAGCCCCCTTTGCAGGGGCAACACGGCTCCGTCCATAACAAACTGGGCTCGAGAGGCTTCTTCAAGCAGTGGGTCCATGAGAGCCGGCGATTGGATCAGTTCGTCCCAGTGGATTTCTGAAGTGATTAGTCTTTGTAACGAAGTTTTGTGCTGGCGTGCAGGGTTAGTGTCGTAAAGCTCAGCTGCAGGATAGGGTCTAATCAATAAGCTAACTCTGTTTCCGAAGTGGCTGGCGAACTGTGGGTCTGAGGCATAAGCGGTTGCGATATCGTAAAATAAACGCTCCCGAAGACCTGCATCGGTTTTCCTGAGCGCTTCTAGGTGGGCTTGGTCAGGTAAGCGCCCACGCAAAAGTAGGCTCATTCGCCGTAGACGTTGGCCGGGGTTGAGCATCTCATTTGGAGCTGCGAAGACTGGCAAACTTGTCGATAATATTGAGAGCATGCAAAAAATGCTGAACCAAATGGATGGAAGTCGCTTCTTAATAGATTTAGTCATTGGAATTGAACCCAACAGCAAAGGTCGTGCCTAGGGCTGCACTGTGACCTCGAACCATAAGTAGCCTTTAGGCGCTCCTCAGTCTTTCTTTTAAACAAATAGAATCATAGGGACCGCAAAATTAGATCAGCTTGAGGCGAAAGGTTTTGTGACCAATAAGTCTTTAACTCTGGATCTTTTTCACTCTTCAAGGCTAGAAACTTGTAAATGGCGTCTTCCACAACCTTGTGGGGTGGAAGCTTCAGGATTTCTCCCCAGGCATGGAGATCGAGCAAGGCCATGGGACTAAACTGTAGACTAGTCTTTCGTCTGGGACCCTCGCTAAAGTTACGATAGGAGCTGAGTTCGAAGGCTCGCTGAGAGATATCTTGAAAGTCAGGAAGGCGCATTAAGCAAGACAGGTAAACGGTCGTCATAGTTCGAATCAGGGCTGACATTGGTAGACCAGGGTAATCCTTCAGAATTTCGCGCATCCCTCGCCGCGCTTGCTCAGGAAGATAAAATTGGATCTGAAAAATCTCGCGTTTTTCTTGCTTCAACTGAAGTAGCCATTGATGAAAACGCACACGCGCTTCTTGAGTCCAAATTTGAGCTCCACAATCGATGCACTCGTCCATTTCCACGGGGAATTGCCGCTTAAAATGCTCAGACATCACAACGCGTCTTTTTGTTCTCGCGTGTGGGCAATCCTTTAAAGTCTGCTGCTCATTCACATTCATGCTTTGCCAAACTTGTTAAGGAATTTGGAAGTTACTGGAGCCGGCAAACTACTACAAATGCAGTACTGACACTAGCACTTCAAACCATGCGAATTACGCAGAGAGTTACATTTAGAAAACCGTACGCTGCAAAGCTACCTAAGCACCCGTTGAACTTAAGGCGCCTTTAGCTGCTTTTCGACTTACACCTCAATTGTAGTACGTTTAGCTCCATACATACTTCATTTGTAGTATCCAGACCCCCACAAATACCCCGATTGTAGTACGTAAGGCCTTACAGATACCTCAGTTGTAGTACATTGAGCCCAAGAGATACTTCATTTGTAGTATCCAGACCCCCACAAATACCCCGATTGTAGTACGTAAGGCCTTACCTATACTTTATTTGTAGTATATCTGGACCGATACATACTTCGTTTGCAGTATAAGTTAGGTTTGCCAAGTTGCTATCGGTGGAAAACAGACTCAGATGGAGTATGCGCACTTTTGTTTGAGTTTCGGTTTGGAGTGATCGAGGTGATCTAAAAACGCGAAGCGCCTTAGGGGATGGTTAACTCTCTTTGTGCGATGTGTTCGAGGTCTCGAGGATCATGGGAAATCACAATGATTGTGGACTGACTTTGCTCCCAGATTTTCTTTAGCTCAGCGAACATTCGGAGTCGCAATTCAAAATCGAGAGAGCCAAAAGCCTCATCCAAAATAAGGACTTTGGGGGAAACGGCGAGGGCTCTTGCTAGGCTTAGGCGCTTTTGCATCCCCCCAGAGAGTTCCCGGGGAAGCCGTTTCTCGCAACCCTCCAATTGAGTCAGTTGAATCAAGTGTTTCACGTGTTGAGGGTCTTGCTTTTCAAGAGCAAAGGCGATCTGGTCTTCAACATTGAGCCACGGAAAGAGGTCGTTTTCTTGATGCACAAGAAAGATATCGCGGCGAGGGCGTCCATTTACAAGGCGACCATTAAGCCAGATTTCCCCTGAAGTCGGTTGCAGGTGACCAGCTAAAAGGAGAGCCAACGTGCTCTTGCCCGAACCGGAAGATCCTGTGATGCCGAGACACTCACCCTTATAAAGGGAAAAAGAAAGCTCCTTCAACAAAGCGGGAGCTCCAGGGTGGGCAAAGCATATATTTCTGACTTCTAAAAGGATATTAGCGTCCACGCGTGCGGGCTCTTTCGTGCCAAGGAATAAAGAGTTGTTCTAAAAAAACTACCGCCTCAAAAAGCAAAAAGCCGATTAAACCAATTAGAACCATATCTAAGACCATCAGATCATATTGGAGGTTTAAACGATGCAGTTGAATGGAATAACCGAGCCCTGATTGTCCACTAATCATTTCGGCAGCGACAACAGACATCCACCCCATGCTAATTCCAGAGCGTAGACCTACAAATATATGTGGCAAAGCGCTCTTGTAAGTAATTTTAAAAATTTTTTGCCAAAGATTGAGCTGCAGAGATGCAGCGGTTTGCTTCCAAACGAGTGGAGTGGACTCAGCCCCTTCGAACGAACTTGTAAAAATAGGTGAGAAGGCGCCGATGAATACGATTGCGTAAGCAGCCTTCTCTCCGATTCCCAAAGCAAGAATGACAAAGGGTATCCATGCAATCGGAGGTGGAAATTTGGGAGCTTCTAAAAAAAATTTTATTAAGCGGTTCTGTTTGATGTTGAGTGGTAAAGAGCTACGTAGAAGTCCAAGTGGTACACCTAGTAACGTCGCTAATCCCACACCCACGGCAACTCTTTGAAGCGAAAGAGCAACGTCCTTGAGGACTGGAAATAAAGAAAAATAAATTACCGTGTCCATAGGCTATGGTTAAATGCGCTGCACCTAGAGTCAATGGCTTCTGAACGATATGAATTGATTAAAGTTATGTCAGAAAAAATTTTGCAACAGCAGATTGGTCAAAGAATCAAAGAGATGCGTTTGCGTCGAGGTTTGCGACAAAAGGACATGGCAGACCTAGGTTACGGCACTCGGCACTATCAAAAAATAGAAAAAGGTGAGCTCAATCTGACCTTGAAGACTTTGATGAAACTCGCAACAGCCTTAGACTCCGAGGTGCTGGAGCTGTTACCGCAAGCTAGAAAAAATGAGAATATTTTTACTGAACTTTTCTACGACCTTCCATTTGGAATTATCCTTTGGAAATTGCTTGAACCACAGGACCCCTATTCCTTAGTTTTATTTGAGAGCAATGCTCGTGGGGCTTTAGCTGTTTATCGTGATCTTCCGGTTCTCAAAGGAAAGAAAATTCTTGAGATTTTTCCTAAGGCCGCTGAGCAAGGAGTTGTTCAAAATCTTTACCAAGTGATTGCAACTGGGCAGAGCACGTTTGTTCCTGAATTGATTCGTCATGATGAGGGGTTTCCATTAACGGTATTTTCAACGCGTTTTGTGAAATGCGGAAAAAATTTAGCTGCGGCAGTTTTTACTGACATAACCGAAGAATACCTAGAGAAACAAAATGCTTTGCGAAAGCAGCATGGTGTCCAGGGTGCCGCGACTTTGCCAATAGGGGAGCCCTCGAGGATCAAATTTCTAGAACAGGAAGTCAATGCACTATTGGCCGAACTGGGCCGGCCACCTAAATATTAGTTAACTGATGGCGCGCCAATAGCATGGCGTACTCAATTTTAAATTTTAGTTGTGCCTTCGTGCTCTCAGCCTCTTTTGGTAGTTTCTTGTTCATACGACAAGAGGTGTTTTTATGGTTTCGGAAAATCTGTGGAGATTGATAGTTGCGGTAACCGTTTCGGTGTTGGCGTTGTCTTCGTCAATCGGGTCTGCTG
>JAYQON010000032.1:13193-28121 GCA_038144835.1 Bdellovibrionales bacterium
GGTCTGCTGCAAGTTTAAAATCCGCTTTTTCTACGGGTAAGTTTCAAGGGCAAATTCGAATTTACAACAATACTTTGGCTCTTCAACAAGCGCCCGACAAATTTGGAACCGCGTTTGGCGGCAAACTGGGATTTGAAACAAATTCGGAACACCTTTATGGGTTTTCACTAGGTGCGGTCTACTACGGTGCCAATGATTTGGGTACCAACAAGGAGATTTCTGCAAGAGCACCATTCACGCCTACAGTGGATGTAGATATTCTTGGTGAGGCCTTTGTACGTTGGACGGGGTTCGAAACAACACTCACTGCTGGAAATATTTTAATTGATACTCCTTTTGCAAATCCGTCGGATGCCTTTGTCGTACCCATTACCTACACAGGCTATTCGCTGATCAATAAATCGCTTTCTGGATTGACTCTTCAGGTACACCATCTCACTCACATTAAAACGCGCGAGGCTCAAAAATTTGCCGAAATCGGTAACTTCATCTTTTCTAGAAGATCGGCACCCCCAGGACCGGCACCCTCCATACCGCCCGATACTGTGGGAACATCAATTGTTGGCGGCATATACGACTGGCAAAAGTTAAAGCTTCAGTTTTGGTATTACCACTTTGATGAACTGTTTAATCTGCAGTTTGGTCAGCTAGATTACGATTGGAGCGGAGGATCTCGTTTTGCTCCCTACATATCACTTCAAGGTGGTAATGAAAATTCTATGGGCAAGGAATGGTATGGAAACTTTAATTCTTCTCTTTCTGGAGCCAAACTGGGCGTTAAAGCCTTCGGCGCGGATTTGTCTGTGGCTATGAATAATGTGTCTGGCAGTGGCTTTGTGATGCCGTTCACATATTTCACCGATATCACCTATACCAACTCGATGATAAGTGGGATTGGCAACGTTGCGTCTGGGACCGGATGGAAGAGTGTACTCCAATACAACTTTACTTCCCAACTGTGGGGAAGAGCCTATTACTCAAGCTTTAAATTTGCTGGCGACAAAGATCTCTCTGAGACCGGATTTGACCTGCGCCACAAATTTAAGGGCGATTTAGACAAATTGTCGTTATGGTTTCGAGTCGGCTATCGCTCGGGAAATGACAATCCTGCAGGATATCCTGATTTGCTTGAGTACCGAACTCAGATTCAATACATCTTTTAAAAATGAAGGGGCTGGCAATGATACGTCTTATTTTACTAGTTATTGGATTATTTTTGGGATTTTGGGCGCACGCGGACAAAGTTTCGCCGCCAATAAAAATCCGAATCGGATGGCAGATTCCATGGGCTACGCAAGGCCAGTTGGTCCAGATTTGGAAACACACGGACATTTTGAACAAAAATGGTTTAGAAGCTGAGTTTGTTGGCAGAACTTATGGACCCATGCTCAATGAGCTTGCCCTCGCTGGAGAGGTAGATGTCATTCTCACGGCTGATCAACCGGCGGCAGCCCTATTTGCCAAAGACAAAGGCTGGGTGGGCATTGGCCGCCTAATGTACAATCGCACGCTCACTTATGTGCCGCCTGATTCACCGATTAAAGAGATCAAAGACTTAAAAGGAAAAACGATTGGCTTGCCTGTGGGAGCAGCCGCAGAAAGGGTGACCGTGGCGGCCCTGAAAGCAGCGGGTCTAGATCCAAAAAATGATGTTCAGATCATCAATCTTGGCATTCAAGAACAAGGTCCTTTGGTTCAAGCGGGTACGGGTAAGAGCAGATGGGGTCAGTTTGATGCGCTTAGCGGCTTTGATCCAATTCCGGCGATTTTTGAATCGCGAGGATTAGTTCGAGTTCTCGATATTGGACGAGTCAACTCGTTGGTGTTAATGAACGACGTCTTTATTCAAAAAAATCCTCAGGTCGCAGAAAAGGTGATGCATGCATTGGTGGATGCCTATGACTATTACAGGATGAATATCAAACAGGCCAACGAGTGGTTTATGCGCGAAGCTCAGTTAAATAATGCGGATCACAAAGCTTGCGATATTGCTGCGTCTATTGAGCCAAATCTAAAAGCCAAAACCCGGTCAGAAATTCGCGTTTCATTTACTGAAGATGATTTTGTGATCATGCAAACGGCAGCAGATTTTTTGGAGCCTCAGCTAAAAAAACGCATCGATGTTCGTAAGTACGTGAGCAATAGGTACATACGCTAGTAACGATACCTTTCATAAACTGAGCCTTGAAGATCTTCGGAGATTTTTGAGGCTCATTCGTCGCAAGATCATTTCATTAGGTTGCATTTTTAAAAATAGCCCCAAAGCGCAATCGTTTGACCCGCCCAATGAAGCCCATTAGCATACTCCGAGTTTTGGAACGTTTTATTGGTTTCATAGTTATTTAACATCACAATGGGAGGATACAGATGTTTCATGCTAGAGTCCGTGTAGGCTCGATGCTGATTGTTGCGGCATTGTGCCTAAGCTACGGTTCGCGTGGTTTTTCTGCATCAATGAGTTCCGCAGAAAAGCAAAATATGTCGAATCAATTTTGGTGGCCTGAGCGACTTGACTTGGCTCCCCTTCGTCAACATGCGGTTGAGTCCAATCCGATGGGCTCTAAGTTCAATTATGGCGAAGAGTTTAAAAAACTCGACCTAGCGGCAGTAAAAAAAGATATTGAAAAGCTCATGAAGACTTCGCAGGATTGGTGGCCCGCAGACTGGGGACACTATGGTCCTTTCTTTATCCGTATGGCTTGGCATAGTGCGGGTACATATAGGATAGCTGATGGGCGCGGAGGAGCAGGTGGTGGTCAGCAAAGATTTGAACCACTAAACAGTTGGCCAGATAATGCCAACCTCGATAAAGCTCGACGGCTGCTTTGGCCAATTAAGAAAAAATATGGAAAAAAGATTTCATGGGCAGATCTCATGGTTTTGACCGGTAACGTAGCCCTGGAATCGATGGGTTTCAAAACCTTTGGTTTTGCCGGTGGTCGCGAAGATGATTGGGAAGCAGATTTGGTCTACTGGGGACCCGAAGCTAAATTCCTGGCCTCAGAACGTTATAAGGGAGATAGAAAACTCGATAATCCACTTGCGGCCGTTCAGATGGGTTTGATTTACGTAAATCCTGAAGGTCCAAATGGAAATCCTGATCCGCTTGCTGCAGCCAAAGACATTCGGGAAACTTTTGCTCGCATGGCAATGAATGATGAGGAGACTGTTGCCCTTATCGCGGGTGGTCACACTTTTGGTAAGGCTCACGGAAAAGCCGATCCATCAAAATGCGTAGGTGCTGAACCGGCAGCGGCAGGAGTAGAAGAGCAGGGCTTTGGATGGAAAAATAAATGCGGGACGGGCAAAGCTGGCGATACCATTACTAGTGGCTTAGAGGGAGCTTGGTCGGTGAGTCCAACCAAATGGACAACTCAATATCTGAATAACCTTTTCGCTTTTGAGTGGGTAAAAACTAAAAGTCCAGCGGGTGCTACCCAGTGGATTCCTAAAGAGCGTTCAGCTCAGAACTTAGTGCCAGATGCTCACGATCCCAATAAGCGTAGCGCTCCTATTATGTTCACCACCGACTTAGCGCTCAAGTTTGATCCTAGCTATCAGAAAATTGCAAAGCGCTTTCAAGAAAATCCCAAAGAGTTTGAACTCGCATTTGCCAAAGCTTGGTTCAAGTTAACTCATCGGGATATGGGCCCTCGAACTCGCTACCTGGGCAAAGATGCGCCCAAAGAGACTTTAGAGTGGCAAGACCCAATTCCTGCGGTTAATCACAAGTTAGTTAACGCCGCTGATATTGCAAACCTAAAGAATAAAATTCTTAGCTCAGGCCTGACAGTTTCGGAGCTTGTGCGGACGGCGTGGGCGTCGGCTGCGTCTTATCGGGGCACGGATATGCGCGGAGGAGCAAACGGTGCACGCGTTCGTCTGGCTCCACAAAAGGATTGGGCTGTGAACAATCCACAAGAACTATCAAAAGTTCTGGGTAAGCTAGAGAAGATTCAAACCGATTTTAATAAAGCTCAATCGGGCACGAAAAAAGTTTCGCTAGCAGATTTGATTGTATTAGGTGGCACGGCCGCAATTGAAAAAGCTGCCAAGGCCGCTGGCTCAAATATGAAGGTACCTTTTACTCCGGGCCGCATGGATGCTTCTCAAGAACAAACTGATGTGAACTCATTTGCAGTTTTAGAGCCCAAAGCTGATGGATTTCGTAACTACTATGGTAGTGGCAATTATCTATCGCCCGCTGAAATGTTAGTCGATCGCGCCAATATGTTAACCCTGACAGTCCCTGAAATGACTGTGCTTGTCGGCGGCATGCGGGTTTTGAGTGCAAATGCTGATCAGTCTAAGCATGGCGTTTTTACGGATAAACCAGGAACGCTGAGCAACGATTTCTTTGTCAATTTGCTTGATATGTCAACCAAGTGGCAAAAATCATCGGCCTCTGAGGGCGTCTATGAAGGTCTTGATCGCCAGACTGGACAAGTCAAGTGGACTGCGACTCCCGTCGATTTGATTTTCGGTTCGCATTCAGAACTGCGTGCAATTTCTGAAGTTTACGCGTCAGACGATGGAAGAGAAAAATTCGTACGTGATTTTGCCAGTGCATGGAACAAGGTCATGACGCTCGACCGGTTTGATCGGAAATAAAGTCCCTATATCCGTAAGTTCTTAATTTAAGGCCTCGCAACCATTAACGGTTCCGAGGCCTTTTTTATATTTCAAGTTTTTCAGTTTTAAGCGTGCTCGAGTGCTTGGTTAAGATCCCACCACAGATCGTCAGTGTCTTCGACTCCAACTGAGAGACGAATCATTTTATCAGTAATGCCAAGGCTAAGTTTTAAAACCTCATCTACACCCGCGTGGGTCATGGTGGTGGGATGTTCTGCAAGGGACTCCGTTCCACCTAAAGATACGGCGAGCTTGACCAGTTTCAGGTTATTGAGAACTCGAAAGGCGGCGGGTTCTCCACCACGTACGTCAAAACTAATCATGGCTCCTGGGCCTTCACATTGTTGTTTGTAAATCGCATATTGGGGGTCGTCTTCATGCAAGAGACCAGGATAGTAAACTTTTTCTATTTTAGGGTGCTCTGCGAGGTTTTTTGCAATCTGCTCGGCAGTCTTTGCTTGTCTGCGCATACGCAAGTCGAGCGTTTCTAAGCTCCGTAACAAAAGCCAGCCAGTCCAAGGACTCGCAAATGTGCCCAAATAATGACGCATCACTTTGATTCGCTGAATAAGATCAGCGCTGCCTAGACAAGCCCCGGCAACAACATCAGAGTGTCCGCCAATGTATTTTGTGGCCGAGTACAACACCAAGTGTGCTCCAAGAAGAAGAGGCTTTTGGAAAACTGGGCCTAAAAAGGTGTTATCCACCAGGACGCTTGTTGGTCCGTTTTGACAGCGAAATTCCTGGCTCAATTTGACCAAAGCCTTCAGGTCAAATAAATGATTTGTAGGGTTCGCCGGAGATTCGATGTAGATCACTGACAGTCTGTCGCCCTTTCCTGTGGCAACAATTTTTTTGCGGATCGAATCCATGCTTTCGCCGGGCAGGGTTCCTACGAGTTCTACCCCAAATCGTCCTAAGATGGATTTTAGAAAATGATCCGTGCCGCCGTACAACGGATCAGAGTGTAGCACCAAGTCTCCAGGCGAAACCAGAGCGAGTAAAGAAGTCGAAATTGCCGCCATACCACTTTCAAAAACAGAGGCGTCTTCAGCTTGATCCCAAAGTGTTAAACGGTCCTCTAATATTTCTAAATCAGGATTATTTAATCGGCTATAAATAAGACCAGCTTCTCTATCTGGATTGGGTTCGCGTTTTCCCAAGGCCACTTCAAAAAATTCCTTTCCCTCCTCGGCCGAGCGAAAAATGAAAGTTGAAGTTTGATAAATTGGGCATTTTGCCGCGCCCTCCGAGAAGGAAGGGTTATAGCCATAGCTCATCGCTAGGCTTTCTGGCTTCATCGTTGAGCGTAGTTTTGAATAATCGTGTTTGTGCTTCATGACGTTAAGCTATTTCACGAATATTTTGAAAGTGCAAATCTAGGCTCAGTGCCGTTGAGTCAGTTAGCGAAAAAGGTGGCTAGTTTGATCATTTTGGGAAGATTGGCAACCAGTGTCGCGAATGACTACGCACTGATTTTGGGCCCGATCATAAATCACGGTCAGAAGTAAGGTTTCACGTTTGTTTCCGTAATTTAAGTCAATCACATTGAGCCCGCGCTTGACGGTTAGGATTTGGCTGGTCGTCCTTAGGGAAACCGGAATTCTTAGATGCTCGACGCTTTGATCTTTCTCGAAGTCAGATGAAACCCAAGAGCTGCAGGTAGTTCTGTTGAATGCTGACACTTTCACATTTTGATTTGATCTCAAAGCAACAAACTGCGTCTGTGCCAGACTCAGATTTTCGTAGGTTTTTGAATAAATTTGCCCGTCGCAGTTTTTTCGCCAAACCATTCGACGCCAAGGCATAAGAGCTACACTGTGCTCAATGACAGGGTGCGAGCGATCCACACTCAAATCATGGGAGGTTGGGCATTTAAGCCCAGTAGAGGGTGGTTGAACGTCCGGAGCGGGAGTATTTGTCTGCGCCTTTTGTTGGACTTCTGAATCGTCACCGACAACTTGCATTCGAGCCGATCGGCAGCCGATGCCCGACGTCACTAGAATAACTAAATAAAAAATGAGAGAGGCCTTTATTGCATCCATGCTCTGCCACCTTTCAAAAACGGCTTTCATGCCGCCTGTGTGCTTGTTGCAGAGAATCCAAGATATGTGCCGAACTGGGAGGGAAATGGCAGCTCTATGGCGCTGTTCGAGTGACGTTTCGGGGCGGTGGCAATGGAAAGTTTTCATTTTACCGGCAGGCAACTTATCTAGCGCGGAATGGCCTTTACATTCAATCTTAAAGACTCTTGGCCACTGGATCCGAGGATGACGTGAGCGGATTGTCCAACGCGAGCCATGATTTCAGGAGAAGAGTGAATGGTTTTTCCTGATTGAGAATATTGAATTTGGAACCTTAAGAAGACCTGCTCGACGCCTTGGGCATCCTCACCAGCACCCTCAGCCAAAATTTTAAGTGCAGTTTGTGTTGAAGGTTCGTCGCTATGGGTGGAGAGGCTGGTTTGTTGTCCATCAGCCACCCTGATTCGGTAATAAGACACTTGGTTAGAGCCAGTTTCCAGACTGGTTTCTATCACAAATTCCTTTGATGCGGCGAAAGCGCTGCAACTCAGGCTCAAAAAAATGAAAGGCAGAATGCGATTCAAATGAATGCCCTTAGATGTATGCCTACCAGTAGTTTACACCTCTTTTTTTCGAGTCCACAATTGAAACTTAGACAGCTCTACCCGACCCTCGCGCGAAGAGGTGTCTAAACTAGGTAGCTGCTGGCAAGCACCAAAAGAAGGGCTAAAAAAAATATCCTGCGCATGAGTTCACGCCGCAACCTTTTGACTCAGTGGTTGTAAAACTCCCCGGTCGAGGAGAGTGTTTATGCAACTCGCCCAAAAGGTCTCTTTTATTTTATCTTCCGAGGGACTGCAGCGAATTCGTGGAAAAGTCTGTTTTTCAAAATGTTCGTGGAATTCATCTACAGTACAAGCTTTGACGATTTTGAAAAGCAGGTTGCAATGCACGTCAGTCATATTCTTATTGTCGCGCAGGATCTTTCGCAGGCCACTCTCTGGCGTGTGATGAAGAAATTCATAAAGGCTATGGGTATCATAAAGAGACATTGGGACTCCTTATCTCGAGTTTACGCTCAACTATAGAGAGTATCGGACAGGGAGAATCTGGACTTTAATCTCGTCCTTCATTGGAACATGGTTCGTGACGCAAAAAGTTATAGATAAGGTTTTTGCGCTCAACAGAAATCAATAAAATTGAGTTAAATTAAATACTAAATTCACTATACGTCACATTTGTTGGGTCATCAGACAGACTCGCACACACCTTGCAAAACTGATTGTTGAATAAAACCCGCGGCGCCCCGGACACTTCGTCCAGCACACAGGCGCCACTCGAACCTCCACGTCGATGAGATGTGGTGGTTCTTCACAATTCGCGGAGGAGGTGCTGCAGTCAGCTGCACACCCCTCCAGCGCCTTTTCCAATCAGGTGGAGCGGTAGTTTGTTTTTAGTTTTTGTCTTTGAGCGTGAAAATCAAGAGCCAGGCGTATGAGCTCATCTAATAACTCTGGGTAGCTGAGTCCAGAAGCTTCCCAGAGCTTTGGGTACATACTGATACTTGTGAAGCCAGGTATAGTATTGATTTCATTTATATAAAGTTGTCCACTTTGACGGTCTAAAAAAAAGTCTACTCGAGCCATGCCTCGACACTCTAAGGCCTTAAAGGCTGCGATGGCCCAATTTTTAGCGAGATTTTCAATATCTTTTGTAAGGCTCTTTGCCGGAATATGCAGTTCTGCCCCTTTTTCATCAATATATTTTGCTTCGTAGCTGTAGAATTCATGTCGAGGAATGATTTCTCCAACCACGCTGGCTTGCGGTTCGTTGTTGCCAAGAACTGAGACCTCAAGCTCACGGGCATCAATGGCTTTTTGAACAAGCACTTTTAAATCAAAGGTAAACGCATCCAAGAAGGCCACATCTAGTTCTTGCGCGCTTTTGACTTTGTGAACGCCCACCGAAGACCCCGCGTTGGCGGGTTTTATAAAAACGGGAAAGCCAAATTCCTTGGAGATTTTTGCTCTCCAGTCTGCGGGAGCCGCCTCGTATTGGTGCTTACGTACAGAAATCGTGGGCACAGTTTTAATGCCAGCCAACTCAAAAAGTTTACCGGCCATTTCCTTGTCCATTCCTAGAGCAGAACCTAGAACGCCCGAGCCCGCATACGCAATTTGCGCCAGCTCAAAGAGCCCTTGGAGCGTGCCATCTTCTCCAAATGTTCCGTGGATAATCGGCAAAACCACATCAACGTTAGGGACGCCGATTGAAGTTTGCCCAATTTTCGATGAAACCAATTGGTGGAGCCCTGGGTGGGGCACAATCGCTAAGTCTTCGTCATCGAAATTGTGTAAACTTAGGCGCGAGGGGTTGTCCCCAACGTCTATCAGGGACTGAGGTTCTAAAGTCAGCCAGCGTCCGGTTTTGTCAATGGCAATGAGTGTGACATCATAACGCATTTTATCGAGAGCTTTGTAAACTGATAGAGCAGACGCAATGCTGACCTCATGTTCACCCGAACGGCCTCCAAAAACTAAACCAACACGAATTTTCTTAGACATTGAAACTCCACAGCAAATTATAAGACCTTGCTCTGACAGTCGTCATTAGATAATTGTTTGTCACTCTAATCACGTATTTGGGGGTGTTTGGTATGTTTCGCCGTTTACTTATGATGTTACTTGCGTTTTCCAGTTCAGCCTTTGCGTTAGAAAGCAAAAATATCCTGACTCTAAATCCAGAAGTACAGCGTGGTGACATCTATCAGCCACAAGGGTTTTGGCCGCTTTTGGGTGTGGGCATGGGCATTACGGATTCGAATCACAAAATACGCACTGGTGGCATGCCTATGCATTTGAAGGTTTTGGGTTCTTACTACTTTGAAGGCTATCCAATTGTTGGCGATGTGGGTTTGGGTTTTCACAATCATTTTTTGACTCAAAATGGAAGCGACGCCGACAACATCCAATCGCTTTACACCGAACTTGCGGGCCGCTACCAAATTGCCGATCGACTGCAAATTGGTGTCGTTTGGAATACGTTAGTTGATAATCCGGATCGTTATCAATCGAACACGAACAATTTAGCGTCATTCATTGGAATGCAGGTTCTTAAAGAGTGGCCCTGGCAAAACAAGTACGTGATGCGCGCAGGTGGCCGCATAATGACAGATGTTGGCATCAGTGGAGCGAGTATCAACACAATCTTGGCGGAATTAGAAGTGAGCTTTGGATCTCCGGGGGTTGTGGCTCAGGTTCGACCTGTACCCGAAGAACCAGCAAAGGTTGTGGTGGCTCCACATTTGGCCCGCCAGGCAATGCGGACGATTCGAATTGAGCCTGGTCCCGTAAATTTTGAAACAGACTCAACTCGCTTGAATGCGGGGTCGCAGCAGTATTTGCGTCGGTTGGCGCGTGCGTTAGCCGCTAATCGTGACCTGTTTGATCATGTGCAAGTTATTGGTCACACAGACCAAAGAGGCACTGATAAATACAATGACCAACTATCTCGCCGCCGAGCAGAAACTATTGCTAATTCTTTAGTGAGCGCAGGTTTAAGTAAAGCTCAGGTGACAAGCGTGGCCAAAGGTAAGAAGGAGCTCTTAACCCAATCCATGGCACCCAGCGCCCTAGAGCGTAATCGTCGGGTAGAACTGCGATTTGAAGGTGTAAAGAATCAGATAGCCCTGAAAAACCTAATCGACAGTATTTCTCGGTAACACAAGGGGCAATCGGTGTAGGAAAGTTTAGCGGAAATTGAGTAAAAACTTCCCTATCAAAATTGGTCTCCTAACGCCATTCTAACATTTCTAAAATCAAGGTTCTGTTAGGATTGCACCCTATTAAAACGGAGGTAAACCTCATGGTGGCACTGCTTACGGTATTATTAGTTTCGGTACCTTCCCAAGCGCAAACGGTAAAAATTGACGGTTCAAGCACGGTCTTTCCGATAACCGAGGCTGTGGCAGAAGAGTTTCAAGCAGCGAAAAAGAATGCCTATAAGGTCACCGTTGGAATCTCTGGAACTGGTGGAGGATTTAAAAAATTCTGTCGTGGTGAAACGGACGTGCAGAATGCTTCGCGCCCCATTCAAGCAGCGACCAAGCCAAGTGAATCAGGAGAAATGGAGGCATGCAACAAAGCCGGAATAAAATACTTCGAGTTGCCGGTGGCGTTTGATGCCGCGGCCATCGTTGTTAACAAGTCCAATGCTTTCTTAAACCAAATCACGGTTGCTGAATTAAAAAAGATCTGGGAACCATCAGCTCAAGGAAAGGTTATGAAATGGAAAGATGTAAATTCCTCTTGGCCAGATCAGCCTCTCAAGCTTTATGGTGCTGGCGCTGACTCTGGTACCTTTGATTATTTCACCGAAGCTGTGGTGGGCAAAGCAAAGTCCAGCCGTAAGGACTACACACCCAGTGAAGACGACAACGTTCTCGTTAAAGGCATTACTGGAGACAAGAACGCTTTGGGCTATTTACCTTACTCTTATTACGAAGAAAACAAATCCAACTTGAAGATCATTCCAGTAGTGGCCAACGGTAAGCCCATTGTTCCTTCGCGTGCAACAGTGGAGTCGGGAGTCTATACGCCACTTTCGCGTCCCCTCTTTATTTATGTCAATCAAGCAGCCATGAAGCGTCCTGAGGTGCGAGAGTTCATTGAATTTTATTTGCTAAATGCCCAGACTCTTGTTGAGCAAGCTAAGTATGTTCCTCTTCCCTCCGAGGCTTACGAGCTCGCCAAGGAACACATTCAGAAAGGCAAAGTAGGTACGGCCTTTGCGGGTCACTCTGAGGTGGGAATGAAAATTGAAGACCTCATGAAAAAAGAAAAGAGACTTGAGTGAGCTTGCAGGAGACCGATGCACTAGATGCTTCGCTTGACAAGCTGAACATCAAGAAAATCTCGCAGTTAAAGCAAACCCAGTTGAACGTGCGGAAAACACGTATTTTTAAAGAAAGAATCATCGAGGGTTTGCTTTTTTTAGCGGCGGGATCTTCAGTTCTTGTTACCTTTGGCATTTTATCGATTCTCATTATTGAATCAATCCCGTTTTTTTCTCATGTATCATTGCGCGAATTTTTAACCGAGAGAGAATGGACGCCACTATTCGATAACCCCAAATTTGGTATAGCTCCTCTATTGAGCGGAACTTTTTTAACGACTTCGATTGCCTTATCTGTGGCTATACCGGTGGGTACGGTCATTGCCACCTTTCTGAGTGAATATGCACCGGCAAGGGCGAGAGAGATGCTGAAGCCAGTGTTGGAGTTGCTTGCAGCCGTGCCTACGGTTGTTTACGGTTATTTCGCGCTGTTATTTGTGACGCCGATGTTACAAGAAATTTTTCCTGATATGCCTGGTTTTAATGCACTGAGTGCAGGGTTGGTGATGGGACTAATGATTGTGCCCTACATTTCTTCTCTAAGTGAGGATGCGATGCGAGCTGTGCCTAATTATCTTAGGGAGGCGTCGTTTGCTGTTGGTGCCACTCGACTTCAAACCGCGTTTAAGGTAGTTATTCCGGCGGCATTCTCAGGTGTTATCTCAGCTTATATTCTGGGAATATCAAGGGCGCTTGGAGAAACCATGGTGGTGGCTATAGCGGCGGGGCTGCAGCCGAATCTGACTTTAAATCCGACCGAACCAGTGGCTACGATCACGGCGTTTATTGTGCAAGTAAGTCTTGGCGATTTACCGCATGGATCAATCGGATACCAATCGATCTATGTTGCCGGACTCACTCTTTTAGTCATCACGCTGCTATTTAATCTAATCGGGTTTGGCCTTCGTCGCCGCTTCCGTGAGGTTTACTAAGTGCTCGTTAATAATCCACAGTTGCGCTATAGAAAATTGAAAGACTTTGCCTTTGCTTTTCTGGCCTTGATGTTGCTCAGTTTTGCTTTGATCACCTTGCTCGCGCTAATCTTAGATTTAGCGACTACAGGTTTGCCTCGCGTATCGGGTGCATTTTTGACTAGTTTTCCCTCACGTTTTCCTGAAAAAGCGGGAATATTGTCGGCTTGGGTGGGCACGTTATGTGTTATGTTGGTCACGGCTGGATGCTCAATACCTTTGGGGGTGGCTGCGGGCGTATACCTCGAAGAATATGCACCCAAAAACCTGCTAACATCTTTTATTGAACTCAACATAGTCAACTTGGCTGGGATTCCTTCAATCACCTTCGGGTTGATGGCGCTTGGACTTTTTGTTTACCGGCTCAATTTTGGTCAGAGCATTTTGACTGCCGGATTGACCCTGGGACTTTTAGTCTTGCCTATTGTGATTGTGGCTACGCGTGAGGCGCTAAGAACCATACCTGGTCCTATTCGCGAGGCCGCCTATGCGGTTGGGGCCAGCAAATGGCAGGTCATTCAACATCATCTTCTCCCGTATTCAACGGGCGGAATACTCACGGGGGTCATAATCTCCCTCAGTCGTGCGATTGGTGAAACGGCTCCTTTAATTACCGTAGGTGCCCTTACGTTTATTGCCTTTTTGCCAACTTCTCCGGTGAGCGAAAAATTTCCGTATGTATCGGGTCAATGGCTTTGGGATTCATTTACTGTGATGCCCATTCAAATGTTTAATTGGATTTCTAGACCGCAAGCTGCATTTCATGTAAATGCCGCGGCAACGGGTTTGATTCTTTTGTTAATGACACTGGCCATGAATGCGATAGCGATTTATATTCGCCATCACTTCCGTAAACGTATCAAGTGGTGAATCGAATGGAGCTCAATCTTTCTGCGCAGGTAAAAAACCTGAGCTTTTTTTATGGCGACAAGCAAGTAGTTAAAGCCGTGAGTTTGCCGATTCGGAAGAACTCGGTTACCGCATTGATTGGTCCTTCAGGGTGCGGAAAGACAACCCTTCTGCGTTGCTTCAACCGTATGCACGATCTTTACCCAGGTAATCGCTATGATGGTGAAATTTGGCTCTATCCTGAAAACCAAAATATTCTCGACAGAGCAATAGACCCTATTGAAGTGCGCATGCGTATCGGTATGGTATTTCAAAAGCCAAACCCGTTTCCCAAATCAATTTTTGAAAATGTGGCGTATGGTTTACGCGTACGGGGGGTGCGTCGCCGAAGTGTCATCGAGCGCAATGTGGTCACGGCCCTCCAGCAAGCTGGCTTGTGGGATGAAGTGAAGGATCGTTTGGATTCAAGTGCGCAGGCTTTGTCTGGTGGACAACAGCAGCGTTTGTGTATCGCTCGAGCCCTGGCTACTGAGCCAGAAATTGTTCTTTTGGATGAGCCGACAAGTGCTCTCGACCCAATTTCAACCGCTCACATCGAAGAACTCGTCACTGACTTAAAAAAATCTGTAACGATTGTTATGGTGACTCACAACTTACATCAGGCTGCACGGACGTCAGACTATACGGCTTTTATGTATTTGGGCGAGCTTGTCGAGCTTGGCGAGACTCAACAGATTTTTACCAATCCAAAAGACTCACGCACAGAATCCTACATTACAGGTCGTTTTGGTTAACCTAGAGGTGAAGTCCCACGCATACGTCCTGCACTGCTCAGAATGCGTCTGAGAGCGCCATCGTCGTCTTCGTCGTAAATCTCACCAATCACTTCTTCAAGAATATCTTCCATAGTCACTATCCCGACCAGAGAAGTTCCCGCAAAAACTGCAGACAAGTGGCTGCGTTTTTCTTGCATTTGGCGAAGAGCCTTAAGCAAAGAGTCAAACTCTTGTACTCGTGACATTGGACGCACGATCTGTGTCCACTTATCACCGCCGGCTTTGATTAATGCCACTAACTCTTTTGTATTAATGATGCCAAAGACCTGACCGTCAGACATAACGGGCAGGCGGGTATGTCCAGATCTCAATGCCACCGCCTCGACATCTGAAAGTTGCTGTGACAAAAGCACATGGTCAACTTGAGCCCAAGGCATCATGACATCATGAACGCGCTTTTTTTCGATTCCCACCAAATTAATGATGTATTGGCGAGCTTGCGAGGACAACTGATCCAGCTCGACTGTCTCTGAGGTGACAGAGGAAGTATTGGTTTTTGCCTTAATAAATATCAGACTAAGAATTTTCTTGGTTGACCACTCAAGAATATCGACGATGGGCAAAAAAATTCGATCTAAAGCCATGAGCCAACGCGACGAAATTAAGGCAATTCGAGCAGGGTGGCGTAGCGCCAAAGTTTTGGGTACAAGCTCGGCAAAAATGACGTTAAAAAAGGTGAGCGGCAAAACCAGAACTAAAAAAGAAATTGCGGTAGCCACCTGG
>JAYQON010000033.1:0-18668 GCA_038144835.1 Bdellovibrionales bacterium
GGACTATACTCCCCTCTCGCCATCCAAGGCGCAAATTGCGTGGAGGCCCTTCAATTTCAATATCGAACTCAGGCCAAGATTCCTGGCGCAAGTGCTTTCGCCATGCGATGCCGGACAACACATTAAAAACTTCTATGTGTAAAACATTCTTCCGCCTCTCAATTAAGAGATGCCAATCTTCAGACTTAGGATTTTGAGCATGCTTCACTCGAATTGAGAAAAACTTGCCTGGCTTACTCTTGAGCTTGAGGTTGCCGCGCACTCCCTCGATATGCAAATGCTCCACACCATCAGCAGAGTAAGACTGTGGTGGATAAGAGTGCTTTTCGATCGCCGCAGCGACACAAAGAAGACTGAGCAAAAACCACATTTTTCTATATTGAGGGTCAAAAAAAACCTAAGCAATGAATTGACACAAAAAGTCGTGTTGTCTTGACTGGCCTAGGTCTAGTCCTCAAAATCTGGGGTTCAAAAAAGAGAGGTCTCAATATGCGATCCACTTACATCCTTGCCGCACGCCGCACACCTATAGCTAGCTTTCAAGGCGCTTTCGCCACCACACCCGCGCCTCGATTAGGCGCCGCCGCCATCAAGGCCGCACTTGATGACGCAAAACTCGATATCCACACGATTCAAGAATGTATCATGGGACAAGTTCTCTCTGCTGGCAGCGGACAAGCTCCCGCGCGACAGGCGGCTTTGTACGCTGGCCTGCCCGCTTCTGTTCCCTGCATGACGATCAATAAAGTCTGCGGTTCAGGGCTTAAAGCCGTCATGCTGGCCGCCGACAATATCGCCCTCGGTCACACAGATGTTGCTATCGCTGGCGGCCAAGAAAATATGACTTTAGCTCCGTATCTCCTGGAAAGTGCTCGCGCTGGAATGCGCATGGGTCATGGGCAGGTAGTCGATTCCATGATCAAAGATGGCCTGTGGGATCCCTACTCTAACTTTCACATGGGTAATGCTGCTGAAATGGCCGTGCGCGAATTCAAACTTGACCGAAAAGCTCAAGATGAGTTCGCAATCGAAAGCTACAAACGTGCTCAGAAAGCCACGGAAGAGGGTTTGTTTAAAATGGAAATCACTGGTGTAGAAATTAGCGCAAAGGGCGCTGCACAGACAGTGAGCGTTGATGAAGAGCCAAGTAAAGCACGATTTGACAAAATCCCTGAACTGCGTCCAGCTTTTGAAAAAGAAGGCTCAATCACTGCCGCCAATGCAAGCAAAATCAACGACGGCGCAGCGGCTGTCGTGCTCGCCAGTGAAGCAACGGTGAAATCACATAGCCTCAAACCCATCGCTCGCATCGTTGCTCATGGCACATTTGCACAGGATCCAAAATGGTTTACCACGGCACCCGTCACAGCCATGCAGCGAGCACTCGAGAGAGCTAAAATGAAGCCCGAAGACATTGACCTTTTTGAGATCAATGAGGCGTTTTCCATGGTCACGATGTTGGCAATGAAGCAGCTTAATATTGCGCACAGTAAAGTGAATGTTAACGGCGGAGCAGTGGCTCTTGGCCACCCCATTGGGGCGAGCGGAGCACGCATTCTCACAACTTTGATTCACGCGTTAGGTCAGCGAAAGAAACAATTTGGACTGGCTACTTTGTGTATTGGTGGCGGCGAAGGCGTGGCTTTAATCGTGGAAAAATTATGAATAAAGTCTTTTCAGACGCCCACAGTGCCACGGAGGGAGTAAAAGATGGCATGCTGCTACTCTTCGGGGGCTTTGGCCTCTGCGGCATACCCGAAAATAGCATAGCCGCTTTAAGAGACCGTGGCATAAAAAATCTGACCTGTGTATCCAATAACGCCGGAGTTGATGATTTTGGCCTCGGTCAACTTCTTCAAAACCGGCAGATCAAAAAAATGGTTTCAAGTTATGTTGGCGAAAATGAACTCTTTGAAAAACTCTACCTCACAGGTGAATTGGAAGTTGAATTCACCCCACAAGGGACTTTAGCTGAAAAACTGCGCGCTGGCGGCGCCGGCATTCCTGCGTTTTTCACACCGACGGGAGTTGGAACAAAAGTCGCTGAAGGTAAAGAAGTACGAGAATTTAATGGCCGCCCCTACGTCCTTGAGCACTCCATTCGCGGCGACTTTGCTTTTGTAAAAGCCTGGAAGGGCGACAAATTTGGCAATCTTATTTTTCGTAAAACGGCGCGCAACTTTAACCCGGTCGCAGCTATGGCAGGCAACATCACCGTCGCTGAAGTCGAAGAGCTGGTAGAGATCGGCGAACTAGATCCAGACCAAATCCATTTACCGGGCGCATACGTTCAGAGGATTTTCAAAGGTCGCAGTTATCAAAAACGCATCGAGAATTTAACTCTCACCAAGCAGTAGAGGAAGTCAGACATGGCATTGATGAATCGTGACCAGATCGCCAAGAGAATCGCTCAGGAAGTTCGGGATGGCTTTGTTGTAAATCTGGGAATTGGCCTTCCAACTCTCGTCGCCAATCACATTCCAGATGGTATGTTTGTGATGTTTCAGAGCGAAAATGGACTTCTTGGTCTTGGACCTTTTCCACATAAAGAAGAGGTCGATGCCGATCTGATCAACGCGGGCAAACAAACAGTCACTTATGTCGCAGGAGCCAGTTTTTTTAATTCTGCCGACAGTTTTGCCATGATCCGGGGAGGCCATGTTGATTTAACTGTTCTTGGAGCCATGGAAGTCGATCAAGAGGGCAGTATCGCTAATTGGATGGTGCCCGGCAAATTGATTAAAGGCATGGGTGGAGCCATGGATCTCGTAGCCGGAGCTAAGCGTGTCATCGTAGCTATGGTTCATCGGGACAAATCTGGCGCTTCCAAAATTCTAAAAAAATGCACCTTGCCCCTTACTGGAGTCAGGTGCGTACAACGAGTGGTCACCGATATGTGCGTGTTGGATTTAGGGCCTGAGGGTTTTATATTAAAAGAAATTGCCCCTGGACTTAGTATTGACGATATCAAATCCGCTTCTGAGGCCCCCTTAACTGTCAGTCATGACTTACGCGAGATCCATCTTTAGTCCTGTCACTTGGCCCATTCCACGATCTCGTTGTCGATAAAGCCAAAATCGAGCCATAATAAAAGACACTTGAGGAAGGTGTTGCCACAGTGTCTAGCGGAGTAAAAAATCTCTCAAAAAATGACATTCTCTTTCGCGAAGGCGATAGTAGTGATGCGATGTACGTCATAAAAACAGGCCGCATTGCCATCACCAAGGCCAAAGGCAGTGGCGAGATCGTTCTTGCTGAAAAAAAAGCCGGCGAGATGCTCGGAGAAATGGCGTTTTTTGACAATAAACCTCGCAGTGCGGGCGCCCGAGCCATACAGGACACCGAAGTTATTATTCTTCCATTCTCCGCACTACACGCTCAGTTTAAAACTTTCCCTGAATGGCTCAAAGCAATGGTGAGAACGGTTAACGGTCAATTGCGCGACGCCAATACACGCATCAAAAATCTTGAAGCCGCAACCAAGGGCGATGAGGAAATGTTTCCTCCTCACCTCGTGACCCGTCTCTCTGCTATCATCAGCTTGATTGGTTTTAAATGCGGCGAAAAAGTCGAAGATTCTCTCATTATTCCCTATAGTGTTTTGCGAGATTACTGTATCCAGGTTTTCCAACAGCCCACAAACAAGCTCGACAAAATTATGGAAGTATTTCAAGCCCTTCAAATCATGAAGGTGGAAGAGCTGGGCGAAGGCAAAAAACGCATTAGCATTCTCAACCATCAACGCCTGACCGAATTTACCGACTGGTATAATAAGTATCTTTTCACAGAAGAAAGTAAGCGCGTAACGATTGATGAGAGCCAAATGCAAACTCTACGTGCGCTTGTATTTTATGGAAAAAAACTGACTCCAGATGATAAAGGATTTGTGAAAGTTAACCTTACCGAAATGCAAAACAACTCAATGCGAGACCTCAATTTCCTGTTTGGCGTCAACGACGCTGATCCCTTAGCTGAAAAAGGCCTAGTTAATGAAAAGCAATCTGAACAGGGTGGCGTATTGAGTATGAAATTCAAGCTTGAGGATTTAGAGACCGTCTTACCCTACTGGGAAATCATTTATACTCTCAAAAAAGTTCCTGGACGACGATAACCGCTCTAGCCTTATTTCATTTCAATAGCGTACATACCCCTCAAGTCGCCTGACTTGAAGCCAAATGCGCGATCACCCGGATATTCTTGCTTTACGAATTCTGGGCGCCGTTCTTTCTCACCATGACAGTGAAGACAGGCTTGCGTGACCCTTATAGGCACGAAAACTTTAGATCCCTCAATAAAGCGATCGAGGTTTGCGCTCTTGGAAAAACGAGCTAGTACTGCAAGCTCTTGCCGCGTGGGAGCATTTTGAGGATTTCTATATTTTTCAGAAACCTGACGCGCAGAGTAGCCTTTGACTTCAGCCCACGATTTTAGATTCTTGCCTACGGGCGCGCACACCTCTTTAAATGTTTGCTCGGTAATCGGCTCAGCACGCCCATTTAAAGTACCAGCGAGCATTTCACGCATCGTACTAAGCTCTTGCATTTTAACCACAACGTCTTCAGTTGCATCAGCCCAAACGACATTAAATATAAAAAAAAGCATCGTCAAAATCACAGCTCACTACCTCCGGGCCCGATCGTAACAGAAACCATAGAAAAACGCGACCAGGCGTCTAGACACCTTTTAGAAGACTGCCTATATCTTGACGGCACCGCAGAGGAAGCTCAGAATCTGGCACTTCCACTCTATCACGAGTGACTGAGTAAACACGAATACTATTAGTTTTAGCCCTTTGTTGAACAGGCGTACCCATGGTCACCACGACTTTGTCACCTTTTTGAACAAGACCAATCTTGAGCAAAAGATCTTCAATTTGCGTCAAAGCCTCTTCGCTACTCTGATAAGGTCGTATTTTGTACGTCTGGATACCCCAAACGAGTTCCAAGCGATTCAGTGGATCTAATTGGTGTGTTATCGCAATAATTGGGACTTTGGGACGATGACCTGCAATCAAAGTCGCGGTTTTACCTGTGGTGGTCAAACACACAAGCGCCTTGGCGCGTAACTTCATAGCAGTCAACGAAGCCGAAGCAGCAATGGCCTCTGGCACATCTAAAAATTCTTCCTCTAAAGAAATATCGTAATAAAGACTCGAGCTTTTCTCCACCTCGGTGATTATTTCATGCATCGTTCGAATACAACGAAACGGATAACGACCACTCGCAGTTTCCGCACTGAGCATGCATGCGTCCGATCCATCGAGTACAGCATTTGCAACATCTGTGATCTCTGCGCGAGTAGGACGGGGATTTTCAACCATACTATCTAGCATCTGAGTCGCCGTGATGACGGGCTTGTTGCTGGCATTGGCCACCCTAATGATGCGCTTTTGCACCGACGGCAAAACAGTCTGCCCCACCTCTACAGCCAAATCCCCGCGTGCCACCATTACGCCATCACTCAATTGGATGATTTGCTCCAAATTATTCAACGCTTCGAGCATTTCAATTTTAGCAATGATACGAGTCCCAGGCTTTTTTGTATTTACCAACTCACGAAGCCTTTCGATATCGCTGCCATGGCGTACAAAGCTCAGCGCCACATAATCGACATTGTGGGCAAGACCGAACTCCAGATCTTTCAAATCCTTCTCAGTCATCGCATCAATAGGAAGGCTCGCTCCCGGGACATTCATCCCTTTTCGATCCTTAAGAAGGCCGCCATAAACCACTTCACAAACCAAGCGTAACCCATTTCGCGACAATACTTTTAACTCGATTAGACCATCATCAAGAAGTATCCGTTGCCCTTCTTGTACCGTGTCCGGCAGAGATCTGAAATCAACTGGAATTAAACCATGATCGCCAAGAATATCTTCGACAGTCACCTCAACTCGCTCACCTTCTGCGAGCTCAATAAAACCCTTCGTGAAACGTCCAACACGAATCTTTGGACCTTGAAGATCCTGGAGAATCGACACGGGAGCATTCCACTTACGCGAAAGGTCTCTGATTGCTTCGATCACTTGAGCGTGTTGCTCATGAGAGCCATGAGAAAAGTTAAGCCGAGCGACATTCATGCCGGCCAATATGGCTTTCTCAAGACCTTCTCGGGATTGTATAGAAGGCCCTACGGTGGCTACGATTTTTACCCGACGTTCAGAAAGCATACAATCCCTTCAGCAATTTATGTTTTTTTAACTTCTGTGAGCACTTGATCGAGTTTTTCCTCGTAGCGTTTGGTTTGAGCACGCATACGATCCGTGTGCTGATTTGAAACTTGCCTCATCTGCTCACGATTTCTCGCTTCTAATTGATCAATCGCTAACTGATGGGTCTTTTGTAAATCCTCGACCGTGCGCTTCATCTGCTCATCAGTCACTTTTTTCTCGCGAACCATCTGCTCTTTCAAGGTTAAGAGTTGTTTTTCGTATTTCTGCACAACCTGCGACATACGCTCAGAATGCTGCATTTCTTGCTTTCTCAGCCGCTCCTCAAGACGTCCCACAGCTTGATGCTTTTCATCTTCCAGAGTTTGCCGCAAGGCCTTTAATTCATCGGCATGCATTCGCTGATTTGCCAATCGATCATCCACGTGTCTTTCATTTAAAACCGCTTTTTCGTCAGTGGTCTTTTCAAGAATACGCTTCACTCGACTATCAGCGTCGATCCGGGTGGACTTTACGCGCGACTCCAAGTCGTCTTTGATGGACTCATACATATTGCGCTGACTTCTCGTTTCATCGTGCAGCTTGGCACGATAATCCCTGTTCGTATCAACCAATTGCTGCTCCAATTCACGACGAACTTTACGCACATCTTCGCGATTTTGGGAGTTGGAATCGTTGACTACCCGTTGAAGTTGCTCGCGCATATCATCCACATTGTTCTGAAATGCGGCTTTGTAGTTGGCCACTTCCTGAGACATCCTCTGGCGCGCGCGGGCCTCATTACGGGCACTCTGGTCTCTCAAGTTGTGATTTCTCTCCTCAAGACGATGAACCTCATTATTCATGAAATCTCTGGTTCTTTCTTGCAGATCATTTAAAGATCGATCTTGATAATTCTGCGATTCGGTCAAATTCTGCGCGTAGCGACCTCGCATTTTAGCCATACCCTGCTCAAATCCTTCACGCATAATGGACTCTGACTCCGTGCGATCCAAACGCTCCTTCTGTACGGCGCGCACCAACGCGTTTGATGATTGCATCTGATCTTGCAGTCTCTCTACTTTTTTATTGCGCAAGGTTTCAGTCGTATTTTGCCGATACTGCTCATATTCCCGCTGCAGCCGGCCCAAAGACTCATCTCTCTCAGATTTCAGCAAGGCGACATCTTCCTCGTGCTTCGCCGTCAATCGAGTCCGAAAATTCTCAACGCCCTTTTCCTGACTTTCATGTGCATTTTCAATGGCACTCCGGTACTGCGTTTCGATTTTTGCCAGTTTATCGTTGTATTCCTTGTTCAATTTTTCGACACGATCTTGAATGAAAAATTTCTTCTCTGATTCTAGATTTTCAGCAGCCTTACGCATAGCTTCTTCGCGTCTTTGCGCTTCCTGTGCAAAATTTTGCGCTTGCTTACGATGAAGAGCGCGAACATCCTCGATATCTTTATTGTACTTGTGGTCGCGAGCCGAAAATGTCTCATTAGCCTGTTGCTGCATCCTCTCCAGCTGGCTGCGATGCTCGTTTTTAAGCCTCTCAATTTCTTCGTAATGAGCTTCATTAAGGCGGCGAATTTCATGCGCATGATTTTTAGCCATCTCGGCTTCGCGCTTCTTAAGATCCTCGTTTTTGCGACGAAGGCTGTCATCTTGACGTTTTAGCGTGGAATCAGAACCGCTGACTGAAGACATGGATTCTCCTCCTGAGAAGCTATGTCTCTTCAGAATAACATAGATCGATCACGGAAGATGGGTGACTTTAAGGCTACTGGACTACGGAAAGAGATAATTTTTTTCGCGAAACATTTTTCTTAGACTTTCGTCCTCACGCTCTGCAGCTTTCTTTTTCTCCCAGACCAGCGATTTTTTATGGTTTTCACTGGCAATCAGACGACCAGCCTCCTGGCGCTGCATCTCAGCAACTCGCTCAACAGCAAGTTTCCATTCGGCGTGAAAGGTAAGGATGTCCTCTTTGAAATCTTCTTTTTTACCTAAATAGAGTTTAGCCCAACTCTTGACTATCGCATCCCACGAAAGACTTTGAGGAAAACCCATCACCGCTTTGCCATCTAATCCAACTTCACCCATCTCGACTTGGGTCGCTACACCAACGGCGTAATGTTGCTTATCACCACGCCTCTGCACAGACCATTCGCCGCGCAGAGTTTCTATTTTGAAGGCATTGTCAGTGCGAGAAAAAATCGCGCGACATCCCTGTTCACAATTTGCGTCGCCAAAAGCAGATGAAAATTTAAAACCTGAAGACGTGTGCACATAAACAACTCCTTGCAAAATATGCAATTGCGCTTCAGATCGATGCTCAACAACTGCTCCTGGAGCCAAAACCACTTGCGCCCCTTTGAGATCAACAATTCTGCGAACCGCATGAGATTGAAATGCACAGGGCACAGACTTACCAACACACTCCTGTGCGCGAACATGGACCTCAATAAAAAAACTCATCACGAGCAAAAAAAAACGTATATGCCTCACAGATCGAGCCCCCTCAAAGAAGCCTTAGCCTGAGAAGCGACATCTCTCTGCGGATAGGAACGAATCACAGTTTTGTAGATATCTACGGCCTCTTCTTTGCGACTCTGCATCTCGTAAATCCGTCCTAGACGAATTAGTGCAAAACCAGTCAATTCATTTTGTGGAAATTGCTCAACCATAAACTGAATAGTGGCGACACATTCCTCCAGATCGTTCTCTTGAAAATGCCCTTCGGCTAGCAAAAAATAGCTTTCGGGAACGTAAGGAGAATAGCTATATCTTTGTATTATTTCTTTGAAGACTTGATTGGATTTTAAGTAGTTCTTAGCGCGGAAGAACTGCTTACCCTTTTCAAATAAAGTCTTAGCGATCGTACCTCGAATGAGCTCTGCCTCTTTGCGCGAGATCACACTAGCTAAACTGCGATACGGATAACCCTGTTGACCATCGCCTTTCATTTCCAGGGCACTAGGCATTAATTCAGCCACGTGCTGTCGAAACTCTAAAAAACCCTCACGCTCCAGAGATTGCGCCAGACGCTGATCCTGCATTTCCTTTTTCAGGCGAGAAAGCTCACGCTGATACTCGGAAACCCCATTGAAGTTCTCGCGAACATTGGCATAGAAATTCATCCAAACCAGGGTCAATATTAGGCTAAAGGCAGCAAAAAATTGTGATGACATACCGTTATCTGCTTAACGGCATTTTTCATGCAAAAATGAAGTAGAACCCGCACTTTAGGGTTTACATAGCGTCGGGTAATTCAAAACTAAGCAAACTCAACCCTACGCCCAGAAGCTCCCTCACCATCAGAACTAAAGACATGCGAGATGTTTCAATCTCTGACGACTCCCCAAGGATGCGACATTTGTTATAAAATAAGCTAAAGCGGTGACATAGGTCCATTAAATAGCCGGTCAGAATATGTGGCTTAAAGTTATCAAAGGCCTTTTGCAAGGTGTCTTGATACAACAACATAGAACGCAAAAGCTCTTTTTCTTCAGGTGTTTGCAGTTCGTAAATAAATTGTTGCATAACCGGCTTGCCGTATTTACGTATCAAACTGTTACAGCGAACACCCGTATATTGAACATAAGGCCCACTATCACCCTCGAAATCCAGCGCCCGCTCCCAATCGAAATCTACATTTTTAACCCTATCATTCATCAAATCATTAAAAATGATCGCACCAATACCCACCTGACGAGCCACTTTCTCTTTATCATCTAACTGCGGATTTTTTTGCTGAATTATTTCACGCACTAACTCGACGGCTTTTTCGAGAACATCCTCTAGAAAAATCGCATTCCCTTTTCGAGTTGAAATGCGCGAATCCTTAAAGCGATACATACCAAAAGCGATGTGGTGGCATTGGCTAACCCAAGGATACCCCATCTTCTCTAGAACTTTAAAAACCTGACGAAAATGCAGCGTTTGATCAACTCCTACAACATAGAGGTTCAAGTCAGCTTTGAGTTCTTGCATACGATAGATTGCACTTGCTAAGTCTCGCGTCGCATACAAAGAGGCGCCATCTGACTTACGAATAAGGCACGGGGGCATATCGTCACCCAAACGAACCACCATAGCGCCATCGGACTCTTCTAAAAGTCCCTTTTTCTCCAGCTCATCCTCTACTTTTAACATACGGTCGTTATAAAACGACTCACCACGAACAAGGTCGTGCTTAACACCCAACTGACTCCAAATTCGTTGATAGTCTGCCAATGAAATATCGACAAATTTTTGCCAAAGCGCACGCACAGTTGGGTCGCCGTCTTCAAGTCGTTTAAAGACTTTAGAGCCCTCAACCTCTAGTTCAGGATTTTTCTCGGCTTCCTCATGAAATCGAACATAAAGCTTGAACAACGATTCAAAGGGCTGGTCATCGAAAGCGTATTCTTTACCCCAATGCATATAGGCCCAAGCCAACTTGCCAAATTGAACACCCCAATCACCTAAATGATTAAGACCAATCACTTCATAACCTTGAGCTTTAGCCAGATTGACGATGGCCTGACCAATAACAGTGGCTCGCAGATGCCCTATATGCATGGGCTTGGCAACATTAGGCGAGGAAAAATCAATAACTAACTTTTTCCCCTGACCCCGCTGCGTGAACCCAACCTTGCCTTTGTTTAAGAAAATTTCACGCGCCAAGATATCTTGAATAAAGCGAGTCTCAAAAGTGAAGTTGACGAAGCCACTCACAGGCGTAACGCTCAGCAAGCCTTGAGGCCGGTTAGCCGCCAGCTTCTCACTAATTTCTTGAGCGAGAACAGCGGGGGCCTTGCGAGCTTCCTTAGCCCAAGTAAAAAGAGGCAAAGCCAAATGCCCATGACCCGACTGCTTTGGGCTTTCCAAGAGTCCAAACAGGACCGATGGATCCTTACCGAGTAAACCTGAATAATGCTGACTGACGATGACACGTAATACGTTTAACATAGACCAAATCCTGTACACTGACTCAGCCCGCTGAACAATCTCATTTGTAATTCCATACGCTATAATCCGCCATTCTTTCGCGCAAAGCCCGTGTTCGCTCAGCCACGCGTGCGCCCTCACCCTTTAAAGCTGCATCATAAAGCTCTTTCAGCTCCCACCACTCCTCAAACAATACATAGTTCACACCACTCCAGACAGTCACAGCCTTGATAGCTTCAAGACCGCTCTCGTTAAATTTTTTTGCGCCGCTCGACTCTTTGATCTTTTCATCCAATAACCGAGCAAAACGCAGCAGTTTGAGTCGTTCTCGCCAAATAGCATAAGCATATAACTTTCTCACACGTGCCAAATTCTTCTTAAAAGCAGCTTCATTAACACCCAAACTCACTGACCGCTCGCGCTGAAGCGACCCCACCTGCGCTCGTATACGAAAACGACCTTGTGGCAACTTGAGTTGAGAAAGATCCAGCGGGATTTGCGGATCCCCCGAAGGCTTGACCCGCAAATAACGATAAAAAGAGGCTTTACCCGCGACTTGTCCCGGCAAACCCACAACCTGAACCGAAACCGGATAATCAGAACTCGCATCCGTGCGAAGATCAATACGCGCCTCACCCTTTCCAAGATCTTGCACTGCCAGAAAGAGCTGGGTGGGCAAACGCGAGAGAGGTTTAACATCCTCTACCTGCTCTTTGGCCAATATTTCCTCGCCCTCAGAAGAGGAAATTTTGACCTCGGGCTGAGACTCTTGAACCCCCAGTTCTGAGGCCGTAACTTGATCCGCTTTTCGTTGCGAAATCCATACAGCTGAAAGACCTAAAACAAACATCAACATAAAAACAATTGACCAATCCAACCAAGAAACACGCTCTTGTCGAGACGAGCTTCTTCGAGAAGAACGGGCTTTCTGCCGCCGCGGATGTACTTGAGATGGCTGGCGGACTTTTTTTTCTGAGATGTATTTACTTACAACTGGCTTAGATGGCTCCTTATTAAATATAACATGACTCAGCTCAGGAGTCGTAGCCTCAACCGGCACTGACTCGGCCAATTGTCTTGATGACGGCTGCGGTCGACGCATGACAACCACTTCCTTAAGCAGTTCCTCAGGCGAATCCACAGGAATAGGGGGCAAACCTTCGTCTTTTTTGACTTTAGAATTAAACTCCTGCAATGAGCCTATCCGCTTCCACTCGGAAAAACCATGTCTCCATGCATAGTCCGAATAGGATAAATGCCCCGTTTGAATCGCGTCTTTAATTTCCCGAACACTGAACGGACCGCTGGTGATGAACTCCGCAGGAGCTTCTTTTTTTTTCTGCAAACAAACCCAAACCCTATCGCTGATTCCGTCACTGTTCTTTTTAAACTCTGCACGCAGCTCAGGGTACTCCATGGCGATTTTCCACAAGGGATCGCCTTCACGATAAACCAAGTCAAATAACCGCAACCGCCCACTGCGAATTCGCTCTTTGAGGTTATCTAACGTGAAAGGCCCTTTTGTCTTGCCGCGATCCTGATAAAAAAACCAATCTTTCATAATGATTGCTCGTGCTCAATAGCGCGAATGAGGTTCCAATAGAATTCAGAAAAGTTAGCACCCTCCACATCGACACTCAAAAACGCCATAAGCTGAGGTAATGTAATCACACCCGAGCGAACTTTCTGAAACAACCGGTCACCCAACATTTCACCTACCAAGCGAGAAGCCTCAATATATGCAACCAATTCACGCGGTCTGTAGCGCGAGCGGCGCAATCGTCCGGTTTGCACCCAAACCACCTCTGTCAGTCTGTGATCTAAAGACAAAAGCAAAGCCTTACGACCCCAATCCTTTGGTTGACGAGCTGCCAATTGCAAGCGGATCGAATCTAAAGTCTCGGCCTTGCGCTTGGGATTAATCCATTTACTAAAGAAAAAACCAACGGCCTCCACCCATATTTGCGCTAAAAAATCCTGCGGCTGAATCCATAAGGTGCGCCGACGGCCGCTTAAATGCGCGTGCACAAATTGCCCCGCCAAAGCGGATGCATGATTTATCGTGGCTCGCGATAAATAAAACCATTCTTTTTCGGGCACAAAGAAACTCAAGTCATGCTCAAGATGGTACACAAAGGCACGCGCAAACCGCTTTGGAAGAGCCGCTTTCAAACGAGTTAAGGAAATTTTAGAATTGGGGCAATAAACCTGAACGGCCGATTTCTTAGTTTCAATTTTCAGATCGCCTTCGAGAATCTGAATGAGAGAGGCTACGTGGTCGGAATAATCAATAGCAGGATCTTCCTGCAAATCTCGATCATACGCATGCTCAAGGTAGATGAGATAACTTTGCCATTTCATCCACGGAGGTGAAACCATCAAACAGTAACGGTTGCCGGGACCCCTAAGAACCTCAGAACCAGGCCCCATAGGTTTCTTAGCCAATTTAAAGTACAGCGACTCCACATCTTGAAAAATCAGCATTAAGTCGTGAGGCTTCTTTAACGATCCCCGCAAAAGTCGGGGCAAATGCCGCGAGGCCAGGTGAAGCTCTCCCACTACGACAAAAACCAAGGCACCAGGATTAGCGCGAGATAGCCCCAGAATACGGCGAGCCATCCAGCGATCACGTCGAGACAACCCATCCGTGGAGAAAGGCGTTAAACCACGGACCTCGTATCCTCTATCACGAGCCAATTCAAAGAGAGGTCGATAATGTTCCCATGGAAACCCCCAATTTTTATCCCACTCGACCTCTTCGAGGAATTTCGCCTCCGAAATACGTCCAGTCAAAAATCGACGGATCGATTCATCGGCTTCGACGGGCAAGCACTCAAGCGTCAACACGACGTGGTCATGCACAACATGATCGCGTAAAATTCGTATATGCGCCCGCTGCGATTGCGCATACGCATGAAAATCTGCACTCAAAACAATATGAGCGGCTTGCAAAGCTCGCCGCAAATGTTCATCACGACTGGGGCTCCATTGACCCAAAAACTCTCCCTCGAGGCTTTTTGCATAACGTCGAAGAGCCGCAGAAGGCGGGCCTAGGCGGGCCTGAACCTGAGATTTGACTTGGTCAAGCAACTTCTTGCGCGTCCTAAGCCATTCTTGGCGATTAATCATATATTTCTACACGTTGTCAAAAGCAGGACTTTAAATCAAGCGTTGCCTGAAGACACAAAAACGGCTCTAATACATCCTTTATGAAGACTCGCGTACAAATCTCTCTACTCGGCTGTGCCCTTTCTTTTCTTATCCATCTGTATCTGTCCTCGCATTATTATGCGCTCAAGTTCGGATACGCTTCAGCTCAATCATTATGTAACGTAAGCGAAAAATTTAACTGCGATGCAGCCTCAGCTTCAGCTTATTCAGCACTTTTTGGAATACCACTTTCCGTTTGGGGAATGATCGTCAATGGCTTGCTCTTCGCTATGATTTTACTGGCATGGCTGGAGTGGAGCGAGTACCCTGAGCGTCTTCGTCGTTGGTCCCTCCTTCTCTCAGGACTTTCACTCTTCACGTCCCTAATTATGGCTGGGATTTCCGTTTTTCTTGTCAGTAACTATTGCTTATTTTGTATTGCCCTCTACGTACTGAGTGGACTCATTTTTTTCGCCTACTCAGGATCTTTGCGCGAGCCATTTTGGATGCACTTCAAGGAAGACCTCAGTAAAGTCTGGATAGAATCAAGATCAATACTTGCCTCCTTTATTGCTATCCCAATTGCCGCAACACTTGTGCATAAAATCTATATGCAAAACTATGGCGATTCCTCGATTAATCAGATCGTCGATGAATCCATTGCCGACTGGGAAGCCTCTCCCAAGCACGAATTTATAGCTCAACCCGCTTTAGTGACCGGCCCTTCTAACGACCGGGCCGCAATGGTCATCTCTGAATTTGCCGACTTCCGCTGTGGTCATTGCAAACGCGCCAGTGTAACTCTGGACGCATTTGCAAGTGCGCACCCAGATATTCGCTTTGAATTTTACAACTTCCCTCTAGACGGAGCCTGTAATGAAAAAATTAAAAGCTCCGATGGTATATCCTGTCGAGTAGCTGCAACCTTGCTGTGCGCTGAAAATCAAGGCAGCGGCAAGGGATGGCAAATGCATAAAGCCATGTTCGCTAAACAAGAAGAACTTTTGCGGATAGCTTCTAGCGCACAACTCGATTTACTACTGGCCAGTGAAGTGGCGCAACTGGGTATGAATTGGGAAAGCTTTTCTCGCTGTCTATCAGACCCATCTATCATGGACACCATTAAAGCTCAGGCGAAGCAAGGCAGTCTTGTCAATGTACAGGGGACGCCTACGGTATTTGCTAATGGAAGATTATTGCCGCGAGGACAGCTCTTACCCGTTCTCCAAGCAGCCAGACAACGCGCACTCAGTTTAAAGTAGTGAGCGAGCAGTTACCATTGGTTAAAAGCCAAAGATTGCAAGTAGCCAGTTACTAAATTTTTCGAGGCCTATTTCCGTCATATAAACGGCTGAAGATAAAAGACCAGAGTAGAGGTCCTTTAAAAACCAACCGACAAAAACTGTAAACGTCACCAAGCTCAATGAGCGCAAAACCCAAACTGTCGAACGGCTATCCAAAATCTTTTCATCACGCTCAATCTTGGCAATCTGCCTTAGAGATATTTTAACCTCTTCAAAGTGTCCCAATACCTTTTCATGAATTTTCTGCTGTTTATTTAAAGCTAAAGAACTAAAGCCCGGAAAATTACGTTTAGTTTGAATGGCGTCAATGAGCTCTATGCAGTGCTCGACATAACGATGTGAACGCCTCTGAAATTCTAAAAAATCTCTTTTACTTTCAACGTAATTAAGAATCTTTTCTTTTGCGCCGTCATAGTTGGCATTCACAATGTCGCCCAGCACCTGCTTGCGTAACCCCTCACTATCGCCATGATCGTTTTTTTGTGATTCAGAAAGTTGGCGGTTAAGAGTCTCGGCCATCTTATTGACATGAGTGTGCTCAATCAGAGAAATCGAATTGCTTTCCATGCATAGCCTTTCGGCGCAATAGCCTTAAGTCTGGAGTCTTTATGCTTTGCGCTACAGGCGCGGGCAGAAATTTTGACAGCAGGTGTCTTTTGCTGAGACACTCTACCTAAGGCCACGGTTGGCCTCTTATAGGGGATTCCATGATGGAAAAAGGATCTTTCCACACCTCCAATCAGTGGATCGACAACCAAGACGAACGGGTCAAACACATACCTCTGCCCAATCAGCTGCCCAAAGGTCTAGATTTCAGCGAAATTGCTCCTAACGCGATCAAGTCTTCCACCATTGAAACACTGATTAATCAAAACGAAGACCTGATGGCTAGGCTCACCGTCATCTTACGCAAAAACAACGAACTTGAGGATAAAGTCGGCGAGCTTGAGACTGAAAATAAGGCTATTCGAGCCCGATTCGAAACCATAAAAGATCAATTTATGGTTTTGCAAGAAAAAGACCGTATGTCCGTTGGACGCGCTCTTCAGCTCACGGATGAAAACAAGACACTTAAAACTCAAGTAGAAAAGCTAGAGCGTCTGTACGCAGATGTCTTCATCCAAGCGCAAACCTTTCAAAGACGACTCACGCTTCTCGAAAGACACCGAGCTCGTGCACGTCAGGCCGCCAAGGGTTTGCAGAAAAAAGCTAAGCATCTCTTACGCGCAGAGCAGGAACTTTCCTCCACACGCGAAGAGTTACAAACCTTACGTCAGGTTTGGCAAGCCCAACATATGCAGGTGATTAACAATTACGAAGCCAAGTTAGCTGACGTAAAAAGTGAGATTGATACGCTACGTGGGCGAGCCTCAGATCGCGACACTTTACTTGAGGAAAAACTGAAACTCGAAAACACACTCGTATTTACTCAACGTCAAAATGCAACTCGCATGCAGGAATACCAAGAAACCATCGACAGTCTGCAAAGCGAAGGTTCATCCGTACGTCAGGAACTCAAAAAACTTATCGTAGAACACGAAAGCCAGAGTCAAGAGGTCACAAAGCTGCGTTCTGAGAACCAGATTGTTCGCCGCGAACAAGACAGTCTAGTGGAGCAAGTTGAATCTCTTCAGGCTCTTTGGAATCACAAACAAAAAGAATTTGAACAGGCAGAAGAAAAAAATCGTTCCCTACAGAAGCTAAATCAAAACATTAGCATTACACTCAACCAGCAACGCAAAGAGATTCAAAATCTTCAAACTGAACTCGATAAGGAACGTTTTGCATTTAGCGAAAAAATAAAAACATTGAGCACCGAATTACAGATGCTCAGACGGCAGATAAAGAGCGACTAAAAGCTTTTAATCGCCGAATCCGGACTGTCAAAAAACGCCTGATGCGTTAAGCCTCCAGCCTCGAATAAGCGGCGAAACTCCGGACCCACTCGACAGAAACGCACGGCTGAGGGCGAATGCTGAGCCATAGAACCCAGAGTTTGCACAAAATCAGTAAGACCAAGAGAACCTACAAAATTCAAATCTTTTAAATCAAAAACCACTCTTTGCGAAACCAGGTTTTCAAGGCAAGCTTTACGAAAGGGCTCAGCACTTTGAAAATCTAGACGCCCACTTAACTCAACAACGACAACGCCACCACTTAATCTGAAGTTTGCATCCACATCACCCTCCCTTCACAGACCCTGACAGTGTAGGCGATAAATAAATGAATGGGCACTCGCCAACAGTCGAGAGTTGAGGCTGAAGAAAATCACGCATACGATAGTGATATCCTCCGCTTTAAACTCAACCTTAGGATGGACACCTAGACATGAAAAACAAATTGAAAGCATGGCTCTTTTGGCTGGTGAGCCCGATGGCTCTGGGATTCATCATCACCATGATCACTGTGTGGATGACCATCGTCTACTACCAGTTCGCCGAGCGTGGCCATGATACGGCTTCTCAAGATGGCATAAGTGATTTGATTCTAAGTGCTCACCAATGGTCAATCGATCACCGACTGCGCGCCCGAGGACCGAGAACCGTTTCTCCAGATCTAGCATTGCTTACCATTGACGAAAAGGCAGTCGCTACTTTGGGTCGCTGGCCCTGGTCGCGAGAGCTTATTGGCCAAGCTGTTGACCGTGCATTCTCCGATGGAGCCAAAATCCTGGCATTCGATATTGTTTTCTCAGAACCCGAAAGCAACCCAGCAGAAGCCGTTCTTAATAAGAAAGGTCCATTTATTAATGATCAAACCTCTGAAGCCCTCAAGGAAATCGCAGACAGCCTAGACCCCGATAAAGCTCTCGGTAAGGCCTTTACCCGTCACTCCGATCGAATTGTTGCCGGAGGATTTGCTAACGGAAGCTTGCGAGGCGACTGGCCTCCTGAGACGGAGTTTTGCAGAGATCTGATTTTCAAGCGCACAAAATCTTTTAAGCAATGGGATAAAGAAGAAGTCCTACTCTCAGTCACTGACCCTTATCAGCCCTACATTCCCACATTGATTACAGAGGCCATAACTGAAATTCTCACCCAACGCGAACTGGCCGTGCGCGAAAATATCGGGCAGCCGAAGTCAAAAATTGAAGACGTTCAACTCAGTCGAGAAATTGAAATCAATCTGCAT
>JAYQON010000033.1:18678-27452 GCA_038144835.1 Bdellovibrionales bacterium
CTTTAAAGAAGAATTCGAACAGCTCTGGAATCAGGTCGTTGCTCAAGAAAACTCGCAAGATTTTAAGTTCGCTTCGTTTGCAGAATGGCTGACAGACTATCGCTCACGAGTTTATAGGCCATCAATGCCTTATTCGGATGACTGGGTATTGAATACTCTTTCAATCTCGGCGGGCACCAAACATACGGGGCACTTCAATGCTGAACAAGACTCCGATGGCACGATCCGCAGCAAATCGCTCTTTGCCCGTACAGGAAGCCTGTATTACCCATCAATTTCACTGAAAGCCTTCTTGATCGCCAATGGATTTAATGCATCTCCCCGTCTAGAATATAGCGTAGTCACCGATAAAAAAGAAATCGTCGAAGTAGACGTGACTAGCAACGAAACTGGCGACTCACATTTCAAAATACCAGTCGATGGTCGTGGCAAACTGTTAATCAATTATGCGGGCGCCCAACAGATGTTTCCTTACTTGAGCTTTGCCGATCTTATGAGCTCATCAGAAAAAATTGAGATTTCACAAAGGACAAAAAATCCACTCACAGGGCTTTGGGAAATCTCAACCCGCAAAGTGGATCGCAAAGAATTCATTAAAGATAAGATTTTTATTGTTGGAGCCACAGCCACTGGAATTTATGACTTACGGGTTACGCCATTTGAAGAACGTTACCCTGGAGCAGAAACTCACTTGAATGTAATAGATAATCTCATTCAAAAGAATTTTTTCCGCAGTCTGCCTGAAGAACCGGTAAAAATGGTCCAACTGCTTGTGGCTTTAGGACTTGGCCTGAGTATTGGACTCTCCTTTTTGGGAGCGGCTTGGGGTTTTCTTCTTTCAGCTTCAACCCTGGCAGCCATCTATTACGTGGATCGCTACTTCATTTTTGCCAATGGAATTGTAGTCACAGTGGTTTGGCCGCTCTTTCTTACCGGTTTTTTATATATAACGCTCACGTTTTACCGATACCTGACCGAAGAACGCGGCAAGAAAGAACTTCGGCAAACCTTTCAAAAATACGTCTCGCCGGCCATCGTTGAGGAAATCCTCTCTGATCCTAAAAATATCGAGCTCGGCGGCCGTAAATCTCACCTCACCGTTTTCTTTTCAGATGTTCGAGGCTTCACCACAATTTCGGAAAAACTTGACCCTCGCGCCCTGAGCGATTTACTCAACGAATACCTGACTCCTATGACCGAGATCGTGTTCCGTAATCGCGGAACACTGGATAAGTACATGGGAGATGCCATAATGGCTTTTTTTGGAGCCCCGATTTCTTATCAAGATCACGCAAAGTATGCCTGCCGCTGCGCTCTACAATCCATCAACAAACTTTTTGAATTACAGAAAGAGTTCGAAAAAAAAGGTTTACCGACTATAGATATTGGTATTGGTCTCAATACTGGAGATGTGAGCGTGGGCAACATGGGATCTCAAACGGTGCGCAGCTACACGGTCATGGGAGATGCCGTCAACCTAGCCTCTCGTTTGGAGGGAATTAACAAGGAGTATGGTACTCGCGTGATTCTTAGCGAAATGACTTATAGCGAAGTAAAAGACAACTTTGTCTGTCGTGAGGTAGACTGGGTGCGAGTGAAAGGCAAGGTTCTTCCCGTGAAAATTTATGAGCTTATCGCAGAAGAAAAAGTCCCCAACCAGACCGTTGCTGAAACACTTAAATGGTTCAAAGAAGGTTACGAACATTATCACGCCAAACAATGGCATAAAGGTTTGGAATGCTTTACTAAGGCTGCAGAACTAAATTCTCAAGACAGCGTCAGTCATCTGTACATACAGCGCTGCCAGAATTATATTACCACTCCCCCTCCCGAGGGCTGGGACGGAGTATTTGTCATGAAGACCAAATGATGTCTTTTTTACGATCCTTATGTGCATTATTGTTCTTGTTTTTTGCCGCAACTGCCAGCGGACAAAATGCACTCACTGACGGTGTGCTTATCAATGCGGATTCCATGTATCGTGATTTGGACAAACGCATTGTTAGGCTTTCAGGAAATGTTCAGGTCGTCTTTCAACGACAGCACTTAAGCTGTGATCGAGCGACTCTCAACCTGCGCACACAGACAATCACTGCCGAAGGACACGTCACCTTACGCAACGAGCAAGTGCACATTGAAGGCGATAAAATCGTCTTTAATTACAAAAAGAATACTGGCTATATTTATAGCGGTTTTGTTCAGTCAGGACAGGTGATTTTTCAAGGCGATATCATCGAAAAAATTTCAGAAAATCGCTACTTAGCCTCTAACGCAGACTATACCGCCTGCGAAACCTGTCCACCAGGATGGAGCTTTTCAGGGCGACAGATCGATGCCGAAATCGGTGGTTACGCACGTATCAAAAGACCAGTCTTCAAAGTCGGCGGTCTACCGATTTTGCTTCTTCCCAGCATTATTGTGCCTTTAAAAAGCGCGCGCGAGACAGGCCTACTCGTACCATCCATGCATTTTTCAAGAAAAGGTGGACTAGAACTTGCGACCAGCTATTTTTGGGCAATTGATCGCAGCCAGGATATTACATTTACCGGTCGCTGGTACGACTTGCGTGGATATAAATTGCACTCTGACTATCGCTACGTACTTTCAGAAAATAGCGCTGGTAGACTGCAAGGAGCGTGGATGCAAGATAGAGCTTTCCTGCGCGAGTACAATGCTCTTCCTGCCGGATTCGACAGATGGTTTCTCTGGTATCAACATCGACACGAAATGCCCGAAAATTATGTCACCCGAGCCGAAATCAAAGCCGTTAGCGATTTACGTTACCCGAGAGACTTTCCGAAAGAGCTTTCTGGCCACGGTGATCCTGCTCTCGAAAATAAGGCTTCGATCACCAAATCGCGGGATGATGACTATTTCAGTGCTGAAACCGTCTACTACACAAATCTTTTACGTAGCTTTCCCGCAACTCGTAATGACGACGCTGTTCATCGCTTTCCTGAACTACGGTATTCTCTCAAAGAAAAAGACATCGCTAACACTGGCGCCTACTTCAATCTTGATTTGAATTACGTCAATTTCGCTCGTCAAAAACATAATTATGATGATCTCTATGTAGACCCCAGCTCCAATTTTCTAACATCTATCGGCGTTGGCCCTAAAGGAGAAATACAAAGGGATGGCCGCTATGACCCAGACACAGATCGGTTTCGCACAGGCCAACGTTTAGATGTTAGACCAAGCCTGAGTTATCCTTTTCAGATTGCAAGTCGATTCGATATTTTACCTTCCATCAGTTTTCGCGAGACTCAATATTGGTTTCATCCAACAGACAATGCGGAAGCTAGTAATTTCTCCGCCACGGCAGCTCGGCGGTATTTACAGACAGATTTGCGCGCGCGCACTGAGTTCAATCGTGTATTCGGAGATCTCGCTTCTGCTCAGAGCCCACGTTGGAAACATTCAATCGAACCTGAATTAGGTTTTTCGCATATTCCTTGGATTCGAAATCCAGACCACCCCTTCTTCGGTAATTTTATAGGACAAAGATACACCCGTCAGTTTGAATCGCTCAGTGACTCAAATGTGATTAGTAACAACACCAAGTTACAATTTGATTATCAAGACCGAACCTATCAACGACAGGTGTTGGATTTTGCGGTTTCAAACCGTCTGACTCGTAAAATTTGGAAAAACGGCGAGGCCGACTATAAGACGGCCGCTCTTTTCCGTGTCTCTCAAGCTTATGACTTCAATGAAGCCCGCACAAGTAATCCACATCCGTGGTCCAATCTTAATGCTCTTCTCGATGTGCGCTTTGACCATTTTGAGACTTACACAACAGCCTCTTACAATGGGTACGCAAAAGTCGCCGACACATCCTCTCGAGTTCGCTTTATGAGCACGCCTAAAAACTATTTTCAAGTTGGCTTTACTCGCAATTTTATTTTGAAAGACGATTACTCCGTGGCACCAAACGGCGAAACGCGCAACGTAGTTCTTGGTGCAGGTTTCCTTACACGCTATCTCGAGGCTGTCGGTCAGGTAGACTACAATGCACTGAACTGGGAAGTACAAGCCTGGCGTTATGCCCTCAATATCCGCCCCCCCGGGCGATGCTGGATGATTCGCATAGAGCACCATCAGCTGGTCGGTACCCAGCCAGAGTTTAGCGGTCCTTCACTCAATTTTCAATTTGGCGGAGAAAAACTCTAGCCTACTACCAACGCAAAACTGTGTAGCGCGCTTGCAGACCCTCAATGCCAGACGCATTTATTAGGGGAGAGATATCCCAAGACAATTTATCTAATCTAGCGATGGGATCCTCATCGCTCGAGTCATCCTCCATAGCTGGAATAACGTAAACAACGTATAGCCCCAGAAGAATACCTGTATAAAGACCCAAGGAGGCGCCTCTCGCTACGCGCTGCATATTCTCCGATGGTTTATCCACAAAGGCTAATGATGCCAATCCCACCATAGTTCCAGCTAGAACTCCATAAGTGCAACTCATCAAAAATTCGCGAGAGGCACTAGACCCTTGCTCCATCTCAAGAGACGACTGTTGTGCTTGTGCACTCAAACTAAAAAAACTCAAAACTAAGATTATATAAAAACATCGCTTTAGCACCCTTTTAGTCTCCCACATCTTAGATGGGTGTCAATCCGTCGACAGGCAAGCACCGAATACCTTCTGGGCCAAAGGTAGATAGACAAAGCTGCACGGGCTCACATTGCGCCAACATAGACGCCGCCCGACTGAGACGTAAATACTGTTTGAGAGACAGTCTAGCCA
The DNA here is from genome assembly GCA_038144835.1 of Bdellovibrionales bacterium. Classification (GTDB taxonomy): domain Bacteria; phylum Bdellovibrionota; class Bdellovibrionia; order Bdellovibrionales; family UBA1609; genus JALHOQ01. The sequence goes on from JAYQON010000033.1 coordinate 23,432, forward strand.
ATCTTTGCTGCGATTGGGTCTTCACTTCAAAAATCGTTAGAACACCTGCGGGACTGCGCGCCAGAATATCGATTTGCACACGCGCACAGGTGACGTCATGACCCAAGATCTCCCAACCCGTGCCCCTCAAAAAATTAATGACGGCTAACTCAGATCTCAACCCCTTGGCTTTTTTGCTCAAGAACTCCTTTAAAGGTGCGTCGGTGATGCGGGGTCGGACCCATTTTTGCCAACACTCTGCGATGCAAGGCTGTTCCGTAACCCTTATTTTCTTCGAAGGCATACTGAGGAAACCTTTCCGCTAGCCTCTTCATCATGCGGTCGCGAGTGACTTTGGCTACTATTGAAGCCGCCGAAATAGGTTCAGCGCGCGCGTCTCCCTGAACCAAGGTGGTCTGTTTAAGTCCCGGTAAATTTGGAATCATAAACTTTCCATCAACCAGAATGTGTCCTCCCGACAATTCGAGTCCATTAACCGCTCTCCGCATGGCCAATAGCGACGCTTGCAAGATGTTCAGCCGGTCTATCTCTTGAACACTTGCAATACCGACAGCCCAGCGATGCTCGTCTTGAATCAGTTTAAAAAGCTCTTCCCGACGAACCTCGGACAATGATTTGGAATCAAAAAAAACACCCTGGAGTGGGCGACTTAAAATCACAGCTGCGGCTACCACTGGCCCAGCTAAACAACCTCGACCGACCTCATCGCAACCCACCACAGGTGAAGGATGATAACAAGTCCAGTCGACAGTTTCATAGGATTTGACCTTACCGGCGCTTTTTCGCGCCGGCCGCTTCACAGGCATCAATAACTCCTTTTTTGAGTTATTTCAGAAACCTTGATTTAAGATACAAAAACTATTTTTTTGCTTTCTTTGGATTAACAGAAGTCTCAGTTGATTGCGCTTCAGTAGCCGCACTGTCGGATGCAACTGCTTGCGAATCAGCGCCACTGCGCTCGTTTTCAGCAAAATAAAGCTCACTATTTAAACGAGCAGAACGCCCCTTAAGGCCGCGCAGATAAAAAAGCCGTGAACGGCGAACTTTACCACGAGCAATTAATTCGATTCGGTCGATTGATGGTGAAAGCATCGGAAATGTACGTTCAACACCAACTCCACTGGCCATTTTTCGAACCGTGAAAGAGCGCCCAGATCCACTACCTTGCACCTTTAATACAACCCCACTGAAGAGCTGTACCCGTTCTTTTTCACCCTCTTTAACTTTTACGTAAACACCTACGGTGTCACCGGTTGAAAATTCAGGAAGTTTTTTCTTGTTGGCGATACGATCCCAAGTGATTTTACGTATTAAGTCCATGACGCGCTCCAAATTTCGGAAAAGCAGTGTCTTATCAACCAGAGGCGGGTTTGGTCAACAGCTAGTTACGTACTCATTAGCCGGTCAAGAATGATACTCACGGCTGATCGAACTGAAAGATGACGCCAATTGTCTTTAGATGCCCCTTTCAGGGGTTCTAAAAGTAGGTCTGCCCGCTCCAAAATTGAGTGATGAAGACCAAACCCTGTACCAAAAACAAGCAAAACTGGGGGGGTCGAAGGGTTCCAAATTTTCGCGCGGAGCTCGGGAAAGCTCACCCGAGGCACCCCAAGATCCCGGGCAGAAGTACACACAATCAAAGGACGTTGCGAGAAAGTTTTGAGCACATCATCGAGAGTCTCGGCCAGCTCCACATTGTCCAGGGCCGTCTTTCGGCTGGGATTGTATTGAGCGCCGTAGCCAAGACGCCAATGCTCTAGAACTCGAGCCACAAAGCTGAGTTGTTCTTTCATTCTATTAACTATGAAATACCTATCTACCCCGTAAGTCCTACTTGCACGGGCAATATCGTGAATATCGAAATTGGTGACATTGGTACAAACTACGTTTTTCTGCCGATCCAAAACAGGCCAATGCACTAGAGCTACGTTTAAAGAAGTATGCTGTTCACTGCTCACGAAAAATACTCCTCTTCAGTAATGTCTCCAAATCTGACCTTTTAAAGCCAAGAGATTTAAGCTCTAAGTCAGACAGAGACTCAACATCTTTAAAAGCTTCGGCCAACCGCCAGGACGGGTCAGCTAAATCGGGACGTAACAGAGCCGTCTTTAGTAAAGCCACCGAATGTTCAAAACGCTCAATTCTGGCATGATGACCACTCATGAGAGGTGCCGGCACCGGCAACCCCAAAACCTCACGCGGCCGAGTGAACTGCGGGCATTCCAAGAGACCTTCGGTAAAAGAATCTTTGATAAAAGATGCCTCATTTCCCAAAACACCTGGAACCAAGCGGGCCACAGACTCAATGACTGCGCACGCAGCCACTTCTCCTCCATTTAAAATATAATCACCCAAAGATATTTGCTCATCCGCAAACAGGCTCACAAAGCGCTGATCAATGCCCGCGTATCGCCCACAAACAAGCACACCATGCGCCTCTTCTTTGGCCCAAGAGCGCGCTCTTGCCTGACTCCATAAAGAGCCCTGAGGTGTCAATACAGCTACTTTCAGCGGGGCCAGGTGCTTTAACGACTCTATGGCAGCCGCCAAGGGTTCTACCTTCATGACCATGCCGTCACCTCCCCCAAAAGCTCTATCATCCACAGTCTGATGTGCGTCGCGTGTAAACTGCCGGGGATTAAGAGTTTGAATGTCGAGTAAGCTATTGGTGCGAGCCTGCCCAATCAGACCCTGAGCGCAGAAACTCTCGATCATCTGAGGAAAAAGTGTAATTACTGTGAATTTTTTCATTTTTCTTCAACATCCAATAAACCCTCAGGAAGGTCCATGGTGACTTCTTTTTTGTCAAAATCAATGTTCACGAGAAAATCATCCACAAAGGGGACCAATACTTCTCGCCCCCGATAGGATATCTGCAGCAGGTCTTGAGGTCCGTTGCTCGCAAAACCGCAAATCTTACCCTGGGCTTTGCCTGAGCTGTATTCCACCAACGTGAAATTAAGAATTTGCTTCAAGAAAATACGTTCTCCCGGCGGACTCACTAAAGAATCATCCGAGATATAGACCTTGTACTTGACCAGTTGCTCTGCCTGATTTCGATCTCTTATTTCCTGGAACTTTACAATCAAGCCATCTTTAAAAGCACGTGCAGAATCAACTTTGAGTTGGCGATTACCGTCAGGCCCAACAATCACTACAACATCGACTGAACTTAGCCTGTCAGGCCGACCCGCCATAAGCTTGATAAAGACTTCGCCTCTAATCCCGTGCGCCGCTTTTATCCAACCGACGCCGTGATAGTTAGGAAGACTCGGGAATTGGTGAGATTGAAAATTATTATTCGACAATCTCGAGGACACTGCGCTTATGTAGCTTGGTGCTGGCGGCGTTGAGAATCGTTCGCATTGAACGAGCTGTGCGCCCCTGTTTGCCAATAACTTTACCTAAGTCTTCCTTGGCAACCTTTAATTCAACAACAGTTGTTTGTTCACCAACGACTTCATTCACTTCAACGTCTTCAGGTTTATCCACGAGGGATTTCGCCATGAACTCAATAAGATCTTTTAGAGAAGACGGATCCATCACTTCACCTCACGCTGAATCAATCAAATATGCTAATATCTAGAGTTTATTATAACTTAAACTGACAACAAGTAAAATTTAGGCTTTCGGGCCCTGAGCTTTTCTCAGAAGGCTTTTCACGCGATCGGAGGGTTGTGCCCCTTTGGCGATCCAGTCCTGAATTTTTTCGATATTCAGCTCAAATTCTTTATCTTTTCCTTGAGGATTGGGATTGTAGTGACCGACGATCTCGATAAATTTACCGTTCACCCACCGGCGGGAATCTGCAACGGTGACTCTGTACTTAGGGCTGTGTTTCTTGCCAACGCGAGCCAGGCGGATAACGACCATATAAACTTGTTCCTTCCTAAGGTTTCCTACTGCTTGAATTTGCCTAACAGTGCAAAGACACAAGGGATTACAATGCTTTTGGAAGCGAGGCAAGAAATTCCTCTTAAAGGAAACTGGGAACTCTAAAACCAACCCCGACCACCCTTGC
>JAYQON010000034.1:0-27302 GCA_038144835.1 Bdellovibrionales bacterium
AAAGATTACTTTCCAAAGGCTGTGCACTTGCCGTTCAAAGGACGGCGCGGGTGTGTGGTGGGCCAAGGTGAGCTTAAAGAAGGTGGATTTGATCCACTATTCTCCCTTAATCACACCTGCGCCATGGCTCGAGCCAATATGAATCGGCTCTTTCGCCGAACCTGGTGTACAACCAAAACCTTGAGCGGATTAAGTGAACATCTGGCACTTTACGCAAAAAATCACAACTTGCGGATTCTATCGGCTTAAATTTTTAAACGTCCGGGCCGCCGGATGTATCTTGGGGACCGGTAGCACCAGGCAGGTGGGCCAGTTTTAAAATTCAACCGGATTCCGGGCCTTTAGACGTTGATCTTCAGATTCAGCATGGGCTTGGCCAAAGAGCAATTTCGCATCGCTTCTCATTGACCTAGGCCCTCTTTGTCTTCATTATAGGCGACTTTCACAGACTGAGAGGATCAAGTATGAAATCAGTGACCGAGTTTCCCGTGCATAAGCTTACCCAAGGTATCAAAGCCAAGAGCGAATTGGTAGCCGCCGGCAAAACTCCTGAAGAAATCGAGACCAGCTTGGGTGAATCCTTCAAGCTTGAAGGCGAGAAGCTCAAGCACTTCATCAATGCTTGTGAAGTCGCAAGTCAAAATCCAGATAAATTAGCTCGTGTGTTGGTGGTTAGCTTAAATGAAGGTGAGACCGCACCTCCAAAGTCTCTTCAGGTTGAAGAGCATCACTACGTACCTGATTTCATGGTCGATGCTCGCAAACCTGTGCTCACCAAGCAGGCGCCGCAAAAGTCTGGCGGTGACCGCAAAGGTAAGAAGGGTCCAAAGGAGTCTCCCTGGGGATTATCGCCTGAGCAAAAGGCTGCAAAAAAAGGCGGCGGAGCACCTAAAACTCAGTAAAGAGCAAACGAATTTCATCTCAGTTTGCGACACTGGCACCCTTTTCGATTCAGGTTTCTTGTTTTGAGGTATTCTGAGGTGTGGGGCTAGGATGGCTTGTATTTTTATGTTTGAGTCCATTGGCTGCGGCTCAGTCGAATGCCGCAGCTGAATTCTGTACCGGTGATTTCACTGAATTGGATCGCTCGGTAATTTTAAACGAATTTAAATTACTTTTTGATGAGTCAAAACGACTCGGACTCTTAAATGAGACCGAAGGGTCCTATGTGCTTGTTGAATCCGTAGGCGACAACCTGCAAGTCACTTTATTTTCCACAGGCTTTTTTGATCTTATTCCCATACGCCGACGGAGCGAGTTTAAAATCTGTGAAAAAAGTGGAAGTTTGACAATTGAAACCTTTGGCCGGCGCGAGAAACTGATTATTACCCCAGAAAGAATCGTTGTTGGCGACGGTGGTGCTAAGTACCGCTTTCAAATTTCAGATATGCCGCCACATTTAATGCGAGTGCACCACTTTTTTTGGCAATAAGTCCTGCATTGACCACCCTCATAAGCGAAGATAAAAGCCGAAAAATGAAAGTCGATCCTTCCTCCGCCGAATTTTTTGTCGTTGCTCAGCCTGGTCTTGAAGATTTGGTTCAGTCTGAACTTCGTGAGTGGGCTCCGCAGATTGAGAGTATTAAAGAGCATGGGGGCGTCTCGTTTTTTGCGCCTTTGGAACACGGCTTGGGCTTAAACCTTTGTTTAAAAACAGCGACACGAATTTTGGTGCGAGTGGCTCGTTTTCGCTGCCGAGATTTTCCTAAACTCTATAAGGCCGTCGAGTCTTTTGATTGGTCGGCTTGGCTGAAAGTGGAATGTGAGCTTGATGTGCAAGCTTCGACGCGTGTTTCACGGCTAAAAATTAAAAAACGTATTGAAGAAACGTGTCTTGAAGGTTGGCGTTCTTATCAGCGCGCGGCGGGCATTCAGGCTGATAGGGATCGACGGGCGACGCTCTATGTGCGCTTGGTGGAAGATATTTGTACATTCAGTCTCGATACCTCGGGAGAACGATTGCACAAGCGTGGTGATCGGCAATGGATAGGCGCGGCGCCCTTGCGTGAGTCAATAGCAGCAGCTTTAGTTCAATGGGTCAGTCGAGACTTTGGCGCGGGCGTGGAGCAGGTCGAAGTAATAGACCCAATGATGGGTAGTGGAACTTTTTTGATCGAAGCTGCCAGTCGAGGTCTTATCGTTGATCATCGTGATTTCGCTTTTGACAATTTTGCGCGTCAACCCAGCGAGCTTTTTAAACGTCGACTCTTCAAACCCCAGGTGCATCAGCTGATTGGCATTGAAAACGATTTGAAAACTCTGCAGGCGGCGCACAACAATCTACGCTTTGTGGGTGAGCAAATTCCTCTACAGTTGTTGCAGAAGGATATTTTTTTAATGGAGCCGTTGCCTTCTAAAGCCTACCCACGTTGGATTTTTGTTAATCCCCCTTATGGAGAACGGTTGCAGATTGAGGGCTCGATAATTGATTATTACCAGCGCTTATTTGCCGCTTGCGAAAAAGTCATAGTTCCAGATCGAGCTTGTTTTTTGTTGCCAGCAAAATCCTTGAAAGGCAGATTTATTCTGCCTCCGGCTTGGAAGGTGCTTGCCAAGAGACCTTTTTTGAATGGAGGAATTCCGGTGGTGGCTTTCGTCTTTGGACGGTTGTGATAATGTTTAAGGCGTCGTTTCGCGGGCAAAACCGGAGGGGAAAGCCATTATAATCTAAGGGGGTAATATGCAGATGTTTGTTTTGTTGTTGGTCGGGGTATTTAGTGCTTCACTCCAGGCGGCAACCATTCAAGATAATTCTTTTTTGATCGAAGAAGCTTATAACCAAGAGCCCGGCGTAGTTCAGTTCATTCAATCGTATCGTCGTTATGAAAAAAGCAAGGATTGGGAATATCAATTTACCAACGAGTGGCCTTTGGGAGATGAAACGCATCAGTTTTCTTATGTCATTCCAGTGCGTCGATTTGAGGCTTCTGGAAATCAGGGGCTTGGCGATATTTATTTGAACTATCGTTATCAAATGCTCAAAGCTGGTAAAGTTGTTATGACTCCGCGTTTTTCTTTGATTGTGCCGACCGGAGATAAAGATAAAGGGCTTGGCCAAGGCGTTTTGGGCTTGCAAGTTAATCAAGCGATTAGCATTGAGCTCAATGATTCTTTTGTAACTCACTGGAATATGGGGCTGACCTTAGCGCCTAGTGCGCACGAACCAGCTGGCAATCGGGGAGACTTGCGCTCTTTTAACTATGGAGCAAGTTTGATTTACCTCATGCATGAAAAAGCGAATCTTATGTTAGAGGTTCTGGGAACGAGTGATGAACTGCTGCTGCCTGTCGCGGGAAAGTCTTACGCACAATCTTTTGTTTTTAGCCCCGGTGTTCGTTTTGCTATCGACACTGAGACGACCCAGTTTGTTCCGGGAGTTGCCGTGCCTATTGGTTTTGGACCATCAGAAGGCGAGCGATCCTATTTGGCTTACCTATCTATTGAGCCAAAGCTCTGGTAGTTGGCACCCGTCTATTTTATAATTTCGCTTAAAAAATAAGCATCAGCCTAGACCTTTGTCTGGGCTGATGTATGGTCCAGAGATTGTCTTTGAGGTCCACGGCGCTCGCTTTTTATACTCTGGGGGGAGGGATGCGCTAATGTCCGTTGTATCCGTGATCAATCAAAAAGGTGGGGTGGCAAAAACGACGACGGCAGTCAATGTGGCCGCCAGTTGGGCTAAGCAGGGCAAAAAAATCATGTTGATTGACCTAGACCCTCAATCCTCTGCCACAAAAGCCGTCTTTGCCGATCGTGATTTTGAAAAGACAATCTATGACGTCGTTACTGGGCAGGCCACTGTCAATGAGGTGATTGTTCCCTCTGAAGAGTTTGGGTTTGATATGATTCCAGCTGAGATCATGCTGAGTGGCATTGATATGCAGTTGGCCGCTTATTTTGGGCGTGAGCAGATTTTGCGGCGAAAAATAGAGCCAGTCATGCGCAATTATGACGCCATCATCATAGATTGTTCGCCCTCTCTTGGCTTGATGACAATTAATGCGCTTATGGCTTCTAAAGACATTATTATCCCGATTTGCCCAGAATACTTTTCGCTAAAAGGTATCGATTTAATTTTACAGACTTTGCAGAATATTCGCGTAGGACTTGGCTACCGAGTGGGTGTGCGGGGTGTGGTAATTACCCGTTACCGTGATCGTAGGGTTGTCAAAGATGTTATCGACAAAGTGCGCGAGAAGTATGATCTAAACATCTTCACAAGCTATATCCCTGACAATATTGCGGTTGAGGAGGCCCACCACAAGCATCGTCCTGTGCTCAAACATGCGCCATCAAGCCCAGCAGCCAAGGCATATATGCAGTTGGCGAAGGAGTTGTGGCCGTGACAAAACACAATCCTTTGTTTGTGGATTCGACAAAATTTCACGGTGACTTAATCTGCACTCAAATTGAACTCAGAAATGTGCTCCTGTACGACGGCGAAAGTCTGTTGATTATGATTACTAATCATAAAGACATCTCGCGGCGATTACAGATGAAGCCCTTAGATGACCGTACCTATGAAACAAAGATTCACTTAAACCACCAAACGCAAGTGACTTATCGGTTTGTGATAGAGAAAGATGGCGAGCGAATTTTTCAATCAGCTAACTTAAAGGGCCGTGCGCAGTACGCTCTGATAGAAGATTGGAATCCGTGTTTTGATGACTCGGCTGCCGATCCCGAGATTCAACCTCAATCGGCATCAGAACCATCGGGTAAGGATTTGGCCGTTCCGCTGACAGGGACAGCTCAACCAAAGCCTGTCTCCCGAGTGCGCGAGACGTCGATGAATGTACGCTCGATCATCGAAAAATGGGGATTTTAGTTAACAGCAATGTTTACCATTCTGGGTGGTCTGTTTTATTTTCGCGCACTAAGTGGTCGATGACCGCTTTGAAGTCGCCGTTGAAATGGCGTTTTTGTCGCAGATAGCTCGGTCCACGCTCAAGGATTTGGTCTAAAAATTTGAACTCGTCGTGGTAATCGTTCACCTTAATCTGATTGTGAATAAGCGCTTTTGTTTCGTGCCATAAACTTGCACAGCGAGTGAGGTGCCCTTGTGGAGAGGTGATGAGCTCACTCTCAACTCCAAAGCGAGAAGCTCGCCATTTGTTTTCTCTAAGAATCCAATCCGGTGGTGCTGAAAACTTTCTTCCTTCGATGAGCTCTTTATCTATAAACATTGTGAGCGCGTGCAAGAGCGCCACTATAGCCTCAACCTCCCTAATTGTGGGTGGGCAGTCGGCGATTCGCACTTCTATGGTTCCAAAATCTATATTGGGACGAATGTCCCACCACAAATCTTTCATTGAAGAAATCGATTTTGAAAATATCAGACGTTTTACCAAATCTTCAAAATCTGCCCAGCTTTCTGAAAGGCAAGGGTGGCCACCCGTCGGTGTGGCTTCAAAAAAAGTGATTCGACAAGATGCTAATCCTGTGTCTTCTCCATGCCAAAAAGGTGAACTGGCGGAAATTGCGAGCAGAAGGGGTAAGTAGTGGCAGAGCGCGTTGTTCATGGCAATCGCATGTTCGCCATCTCGCATCCCCAGGTGCACATGCAGACCAAAAATTTGCAGTCGGCGCGTGATCCATTGGTTTTTGTCTACCAAATTGTAATAGCGGCTTGAGGGTGTAAGTAACCGCTCAGAATAGTTAGCGAAAGGATGTGTGCCAGACATCAACACTTCGACTTCCTCTTTGGCCGCGGCTTCCCGCACGACCATTAGGGACTGACGCAGTTCACGTCCAACTTGTTGGGCATTTTCGCAGATCGGTGTGTCGATCTCCAGCATACTTTGAAAAAGCTCTGATTTTACTCTGCACGTACTCGTCTGTTTCTGGATACGACGTAAAATTTGTGGACCTTTTGGCGTGAGGTCTCCCGACCATGGGTCTACGACCTGGATTTCTATTTCGCATCCCAGCGTTAAGTTTGTATTTGAAGGAAAGTTGAGTTTAGACAACATGCCACCCACGCAACGGCGACCCTACCGCTGAAAACTCTCTAGCCTGAACTGACTCGAGACCCAAATGCAAAGTTAAATTAAACTGAATGATGAGGCTTAGAGCAAGTCGGTTTTTCGACGGTGCTGACAAAATCGGAAAAAAATTTTAACTTGGCACATCGGATTCTTTGTAACGCTCGCTTTGTATTTAGTTTATGCGTCGATCGAAAGCGGGTATAGTTTGGTCATGCAAGCAAAGTTTTTCTCAGCAAAAAATCTTTTAGTTTTTTTAGTTGTTGTTTTTTCTGTAGGGATTTTGATTTTTCAGTTTCAAAAAAATCGTAATGAATTGTCGGTGCGTGAAACGCCTGTCAGCGAAGAGCCATCATACCCGCATACAGTTCCTCCGGGCTCGACAATATTTACGGTGTTACGTGAACTCAATGTTAGTTCCGTAATGATTCAAGAGATCGTTAATGCTTCAAATCCGCTGATGGATCTGAGTCGCATCCGAGCTGGAACACAGTTTCGCTTAATTCATTTGACCGACCCTCTCTCAGATCTTGTGGGGATAGAGTTTTATCTTTCGCCAGTCGAGTCGGTGCTGGTCAAAAAAAATGATGGTGTTTGGAAAGCTGAAAAGCTTACGTCTTCGGTGGAAACTCAAGTAGTTACCTTTCGCGGCGTGGTTGACACCTCACTTTGGGAGTCGGCTGAAAAAGCCCAGATGGACCCCAACCTGATTGTCCAATTGGCAGAAATTTTTGCTTGGCAAGTCGATTTTGGTCGCGAGGTCAGAGCTAATGATCGTTGGCGTCTGTCAGTAGAAAGATTTTTCGTCCGGGGTCGACCTGTTGGATGGGGATCAATTTTAGCAGCTGAGTACGAAAACTCAGGTCGCTTGTTTTCAGCTGTGCTTTATCGTGTCGACGGTGAGCACATTGGCTACTTTGATGCCACCGGAGGAAGTCTCAGGAGAATGTTTTTAAAAAGTCCAATACGCTACGGACGTATCTCATCGCGTTTTCAGAGAAAGCGTTTTCACCCCGTTTTGAAAATTCATCGACCTCACTTGGGTGTTGATTATGCCGCTCCAACGGGCACTCCGGTTCGATCGGTGGGAGATGGTCTGATCACCACGGCAGGCTGGATGGGTGGAGGTGGGCGTACAATCAAAATCCGCCATAATGCCAGCTACCAGACATCTTATTTGCATTTGAGTCGCTTTGAGAAGGGGATACGCGCGGGAGTGAGAGTCAAGCAGGGGCAAACTATCGGTTATGTGGGTTCGACGGGATTGGCGTCTGGGCCGCACTTGCATTTTGAGTTTGCTGTTAATGGCCGTGTCGTTGATCCTCTGGGGCAAAAGTTTCCGGCAGCTGAACCCGTGAGCACAGATCAGCTAGCGAATTTTAAAGAGCAGTCGGCCCAGCTTTTTCGCGAATTGCCTTCTTGGGACGTCGAGCTGATACCGATCGGACCTTGGTTACATACCCGGTGGCTGCGTGAGGCTGATGCCGACCCTCTCAGGGTAGAACCTTAAAAACCCGTCTCGCTGGAGGCTTTTGGTAACAGTCTGCTGCCGCAAGGTCGCGTCTTCGAGATGACATTTTTTGCTGACGATATTCTAAACACTAGGCGGTTTGCTGGTCACTAAGCCCCTTCGCGAGCGGCATGGCTCTTGTTCTTGGAATTGGGCATTGCTCGAAAAGGGATGAGGCTCATGAAGATAAATTACGTTCTTATTTGTTGTTGTTTTACGCTATCCCACGCTATTGCCAGTGCTGGCGAAATCGCTCGACCCTCAAGGGATTTTGTTATAATCGAGGAAAAGCCATCGCCGCAGCGGTTGCCGACGCCTCAGCCCTATCCGCCAGTGCACGCGTTCACTCCAAAGACCTTGTTTGCTCCACCAGTGACCAAAAAATGCGTCACGCCTGATGTGAATCGGCATTTGAAGAGTTCACCAGTTAAAGTTTTTGTTGATCAGCAAGACCAGACAATCACGATCGTTACCCCCGATCGCGTACAGCCGCTTGTGGATAAGGTGTCGACAGGGGGTGGTCGTAAAATTCCCAATGGTAAATTTAAAAAACCACCTTACTGTGCGTGTACTCCCAAAATCGAGCGTCGCTTGATTCGTGCTATCAAGGAATCGGATTTTGATAAGACCACGTGCTCGCCGGCGGAAATTAGGGCGCGTTCAACAGTATTTGCTAAATACGAATCGCACACGTTTACCGACGGTCGCGGTCGATTTGTACCTATGCCCAAAGCCATTCGGATAAATGGCGGCATTTTCTTTCATCAGGTGCCTTCCTCGTATAAGGAGCTTTTAGGTAGAGATGTCTCTGGAGACTGCGTACGTCTATCATCCAAGACGGCGTCTTTTCTAATGAATCAAATCAACAAATACGGTGCTATAGAAGTGAATATCTCTGAGCCGCGCCGAATTTCTCGCAAGGAACAACAATATTGTGATGCCCAAACTCTCGCCCAGGTACGCCAGGATCTTCGCTCGGGTCGAATTCCAAAAGCGCAAGCCACGGGCTCCGAAGATGTCTTTGGCGGCGTGGATTCTTTTGTAAGCCTTTTGGGCCGTATGGCTGGATTTGTCGGTGGGCCACAGGTCAATCGTTTGCCTCCGCGCTATTGCGGTACCTAAAACCGTTGCCGGCGAATCGCAGTCGGTTTAGAGTCGGCAAGCCTGTCACAAAAAGAGGATTTAAGTGGCTAAAAAGAAAAAAATAGATCTGTTTGATGAGGACAATCAACAACGTCCTCAGAATGAGTTTGAAACTCTACTCAACGCTTCAACCGTGGTGACTCGTGGTCTTCGGCCTGGTGATCGCTTGCGTGGAGAAATTCTTTCGTTAACGGGCTCCGAGGCTTTTGTTTCTACGGGGACTCCCACCGATGCCGTCATGCCCCTGGTTCCGGGAGCGATAACTTTAAAAAATGGTGACTTCGTAGATGTGGTGGTGGTTCGAGTCCGAGAGGGTGAGATTATCGTAAAAATGGCTGGGTCAATAGGTTCGGCTGCTGATACGGATAGCCTGGAGGATGCCTACGATATGGAGCTTCCAGTCGAGGGATCCGTGCTTGAGGTGGTCAAGGGGGGCTTTCGTGTTAAAATTTCTGGGCAGAAGGCATTTTGTCCTCTCTCGCAGATAGACTTTCATTGCTCTAATCCTGAAGAATATATCGGCCGAAAATTCGAATTTATAATCACGAAATTTGAAGGAGGCAGAGATTTAGTTGTTTCCCGCCGTCGTTTGCTGGAGCTTGCAAGGGCTGAAGCCGAAGGGGAGTTTATACGCTCTATCGAGCCGGGAGCGATTCTGACTGCTACGGTTACCCGGTTGGAGCGTTTTGGCGCTTTTGTCCGTTTGGATAGTGGAATCGAAGGTCTCATCCCGATTAGTGAAATGGCCTGGAACAGGATCCATCATCCGCAAGAGGTGGTGCAATTAGGTCAAACGGTACAGGTGAAGCTGTTGCAGGCCGTTGAGGATGGAGACCGATTAAAGATTAGTTTTTCGCTCAAGCAGGGCGGTAGTGTGATGGATCCGTGGGAAACCTTGGAAGCTGACTTCCCGATGGGGTCTCAAATTGAAGGTACGGTAGAGCGTAAAGAGTCTTTTGGGCTGTTTGTTAATATCGCGAGTGGTGTAACGGGTTTACTGCCGCGATCCGCTTGGCGTGATGCTCTGGAGGCCAGTCAATTTGAAAACAAACGCAAGGGTGATAAGCTCAAAGTACGGGTAGACCGTATTGACCGTGAAGCTCGACGTTTATCGTTTTCTCTTCCGCGCGAGGATGAAGATGAAAGTTGGCGGTCGCACCAATCGGCAGGTAAGAGCCTGGGCACTTTGGCCGATCTACTTAAAAACGTTAGAATCAAGTGAGAATAAATTGAGGTGTCTATTCGCTAGACACCTCAGAAACCTTTTCCCCACTCATTGACGCATAGTTTCTAAAGGTGATATCTCCCGCCGATATAAAGTTTTTTTGTGTAAGGAGATACACATGGCGCGTTTATTTAACGCTTTTTCAAGTGCTGCGGTGCTGGGAGTTGCATTTTCAGCTAATGCATTGATGCTTTCGCCCTCAGCGTTTCAAGTTTCCGAAAATGGAAAAAATTCTCGATTAACCCTCAGCTCAGAAAAATCCCAGATTCAGCTGTCTGGTTCCCGGGTAGGAGAAATCTTTAAGATGGCTGCTGCTGATGGTCAGCTAGCATCCGCTAAAATCTATTCAACAACCAAGGCCGATTATGCAGTTGTAGAGATTTCTTCTGGTGGAGAGCAGGGTCTATACTTGCTCAAGCATACAAAAGAAGGCTTACAGGCTATGCCAATTAAAGCCTCAGGCTTAAGCCGCGTCGAAGATGTTGATGCTAAAATCATTCAACCAATGGTTGTTCAGCAAGGGTTAGATGCAACCATGGAACAACTTGAAACCGTGCTGAATGCGGTGAGTGGTCAAGAGTCACAGGCTAACGAAGCTCGTTTAATATTAGTTGACGGTAATTATGAACGGCCAGCATACCCCTATCGCCGTCCTCTACCTCCACCTCCCCCCGAGGAACGGGAGCGGGAGCATGAAGACGAGCCAGAGTATGACTGTCAGTATCAGCAGGACCAGGGTGAGAATTGCCATCAGGGGCACTATCCAGATTATTTGCCAGAACCTCAATTTGTTCCGGTTCCTATTCCCGTGCCAGTATATCCGCGACCTCCGGTCATGATGCCAATGCCATTGCCGCGTCCTTTACCGCCGCCAATGTTTCTGCCCATGCCTCCCCACCACTATCCACACATGGCTCCGCGCCCGCAGCCCCGGCATCCGGGTCATCATCCGCATCATCAGTGGCGGCACCCACACTATCGTCGCTAGTTGTAAAGACCGGCCCTCACTCTGCCGGTCCTTTTATAGGATTCCTAATCTTGAATGTACCAACGCCATCGTTTTAGCAGCGCGATGGCGTGCGAGATCAGCACCTTTGCGCATGAGGTGCTGTAGGTGATCGCGATTTGACATTAATTCTTTATGGCGTTGCTGAACAGGCTTGAGGGTTTCAATAACCGTTTCGGCGAGTGCTACTTTCAGATGACCATACATTTTACCGTCAAACTCGATCTCGATCTCATCCATGCTTTTGCCAGTGAGTACCGAGTAAATTGTCATTAGGTTAGCAATTCCCTTGTTCTCGGGATTGTAAGAGACGGTGGTGCCCGAGTCGGTCACCGCTTTTTTGATTTTTTTCTCGAGGGTTTTAGGTTCGTCTAAGATCGATAGCGACCCTGAAGGATCGGTATCTGATTTCGACATCTTCTTTTCTGGATCTGAAAGAGACATGATTCGGGCCCCTTTGGGCGCAATGAGCGGTTGCGGCATTGTGAAGGCCTCACCGTATTTACCGTGAAAGTATTCAACAATATCTCGACACAGTTCTAAGTGTTGCTTTTGGTCTTCACCCACGGGCACAAACTTGGCGTTATAAAGCAAGATGTCGGCAGCCATAAGTACAGGATACATAAGCAGTCCTGCCATAATGCTTTTTTGTTTAGATGATTTGTCTTTGAATTGCGTCATGCGCTCTAGGTTACCGATGGGTGTGATACAAGAAAGAATCCATTGCAATTGGGAATGCTCGGGAACGTGGGATTGAACGAAGAGCGTGCATTTGTTGGGGTCTAGGCCTAGAGCAATGTACTGAGCGAAGAAACTTTCAGTGCGTTCTTTTAATTGGTCTGGGTCTTGGTAGCTGGTGAGAGAGTGCAGATTGGCGACCATAAAGTAGCATTCGTAGTCATCCATCATTTTTGTCCAGTTATTGACGGCCCCTATATAGTTTCCAAGGGTAAGATCGCCAGATGTGGTGGAGCCACTAAGTACGACAGGTTTTTGCATTTTAGCGCCTTGATGTTGCGATGAGTTATAGTTGTCATGCGCTCAATTAATTCACTGCACGACAAAGACCTATATAAAACCAAAAGAGTAATAAGGGAAGGTGGCATCCTCTTAAAAAGGTCTGTTGACTCCAAGGGAATAGCAGGGGTGTGATAGGCGCCTATGTCACATTTTTTTGCATACCTTGCTCGAATGAAACTGATCGATCGTTGGAGTCTTATGCGCTGCACGCAGAAAGAAAACGTGCAAGAGCATAGCCTGCAAGTGGCCATTACCGCACATGCTCTGGCATTAATTAAAAATAAATATTTTGCCGGTAAAATGAACCCGGATCGGGTGGCGTTATTAGCCATTTTTCATGATGCGACTGAAGTACTTACTGGTGATTTACCAACTCCGGTGAAGTACTTTTCTCCAGAGCTACGCTTGGCCTACAGCGCAATCGAAGATCATGCCGCAGATCAATTGGTGAGGCTTTTGCCGGCGGACTTGCGTCGAGAATACAAGAGTTTGCTTTCGATAGATGAGTCTGAAAGTGAAATCCGAGCAATTATTAAAGCGGCAGACACCCTCTGCGCATACATCAAATGTCTGGAAGAGGAAGCCGCTGGCAATCATGAATTTAGTGGCGCTAAAAAAACGATCGAGGCCAAAGTACAGGCCCTTCGTCAGCGTCCCGAAGTTGATTATTTTGTTACCCATTTTGTTCCCAGTTTTTCGCTTTCGCTGGATGAAATGAGCCGAGGAGATCAGACCGATATGCAGGTCTGATCTCGACTTTTGTCGCCTTTATTAAGCATTCATTAAACCTGGAATTCATTCTCTAGTTTAGCTCATCTCTTGCCGATGAAATCATGCGCGAGGTGTGTGTGATCAACCCAGGTGAAACGAAAAAAAGGCGCTGAGCATGTCTTTTTCAGAGCAGGAAATTGAAGAATTTAAAGCGGAGGCCATGGAATTGCTGGAGGTGGCTGAAAAGAGCCTACTTTCCCTAGACCAAGGTGCTGAATTTCGGCCGGCCTACGATGCTGTTTTTCGTGGCTTTCATAATTTGAAAGGCGCCGCCGGAATGATGGAGCTCACCCGGCTGCAAGAGCACACGCACGAACTTGAAAGCATTTTTTTACGTTTTAAAAACGAAAGTACGATACCTAAAAATTACGTTAGCCTCTTTTTAAGGGGAGTAGACGCAGCCAGAGCCTTGCTTAATGGTGAGGATGTTCATTTTGACTTTACTGTCGTAGAAGCTCCAACCGCGCCGGATGAGGTTTCTAACCAGGCGCCGGCAACCTCTAACCCTCCCTCCGCCGAGCTTTCGCAAGAGGCTCTGGATGAGTTTGTGGCCGAATGCGATGAAATTGTAGATCGCCTTTCTAAAAATCTGCAACAAATGGAAAGCTCTGGATCTAATAAGTCATCAATAGATGAAGTCTACCGTGACATTCATTCGCTGAAAGGTTCCGCATACCTTTTTTCGTATAAAAAATTAGGCGATCTCTCACATGTTATGGAGTCAAGTCTCGAGCGTGTTCGGGAGGGGTCTCATAATCCTTCAAAGGGACTTTTGAATGGTCTTTTTAAAGGACTTGAACTGATTGAGACGCTAGTAAAAAAAATTAGAAGTAAGTCTTCCGATGATGATTTTGCCAATGTGATTACTGCGTACTCTGAGCAAATGCATTCTGTCGCTGGGCAGTTGAGTCCTGCGGGGAGCGAGCCACCTAGCGTGGTGCTTGCCGAGCCAGTCATAGACAGCACGCTATCGGCTCATGCAATGAGTTCTCAAAACACCCACCGCGACCGTGAGATCGAAAGCAATAGCACGATTCGCGTGCCAGTCGCATTACTCGATAATCTTATGACTTTAATGGGTGAGATGGTTTTAGTTCGCAATCAGGTACTTCAATTCTCCAATCGCTCAGAGGATCTTGAACTGCTCAGCATGAGCAAGCGCTTAAATGTGGTCACCAGTGAAATTCAGGGCGAGATGATGAAGACTCGCATGCAGCCGATTGGAAATGTTATCAGTAAATTCAATCGGGTTGTGCGTGATCTCTCTCAGGAGCTCAAAAAAAACATCAATTTGAATTTACATGGAATTGAAACTGAGTTGGATAAGTCTTTGCTTGAAGCCATTAAAGATCCACTCACGCATATCGTGCGTAATTCCTGCGATCATGGCATTGAGAATCCTGCCGATCGAAAAAAAGCAGGTAAGCCAGTCACCGGAAACATTACAATTAAAGCTTATCATGAGGGTGGTCAGGTTATTATTGATATTATAGACGATGGTAAGGGCTTACATAAAGATGTGATCTTGAAGAAAGCCTTGGATCGAGCCCTGATCAGTCCGAATCAGGCTGCAAAAATGTCAGAAAAAGAAATTTTTAATCTTATCTTTGCTCCCGGTTTTTCCACAGCGGCCAAAATCACCAATGTTTCTGGTCGCGGTGTAGGTATGGATGTTGTTCGCACCAATATTGAAAAAATTGGTGGAACAGTAGATTTGACCAGCGTAGCCGGATCTGGAACCTCAACTAAATTAAAAATTCCACTCACTCTTGCTATCGTTCCTGCCTTGATTGTGAAATGTGGGCCGGGAACTTACGCCATCCCGCAGGTGAAGCTTGAGGAATTAGTTCGAGTCGATCAATCTGACCCTGAACATAAAATCGAGTGTTTGCATGGAGCTCCAGTCCTTCGCTTGCGTGGCAATATTTTGCCTTTAGTGGACCTCGGAGAGGTCTTGAACTTGGGGGCGCACAGAGACCGTGGGTAGACAACTGGAGCCTACAATATAGCCGTGGTCAAAGCTGAGGAAAATTCATTCGGATTGATCATTGATGAGGTTAGAGACACAGCCGATATTGTAGTTAAACCCATTAATCGTTTGCTTAAATCACTTAAAGTTTATTCGGGAGCTACAATTCTGGGTGATGGGTCCGTTGCTCTGATTCTTGATGTCTTGGGGATTTCCAAAGTCGCTCAAGTGGGTGTGGAACGTGCCAAAAAGCAAGACTTTGAGGCGGGTGCGGTCGAAAAAGGTCGCAAGACCAACGAGCGCCAAGACTTTTTGCTTGTTAAGCTTAATTCTCCCGCAAAACACGCAATTGTAATGGGATACGTTCATCGTCTGGAGGAATTTAAGTCCAGTCAGATTGAGTACTCCGGCAACCAGCCAGTGATACGCTACCGCAATTCCATTTTACCCTTACTCTGCGCCAGTGAGCTTTTGGGCTACGGGCGAAGTTCGGAACGTAATGAAACACTGCCAGTGGTAGTCATACAGAGAGCGGGAGCCTTATTTGGTATCGAGGTAGATGCGATCTTGGACACTTTGTCGACAACGGCCGAAACCGATTCAGGACATGTAAAGCAAGTTGGAATTTTTGGAAGTATGGATGTCGGTGAGGAACTGGTCGTAGTTATGGATCCCTTTGAATTGATCGGAAAGGCGTATCCTGATCTCAACCCAGACCAACGCCCTCGAGCGCCCGTGGAGCCGCCTCGCGCTCCAACTATGGGGGCAGCAAAACTTCGCATATTGCTGGCAGAAGACACTTTGTTTTTCCGCAAGACAATCAAAAAAGTATTGGAAGGCGCTGGCTATGAAGTCACCACCGCCAATGATGGACAAGAAGCGATTGATATTCTCAACCGGACAGAGACGCCCTTTGATCTTATTGTCTCAGATATTGAAATGCCCAATGTGAACGGTTTTGAGTTGGCAGCTTCGGTACGCAAGCACACACAGCACTCATCCATGCCTCTACTCGCATTGAGTTCAAGAGCGGATAAGGAATATATGCTTGAAGGTCAGAGAGTTGGGTTTGACATCTATCTAGAAAAACTAAAGCCGGCGACTCTACTCGCTGCGGCGGCGGAGCTTACGTCTAAGCGCAGAGGTGCTGCATGAACTCGGCTGATACATCTGAGTTGCTGACAACGTTCTTCGTTGATGGAGCAATGTTTGGCATCGAAGTCATGAAGGTGCAAGAGATTGCTCGAAAGAGCCAAATCTTTAGTGTCCCCTTAGCTCCAGCATTAGTGAGGGGATTAGTTAATCTGCGTGGTCAGATCGCAACTGCCGTCGGTCTGCGTGAGGCGTTTGCAAAATCCTCTCATGACGATGAGGAGCAAATGGCAGTGGTTTGTAAGCTAGACGGAAATTTGGTGTCGCTGATTGTTGATTCAATTGGTGATGTTTTGGAAGTGCGAAAATCTAATTTTGAAAGTCCGCCAAACACCATTCCGCCGGCAGTCAAGCGTTACGTTAAGGGCATTTATAAAATGAATGGAACGCTACTGAGCGTTCTGGATCTTGATAGCTTTGTCCGGGACCTATCACCGGTCAGTGAAAACACATCTGAACAGGTTTTTGAATAAACAAAAAGGGGAGAACAAGATGAGCGCAGCAATGAAGGTCGAAAGTCAGATTTATGACATCACGGGAGCTACAGAAATAAATGGTGTGGATGATACGTCAGCACTATGGACGGCGATCAATCGCTCGCAAGCGATCGCTGAGCTGAATACGGATGGAACATTTTCCTTAGCCAACGATAATTTCTTAAAAGTTCTGGGTTATGACCTGGCAGACCTTAAAGGGCGGCATCACAGTATGCTTTGTGACCCTGAATACGCACAAAGTCAGGAGTACAAGCAATTTTGGGATAAGCTTATGCGGGGCGATTTCGAAAGAGGCGAGTACAAATATATTGGCAAGGGTGGTAGAGAAATTTGGCTGGCTGCGTCCTTTAATCCTGTACTCAACCAGGAAGGCAAGCCTTGCAAGATTATGATATTTGCTTCTGATATCTCAGAAACTCGCGCTGAGCTTAAAGTGCGTATGGATATTATGAACCTGACCAGCATCGTCTCAGAAGCCAATCTGCGAGGCGATATCCTGAATACAAATGATAAATTCATTGAAGTGTCCAAATACAATCGTGAAGAATTGATTGGCAAGCCTCACAATACGACTCGCCACCCAGACATGCCTAAGGAAGTCTTCAAAGAAATGTGGGCCACTATTGGCCGCGGCAAAATTTTTCGTGGCGTTGTTAAAAATCGTGCGAAAGACGGAACACCATACTACGTGGATGCGGTTATCGCTCCAATTCTAGGCGATAACGGAAAGCCCAAAAAATATCTTGGTGTTCGCTATGACCTCACGGCCGTGGAAACTGAACGTCAAAACATGAAGGGCATCATTAGGGCGATTGACCAGTCCTATGCTTACATTGAATTTGACACCAACGGGAACGTTCTTGTGTGCAATAAAAACTTTCAAGCGGCGATGGAGTATTCTGAAGAGAGTCTGACCGGCAAGCATCACAAGATGTTTTGCGATCCTCAATTTGTTAGCAGTTCTGAATACAATCAATTTTGGTCTGACCTAAGAGCTGGGCAGGCAAAATCTGGCACATTCAAGCGCTACACGAGTTCAGGTAAAGAGATCTGGTTGCAAGCAGTTTACTCACCCGTGACGGATGAGGTCGGAAGAGTCGTCAAAGTTCTCAAAATTGCCACTGACGTAACTGAACAGCAAAATATGATCTTCTCAATTCAGGAAACCGCGACGACTCTCGCCAGTGCATCGGCTGAATTGACCGCGACAGCTACCGAGCTTTCTGATTCGGCTTCGCGCACAAGTAAGGACTCTTTGTCTGCATCTTCTGCTGCCGAGGAAGTCGCCGCCGGAGTTCAAACTGTCGCTACAAATATGGAAGAAATGGTTGCTTCTATTAAGGAGATCGGTCGTTCAACGAATGAATCGGCTCAGATGGCTCGCACAACGCTGCAAAAGGCACAAGAATCCAATACGATCATTACCAAGCTGGGTGCAAGCAGTCTAGAAATCGGTAATGTGATCAAGGTGATCAGTTCTATTGCGCAGCAAACTAATCTTTTGGCTCTCAATGCCACTATCGAGGCAGCTCGAGCTGGTGAGGCTGGCAAGGGTTTTGCCGTAGTTGCTAATGAAGTTAAGGAATTGGCCAAGCAAACGGCTAAGGCCACAGATGACATTACTCAAAAAATTGGCGCGATTCAATCAGACACCAATAGTGCAGTCGATGCGATTTCCGGCATTTCTCAGGCGGTAGATAAGCTCAACGGCCTGTCGGGAGTCATTGCAACGGCTGTTGAAGAGCAAACGGCCACCACCAATGAAATTTCTCGGGTAGTGATTGAATCGAAAAAAGGCGTGGAAAGCATTGCATCGACAATCAAGACGGTATCAATGGCCGCCAATGCGAGTAGTGCAAGTTCGAGTCAGACGCTGGGAGCCTCCAAGGAGCTTTCGCTACTTGCTGAAAAGCTTTCAGCTCTGTTGCAGAGAGTGCGTAAGAACTAAGGTGAAGCGCGGGTTTGACCTGCGCTTATTTTTAAGAGGGTTAAATTGGAAAAACTCAAAGTGCTTATCATTGACGACTCAGTGGTGTACCGCACACAGATACGGGCGGCGTTGCAACTAATACCATGGGTAGAGGTTGTGGGAGCGGCTTCTAACGGCTCTTTGGGCCTTCAGCGATTGTCGCAAACGCAGCCCGATCTATTAATTTTAGATTTAGAGATGCCAGAACTCGATGGCCTTCAGACATTAAAACGTTTGGGCGCTGAAAAAAGCGGATGCAAGGTCTTAGTCTTCTCGTCTCTGTCTGAGCGAGGGGCACGAATCACTATGGATGCTTTGAAGGAAGGCGCTAGCGATTTTATTACTAAGCCTAGTGGAGCAGATGATTTTTCTGGGCGTTCAAGCGTTAGCCCGACAGAAAAAATTAAAAGTCTCCTATTGCCCAAGATCACGGCTTTGTTTCCTCAATACTTGGGCGTTCATCACAAACCTGCCCCACGTGAAGAAAGTGCTCGTTACCCAAAAATTCTCTGGGACCTTCTGAAGCCAGATATTTTAGTGATTGGGTCATCTACGGGCGGGCCAACGGTGCTCGAGCGAATTTTTGCGGAAATGCCATCTCCGATTCGATGTCCAATTGTGATCGCGCAGCATATGCCTCCGATCTTTACTGCTACATTTGCCGAACGTCTAAGCAAAGTCAGTGGTTTATCTGCGTCCGAAGCAAAAAATGGCGAACAGCTACAGAACAATTGGATTTACGTGGTACCTGGCGATTATCACTTGCGATTGCATGGAACAGCCGAGCGAGCAGTGATCGCTCTTGATCAAGGCCCGCAGATAAACTCGGTCAGACCAGCGGTAGACCCCTTGTTTATGACCGCAGCTCAGATCTTCAAACAAAAATGTTTAGGCTTTGTTTTGACGGGGATGGGTTCTGACGGTCGGGCCGGTGCCGAGGCCATCAAAGAGGCAGGCGGTGCCGTGGTGATTCAGAGTGAAGAAAGCTGTGTGGTGTTTGGGATGCCGGGTGCTGTGCATGCGGCTGGTGCCTATGATCGGATCGCCAATCCCCGTGAGCTGGTTGAAATTATGAGCGATAAATTGACCGTTAAACCGATGTCGCCCCGAATGGGCGCCGTATCTGGAGGCTAACTGTGTTTACTGTACTTGTGATTGATGACACAAAATCTGTGCACGCGTTTATTAGGAGTCTGGTTGGCAAAACTCCAGAGATTCAACTTAAGGGTGCCATGAATGGCGCTGAAGCCCTAGAGCTTTTGCAAAAGGGTGAGGCCTATGATCTGATTCTCTTGGACTGGGAAATGCCGATTCTCAATGGACCAGACACGCTTACAAAAATCAAGGAGATGGGAGTGAGTACTCCCGTCGTCATGATGACAACAAAAAACAGCGCTAAAGATATCCAGACAATGCTTGAGGCTGGAGTGGCTGAGTATATGATGAAGCCTTTTACCAGCGACATCTTGTTTGAAAAAATCGCGTTCGTAACCGGCAGGGAATTTACCAATGCAGCATAGCGCGATTTTGCAGTTCTTTGCCAAATATATAGAAGATGAACTTGGCATCATCTATGCGGAACACAATTTTTTTCAATTGCAAAATCGGCTTGAGGAAATTGCGCAATTGACGGGAGCTGGGTCCATTGATGCACTTTATGCACAAGCAAAAAAGGAGATTGCTGGCAATTTTAAGCAACTCCTTTTGGATATCGCCACCAACAATGAGACGTCCTTTTTTCGCGATACAAAAGCTTTTTCTGCAATTGAGAAATTGGTTTTGCGTGGAGCTGATGGTCTTGTGAAGCCAGGAGAAAAGCTAAGAATCTGGTCGGCGGCAAGCTCAACTGGACAAGAAGCTTTGTCGGTAGCCATGTTAATCAAAGAATTCAATGTAAAAAATAAGACGCAGATTGAATTTTCGATATTGGGCACTGATATCTCCGAGCGCGTTTTGGCAAAGGGCAGAAGCGGCGTTTATTCACAGCTTGAAGTGCAGCGAGGGTTACCAGCGCCGTATTTGATTAAGTATTTCACCAAGGATGATCAAGATCGTTGGGTGGCATCGCCAGAATTGGCTCAGGTGCTGGAATTTAAAAAGCTCAATCTAAAGGCACCGTTTGCCTTTGCGCAAAAGTTTCATCTCATCTTGTGTAGGAATGTTTTGATCTACCAAAATGTCGAAAGCAAAAGTGATATTGTTCATCGTTTATGGGAGCAGCTCACCCCTGGTGGCTTTCTTGTTCTTGGAGCTGGAGAAAGTTTAATCGGTTTGTCCTCTAGTTTTGAGCAAAGAACAGTTGATGGAGCTTTGGTTTATCAAAAAAGCGAAGCTGCTGATCGGGCAGCTTGAAGGAGGAATTATGTTTGATCCGAAAACGAGGATTCTAATTTTGGATGACATGATGACGATGCGTAAGATTGTCGGGCGCACCCTTCGTGATCTCGGTTTTACAGAAATTCAAGAAGCAGTAGACGGTAACGACGGTTGGGAAAAGTTGAATAAAGCACCTTTGCCCTTTCAACTTATCATTTCTGATTGGAATATGCCCAATTGTACAGGCATTGAATTGCTACGGCGTGTGCGTGCAGATGAAAAGTTTAAGAAGTTGCCATTCATTCTTTTGACTGCCGAAGCTGAAATGGGGCAGGTCACTGAGGCCATGCAGCTTGGGGTTTCAAACTACATTTTAAAGCCATTTACAGCCGACAATTTAAGGCAGAAGTTGGAGCAAACTTACAAAAAAGTTTCGGCTCAATAACCTACCAAGGCTTTGCGCCAGCTAGATAAGCCGCCAATGCGCCTAACGCAATCATGATGAACCATAAACTTCGTGAAAGCTTAGGTTGACGTATAATAAGAGCCATTAGTCCACCAAAGATGGCCCAAATGACTAGCTTGGCGATGGCCCAGCCAGGTAGTCCTCCTTGCGCAATTCCCAAGCGGGCAAGTAAGCCAAAGCCCGCGACCAGTGAGAGAGTCATGCCAATCCCGTGAGTGAGTGCAATTGGTAGTCGCCACGAGTGCTTTTTGTCACCGCCGTTAATGGCGTGGGTAGACAGGCCACCAAGAGCCAAAAATACCATCATGATGCCAGTTAAGTGGATGATTTTATAAACGGCATAGGAAATCATAACCACCTCTCGAGGGGCTTGAAGTTTTATGGATATCGCGCCTCTTTTACAGTGGCCTTTAGAGAGAAGGCAAGCCTTTAATCGATCAAGGCTTGCCTTCGTAATTATGAGTTATGGAGATTTTTTAAGAAAAGAAATTATTGTTCTAAGACCTGCTCCGGTTCGTTTTGAACGGGTACTGAACTCTCGAGCAAATCATAGTCAATGGTGGTTGAGTTCGGCTGAAAGATGGCTGTTGCTCTGGCTGGCAGACCATTTTTTTCGGCCAGCATGCGCAAGCGGCGCATCTTCACTCCAGCTTGGCTGTGTGACGGTGAGACCCAAGTAGACAGGGTTACTAAAGCGGCATTGTCATCGCCACGGATGAGGGCCTCACTGCGAACCGCGTTTTGCATTGCGAGCTGGATATCTGTATTAAACGAAGAATCCTGAGGAGTCCAAGCTCGGCAAAATTTAGAGCGCGAGAGAATCCGTGAGATTTCTAGAGCGCCGGGGTCACGGCAAACACCATTTTTAAATTTTCGACATTCTCCCCAAAAAAAGGCAAAGCGACCTTCTTGGTTAAAGAAGCGAACCGCTCCAGTGTCATTAACGACCATAAAGCCGTCGTGAATCATTGCGTTCTTGCCAGTCCCGCAACGCTTACCCACGAGCTCCGGGAAAAAGATAATTTCACCGCCACGATGTTTAGAAGTGGCTGCCGCCAAGGTTCGACATGGATGCGTACAATTTTCTGTAAGGCCGTAGCCTATGCCGTTTTTGCAAAAGGCTTTGCGTAGAGGTGTTGATCGATGTCCGTAGTTTGCAAGCCATGTTTCTCCCTGCTTTTGAAAGAAACATACCCCTTCCATATTGTGGCAATGGCTTTTGGAAAAATTCTTCAAAACGGGAATATAATAATGAGTGACAGTGGTGGCTTGTCGGGCCTTGCCTTTTTGTCCTCTTCCACAGACAGCAGCCATATTGGCACGACCGCGCTGACCCAAGTCTTTTAGGGTCTGGTCGGGTCCGATGCTGATCCCGGAGCGTCTACCCATGGAGCTACGTCGAGTTGCGTTCGCGGCAGCTTCAGTCAAGCTGGCCTCGCGAATTTCCTTGGGTGTGTTGGCGTGTGTCTCAGACGCCAAAATGAGCGTAGCACAAATGTAGAGTGTACGCTGACAGATGCTTGCTTTCATAAGCACCTCCTTCGCCAAGACTGTTGTGCAACCCTCGTATCAGTAGAAATATTTCACAAATGGGTTCACAAGTCCTTCTCTTTCAGTTCAACTGCAAATGGGGTGGGTGTATGCAAAAGCGTTTGAAACAGTAACGAAAATTGGCACCTGAGGCGTAATATACGAGATGGGCAAAATGCTACTCAAGGCGATTCCCTCAGCTCAGCGACAACTAAAAAAGCACAAAAAAACCCCATAGACGCACAGGCGGCGATGGGGTTTTCGGATCTGACCGATTCTGGTCAGTTTAGTCTCTTAATCGCGGATAGCCTATTTGCACTCAAATGTGGATTCATCCAATTTTGCACATTTTCTGGCTTTCACGTCGCGGATAAACACGCCGCATTTTTCGTAGCAGCAAAGTAGCCGTTGCTGTGTGCGACTAAGTTGGATGACATTTGCGCATTGGTTGTTGGGGACAAAAGAGTTACCTGTCGTTTGGCCACCGTTATGCATCCACGCTCCAAACACCGAAACTGCGGGCACGCAGCGAATGAGATCGGGACTTGGGCACTCGTACATATCGGCAGACGCAAAAATTGGGGCCATTAAAGTGAGTAAAGCTAAAATCATCTTCATTTTTCCTCCTTATGAGAGCGAACCACTCGCAGAGCCGCTGATAACAGATACCTGGGCTCAATCAATACTTGCTGAGACGCGCTCACGGATTAAACTTCTGCAGCCGTGTTTCAACGCTGGTAAATGCCTGTTGAATACAAGCTCTATAACAAGCCCTTTGCGTCAATATGAGTATCTTCTAGACGTGTTGCAGCTGGAGTTTTAGTTTGAGCAAATGCAGCACTTGGTACGTCGAGCAAAACATCCCACGGGGTCTGAAATTGAGTTTCATTCAGAGCCCCATGAATACTTGCTGAACGGTCAATCACTTCCTTCAGTGACCCGTTTGATCCATCTGTGGTTTCCAGTGTTTGATGCTGACTCGGTAGCTAAAAAAAAGGCCGAACGCGAAGGTAAGAGCTACGAAGCTCTTTTGCAGGAATGGGAACGAAAGCGCGATGAGGCTGCTGTTTTCGGCTCTAAGATTCATATGCTGGCTGAGAAATTAGTCTTGGAAAATGATGACCGAGCCGCTGATGACTTGCCCCAAAATGCTCGTGAGAAAGAGTATCTGGAGGCGGTCAAGGAAGCCCTAAGGCGCATTCGTCTCGGTTACGACGTGGTGGAGGCAGAAAAAATTGTATTTTCTCCTCGGCTGAAAGTCGCGGGCACGATTGATTTGTTACTACGTAGCCGCGCGACTGGCGAGTATGTCATTGCTGACTGGAAAACAAATCGTGAAATCAAGTATTCATCTTTTCGTAATGAAAAAGGATTCGGTCCTTGTCGGCAGATTGAAAACTGCAATTTCAATCACTACTCTTTGCAAGTCTCGGCTTATTCCGAACTTTTAATAGGCGAACAGTATCTCACGCAGAATTTGAATGTGCGCGGAGTTCTTTTGCATCTGTCTGAGCGCGCCGGTAAGGTCGAGTGTTCTTATATAAAAACCAAGCCATTTGTTATTGAAGTTCAGTCGCTTATGGCTAAGGGACTGAATACCCAAGAATCTAGAGATTTACCTGTGTTTTTGAAACAGGCCTCCATGGCTGAATTTTGAATCAAGCCCCTGAGTTCAACTTGAATTTCTCTATCGCACTGAATTCAGTGTACCGCGCCTCCGCGAAATTTATGAGGTAGAATAAGTTGTGGACGGTGAAATACACCAGTGATTGGGCGGTCAGAAGAGAGAGGACAGGATCCGGGGCCAAGGACTTAAATAGAAATGAGTCCCCGCAAAAGTAAGTCCCTCGATGGGCAGATGTAGCAGCGAGGACCCATGAATTCTCTGCGCGAACGAGCCGCTCATTGTGAATGATTCAACACAGGTAAGGACTTTGATAAACTATCGGTATACGTGTTTTCGGCGGGCGACGCGAACGATGAGCACGATCAGTTCGCCGTCTTCAATTTTATATACCACGCGAAAATTTCCGTGGCGGATGCGGAATGTGTCGTCGACGCCATCAAGTTTGACCGAGCCGTGTGGTCTTAGATTGGAAGCGAGGTCCGAAATCTTTTGGATCAGCGCAGCTTTGTCGGCTTTGGGCAACTTGTGGAACTCTTTAACTGCCGACTTAGCCCACTCAATACTATATGACGCTATCGTTTTTTAGCTTTTGAAGAACCCTTGCCATAGGAATGCGGGCGGCTTTATGCAGACTACTGTCGACATAAACTGTGGCTTTTTTTGTAGCGCTCATAAACACCTAGTAAAAGGGATATTGCTAAATCATCTATCATTGAACCCAAGTTTAATCTTGATGTGACTGAAACTAACACCACCAACCGAATTGTTTCAAATTAGTACGAATACTTTGTAGACGAATGCGTCCAGTTCGACATGAGGCATTTTCCGCTCTCCTCTATATTCGAGCCTTTGAGGCCCCAAGTTCGCACAGTTTTTTGACTTATCGTGTGGGGGTGGAAATATGAAATACTTTGGCACTCTAGGAAAACGCATTTCGATTTTCATTTTCATGATAGTCATAGGTCCGAATCTGGCCACCGCTGGAACGCATTCCGATCTCGCAAAAGGTCGGCAGTACGTAGTTGTCTTCTCAAAAGCCCTAGGCACAATAAATGCCGGTGAAAAATTCGTCATTCAATTTAGCCCGACAACGCTTGAGACGACCGCCTCATCGGTCAGTCGCTACAATGCAATTGCAAAATACCGAAACGCTAATTTCCTTTCTGACTATCGAATTTCAGTATGGGGCGCACTGCTTTTAGTGGATGAATCGGCAAGTTGCTTGAAAGACAAAAAAGGTGAATGTGTGGCAAGAATTCTGGGACCGCTCGATCCTCGCGGCATCAATTCCGATATCACCTTGGTTGTGGATCAAACCAAATATGCTGTGAATTACTATCTAACGAGCCCGAGTAGTTGTACTGTGGGCAATAAAATTCTGGCGGCGCCTTACCAAAACATCCGCGGCCTCGCTGATGTACTTTATTATTCGGCACGAGCACTGCCCTTAATTACCAATAAGGATCAACATGCGACCATGCGGGATAATCTGAAGACTGCCGCTGATTATCTCCTCGTGAACCATACTCGGGTTTATAGAACTTCATACACAGACTGCTACGGAAGCCCTGAAATTCAAACAAACTTTATGGTGTCGCGAGGCTTATATGAATACTACAAAGTCACTCATGACCGCCGTATTCCCACGAAAATCGTAGCATGGTGGAATGAATTAGTCTCGCAAGGAGCCATAGCATGGGTGCAGACCGTAACCATGAATACCTCCGCCCGAATGACCGCCAATTTTTTTGCTCGGTATCTTCACAACGCTGTTATTGCCCAACGCTTTGGAGTGAAGGCACTCCAGCCCTCTTTCACTGATTATGGAATTCAGCGTGTACTTTTTGCTCAAGTGACTACAGCAGAATAAACGCGGTGCGGAAACGCACTTCTCACCTTCGGTGGCTGGGAACACACCGCCTCGGATTGCAACCAATTTATGAGTTACCATGAATTTATCGTGAGCGCGTTTTCCGAACTTCAAAATTACTTAGACGAAAAAAGTTACTGTCAGTCGACTAACGACTGGTCCTTTTCTTGCTCCAATATTAAATGGAATATGTTGGCGGCAACAACATGGATTTTGAATTTACAAGATAATAAAAGTGGCATGATTTGGGATAGAGCGGAAATCTATCCTGGAATAAGTCGCTCAAATGGCACAGCCCCCGCAGGATTTTTGCTTACCCGCTTTCAGGCGAACTATCCAAGCCTGATGAACCAGATAAACGTCAAAACAAGCCTAGCTAAAGCTCTTAAATCTGCATCGGGAACCTCTGCCATTCGCTATATAGTTCCGGCTTATCTGAGACTGCAGGTGGATTGATGCCTGAAGTTCTAAAGGCTGTAACGGGCAAGAATACAAAGCCTGATGAGGACTTTCTCTACGATCCTGAAAAAAACATCATGGTGGGGGCAACTTATGTTCATATTCTTCGTGATTAGTATTTTCCGAGTGTGAAGAATAAAACGAAGCCGAGGGGTGAACCCCAAATAGAAAAGTTTTTTTCTCGAGCAGCAGAAATATCTTTACTGTGCTTTCGCGCTCACTGTAAGTCGAAATGAGCGGACCGTGAAATAATAGCATCGGGTACTCGTCCGAAATAGAGACGACACTCGCCGGGGTCAGCGATCTCAGGGATGAAGATCGTCGCATGAAAATTGTTACGGCCACTCGAGGTTAAACACGAACGCCAGAAGACTCGAGCGGAACTCCGCGAGCGGAGGTTGAGATCTCCAATCATAAACCTGTGCAAAAGTGATAAGTCCCTATACTTGGGCAGAAGTAGCGCAGTGAACTCGCCAGCAGCAAAAAATTGAAGGCTATCACGAATTCGACGGTTAAGCGACCCGACAGCGGGCATTTTTGCGAGCTCATCGATCCATGGCCCTATATTCGAATGACCTCACGTTCTGAAGCTTGGTCGACGTATGAAACAAGGGCTTTGGTAACGGCTACTTTGAACACTCTAAGTCTTGCGTTGAATTTCCTCTTGAGGGCGTCTCCGTTTTCATTTGAGGGAAGAGGCTCCAACTACAATTCTGATAGCTAATGGTGATAAAAAAAAACCAAATAGAAAATATGCTTAAGGTCAGCCATAACCGAAGAGTAGCATC
>JAYQON010000035.1:0-26950 GCA_038144835.1 Bdellovibrionales bacterium
GAAAGTAGGTCATGAAATTCGAAGAGTGGTGCCCACTCCTTCAGGCCTTTAGTCCAGATGAGAATATCATCAAGAGAGTCGACTTTACGCAGCTCAGCCACGAGTCCTGCTCGATCAAAAGGTCCATGAGATTTATTGAGCGATACAAAGTGCCAAACATCGGCAGGAGGAGCTTTATTTTCGACAGTAGAATTGGCCGTGGCTTGGGGGTCGTTCACCCAAGAGTCCACCCTTCGCCAATCTGTGAGCGTCGGTCCCCAAATCAGGCTTGATGATGTCAACTCACCGTTACTTAAAAGTGATTTCACTTCTTCACTCGAGAAAGGTCCAAGTGTTTCATCGTTGATAAATAAGAACCACTGTGACGCCATCACTAGGTGTTATCGGAACAATCAAGCATTCACTTGATGCGTGGTAGATCGCCCCAGCGTTAAGTCCTGTTGGTCAGTGATTCATACTGAGACGTTGGTGGGGCGTTTGAACTGGAAATATTAGCAAAAACTGTGCTAAATACCCTTTGAAACATGTTAAATTGAAATCTTGGGGGTGGATTGAAAAGGGCATGCAAAAACGGATCATACAAATCGTTCTCAGTTTGGCGTTTTTCGCGCTGTTGATTCAAGTGGTTCTCATCGCACCGACAAGGATTCGTGATGTAGATACCACCGCAGCGGTGGCCCCCGTGCCCGTCAATTCGGTGCCGGTTGATGGCACTGTGGATCAAAGTATCAAAGGGATGCATATGCTTGAAACCCAAGAAGGCGCCAAGGAGTGGGAACTGTGGGCTGATCAGGCGGTTAGTTTGAAAAGTAAAGATATGCTCCAACTGCAAAAGGTCAAAGCCATTTTTTTTTCTGACAGGGGAGTGACATTCACGGTGACGGGAAACAAGGGTAGCGTTCAGGTGAAGAGCAAAAATCTGCGTGTGGACGGTGATGTGGTGACTCGTTCAAGTAACGGATATGTTTTCCGCACTCAACAGGTTGAATATGATTCACAAACGCGTCTTTTGTTCGCGCCTGAGCGCGTTGAAATGTTTGGACCTAAGGATGGTCAGGGTCATTCGTTGAGACTGAATGGCACCGGGATGCAGGCCTCACTTGAAAAAAGCAGCATGGAGGTTCTCCATGATGTGAAGGCCGAAAAAGCTCTCGATAAGAGTCGAAAAGCATTTATTCGCAGTCAGATGTCCCAGTTCAGTGGTAGAGATCGCACGGCAAAGTTTATTGGGGATGTTATTTTAGATGTGGATTCCATGCGCATCACCGGACCTGCAGCTGAGTTTGAATGGGACAACAAAGCTGAAGCTCTGCGCTCTGTCAATTTTACCGGAGGTGCGCGTGTCAGTGATGCTGACAAGTGGGCCACGGCACAAAATGTGCGTGTTGATTTTGATCAAAATCGTTTTGTTTTTCGAGGTAATCCGAGGGTGGTGCAAAACAACGATGAATTACGGGGTGAGGAAATCATATTCTTCGACGGTGGGCGACGGGTTCAGGTTCAGCGGGCCCGAGCTAAAGTTGATGAAAAAAGACTGGAGACCAACGAGTGAGCCGATTGGTGATCAAAAAAGTGAACAAGAAATTCAAGCAGCGCCATGTGGTGCGCGACGTCTCCTTCGAAATTGAATCGGGCCAGGTAGTGGGTTTGTTGGGCCCAAACGGAGCTGGCAAGACGACGAGCTTTTACATGGTGGTAGGGTTGCTCACACCCGATCAAGGGGAGGTTGAAGTTGATGGTGAAGCCATTGGCCGCTTGCCCATGTACCGGCGGGCGCGCTTGGGTCTGAGTTATCTTCCTCAGGAGCCAAGCATTTTTCGACGTCTGACTGTGTCTGAGAACATTCGTGTGGCTTTGGATGCCCAAGACCTATCACCCACGGAGCGTTCTGAGCGGCTGGAGTCATTGCTCGAAGAATTTCATATTCAACACATTCGCGACAGCTATGGCTATGCCTTATCTGGGGGTGAACGACGTCGGGTTGAAATTGCCCGTGCACTCGCAGGAAATCCAAAATTTTTGCTACTGGATGAACCATTTGCTGGTATCGATCCCATCGCTGTGGGTGACATTCAAGATATTGTTCGCAAGCTCAAGGAACAAGGCATAGGAGTTCTGATCACCGATCACAATGTGCGTGAGACTTTAGGTATCTGTGACAGGGCACACATACTCAAAGACGGCCAGATTCAAGTGGCGGGAACAGCTGAAGAGATTGCGGCCTCGCCGTTGGCACGCAAGTTTTATCTCGGGGAAAATTTCAAGCTTTAAAGGGGAATGAAGTATGGCTATGCAATTAAAGACCAGCTTAAAACTGTCGCAGCAACTGCGTATGACTCCACAGCTGCAGCAAGCAATAAAACTACTTCAACTTTCCCGACTCGAGCTCGAAGGGGCGATTCGCAAGGAGCTCGAAGAAAATCCAGTTCTTGAAGAGTTTCAGGATGTTGTTGAAGAAGAAAGCCCTAAGGTAGAGGCTCAACAGGAAGCTCCGGCAGATACCGCGGAAGCTCAGGCCTCTTCGGATCCAAGGCAACAAGAAGAATTCGAGTGGGAAAACTACTTAGATACCAATTACAAGCCTCCTCAGGGTCCGGCGGGGGGTACTGATGAAATAATGAACTACGAAAATCTCATTTCCACCACCACGAGCTTACATGATCATCTGATGTGGCAAATGGGACTTGGTGGCTTCAACGAAGATGAACAGCACATGTTAGCAATACTGATTTCTTATGTTGATGACGATGGTTATGTTAAAACTCCGATAGCCGAGATTGCTAGCGAAGAGGGCGCGACCGAACAAGATCTCGTCGAGATGTTGCCTTTCTTGCAGGAATTTGACCCCGCTGGAGTGGGCGCAAGAGATTTAAAGGAGTGCCTTCTTATTCAGGCCAAACATATTGAAGAGGATACAAACGATTTAGTTCAATTGATCAATGAGCATATAAAAGACCTTGAAAAGAAAAATTACGTCGGCATTGCCAAAGCCATGAATCTTCCTATCGAAGATGTGATCGAGATGTGCAAGATCATTTACACCATGGATCCGAAACCCGGGCGAGCGTATATGCCGCAAGATACTCAGTTCGTTACCCCAGATGTTTACGTCTACAAAGTTGGTGATGAATATATGGTGGCTCTAAATGAAGACGGTTTGCCGCGTTTGCGCATTTCCAATCTTTATAAAAATATTCTCAAAGGCGATCAGCAGACCAGTAGTCAAGAGACAGCCCAGAACTATATTCAAGATAAGTTGAGGTCGGCCGTATGGCTAATTAAATCAATCCATCAGCGTCAGCGCACGATTTACAAGGTGACAGAAAGTATCGTGAAGCATCAGCAGGATTTTTTTGAAAAGGGTCCGGGTTTTATCAAACCAATGATTCTCAGAGACATTGCTAATGACATTGGTATGCACGAATCGACGGTTAGTCGGGTCACCACCAACAAATATGTGCACACTCCGCGTGGAATTTTTGAACTAAAATATTTCTTCAACTCTGGAATCAGCAAAACTGATGGTGATTCATTGGCGAGTGAATCGGTTAAATTAAAAATCAAAAATCTTGTTGGTGATGAAGATCCAAAAAATCCTCTGTCTGATCAAAAAATTGTTGAGCTCTTGAAAAAAGATGGCATTCAGATCGCGCGTCGTACTGTTGCTAAATACCGTGACGTGCTTAGAATCTTGCCGTCCTCTAAACGCAAAAAAATGTTTTAGATTTGTTTCAATGATTTTCGCTTTGAGACAAATTTTCGTTTCATAACGGGAGTCGCGATATCAAAGTGGCTCTTGTTATGTGACCGTTTTGAGAATCTTTAATTTCCTCTCAACTGTGTGCCCGCGACGCCGATGAGTGGGTTATGCGAATAGATTTTAAATTTCGTCATTTTAGTCCATCCGATGAGCTAACAAGTTACGTCAGTGACAGGGTTTTCAAACTCCAAAAGTTCGAAATGAAGCCGGTGCGTGTGGAGTTTACCTTTTCTCAGGAAAAGGACCGTAAGCGGGTAGATATTCATGCCCGTGGACAAGATATTGAGATGCACGCGCATTGTGAGGCTGAGAACTTTTTTGAGGGTGTTGATGGTGCCCTGGATAAGATGGCCAAACAATTGGCTCGCAAAAAGGCTAAGGTCCAAGACCACAAAGCTGGTTGACCCAACGCTCGCGACCGCGATAAACCCTCTATTCAAGCTCATTAGTTTGGAGGGGTTGCTATGCAGAACTATCTGTTCACCAGTGAATCGGTATCGGAAGGTCATCCCGATAAGTTGGCCGATCAGATTAGTGACGGTATTCTTGACGCGTTTCTCGCTCAAGACTCGCAATCGCGAGTGGCCTGTGAAACTATGGTGGCAACTGGTTGCGTTGTCCTTGCGGGAGAAATCACATCCAAAGGTTCTGTCGATTACAACCATATCGTTCGTGAAGTTATCAAAGATGTTGGTTACGACAACAGCGACATGGGTTTTGATTACAAATCTTGCGCTGTTCTAGTGGCTTTGGGTAAGCAGAGTGCCGATATCGCTATGGGTGTGGATGCCAAGGAGCAGAAAGAACAAGGTGCGGGTGACCAAGGCATCATGTTCGGCTACGCCAGTAACGAAACTCCTGAATTTATGCCTTTATCAATAAGCATGGCTCATAAGCTTATGTTTGAGCTGGCCAATATGCGTAAGAAGGGCATCGTCAATTTTTTGCGGCCTGAC
This sequence comes from Bdellovibrionales bacterium, assembly GCA_038144835.1. GTDB lineage: Bacteria > Bdellovibrionota > Bdellovibrionia > Bdellovibrionales > UBA1609 > JALHOQ01. The sequence goes on from JAYQON010000035.1 coordinate 4,717, forward strand.
TCTAAAAGCCAAGTAACGGTGGAGTACGAAAATAGTAAGGCAAAACGAATTGATACAGTTGTCGTATCGACTCAACACACTCCAGATGTTGATCAAACACGTATTAAGGAATTTATTATCGACCAACTCGTACCTAAAGCCATCCCTTCACACTGGATTGATTCCAAAACAAAGTTTCACATTAACCCGACGGGTCGGTTCGTGGTTGGTGGCCCTCACGGGGACTCGGGTTTGACTGGACGCAAAATTATTGTCGATACCTATGGCGGCCATGGTGCTCACGGGGGTGGTGCATTTTCTGGTAAAGATCCCTCCAAAGTCGACCGCTCTGCCGCCTATGCGGCTCGTCATGTAGCTAAAAATATTGTTGCTGCGGGGCTTGCCGAGCGAGTTTTGATTCAGCTGGCTTATGCTATTGGTGTTGCGGAGCCAGTGTCTATAATGGTCAATGATTTCGGAACGGCCCAGGTGGGTCCCGAATTACTCGCAAAAGCTGTTCGAAAAGTTTGGAATCTGAAGCCTGCATCTATCATCGAGCAGTTCGATCTCTTAAAACCGCGTTACCGCAAGACCTGCAATTATGGACACTTTGGCCGCAACATTCCTGAACTTACTTGGGAAAATACGGACAAAGTTGACGCTCTCAAAGAGGCTGTAAACACGCTTAAGCGAATGTGACAAATCTTGAATTGACTTAGAGTGCGGCTTTACGACACGTATTTTCTGCGTGTCGTCATCAGTGTTATTGCCATAGGCGTATGGTAAGTGTGGTCGATCATGTCCAAGAAATTAGCCACAACCGTTTATATCACGGAACAGCAGCAGGCATTGCTGAAAGAGCTAAACCTGCGCTCCAAGGTCCCGGTTGCAGAATTTATCCGCCAAGGTATAGATTTGATAATTCATAGATATCGCGATTTATTGCCAGAACAGGTTGAACTGCCTTTGGGCCAGAACCTCGAACCTCAAATATTACAACAAATGAATACCCGAGAGTAACTATATATATGCAGCCACAATTCATTCGTAACTTTTCCATTATAGCGCATATTGACCATGGCAAGTCGACTTTAGCCGATTGTTTGCTTTCGGCCACTAAGACCGTCACTGATCGAGAAAAACGTAGCCAATTTTTGGACAACATGGAGTTAGAGCGTGAGCGTGGGATTACGATCAAAGCCCAAACCGTCCGCTTATTGTACAAAGCCACAGACGGTAACACGTACCAATTGAATCTCATCGACACCCCCGGACACGTGGATTTCTCATACGAGGTCTCGCGCTCGTTAGCTGCTTGTGAAGGTGCCATCTTGGTTGTCGACGCGTCACAAGGGGTATAGGCTCAAACTCTACCCAACGTCTATTTGGCATTAGATAACAATCTTGAAATAATTCCGGTTTTGAACAAAATCGACCTGCCAGCAGCCGACCCTGAGGGTGTCAAGCGTCAGATTGAAGATGCGATTGGCTTGGATGCCTCCGACGCCATTTTAGCGAGTGCCAAGGAGATGAAAGGCATTCATGAGATTCTTGAGGCGGTCGTGGCAAAAATTCCGCCACCAAAGGCAGACCGTCAAAGACCACTCAGGGCCTTAATTTTTGACTCCTGGTTTGATTCATATCAGGGCGTTGTGACTCTTGTTCGGGTTATGGATGGCTCCGTCCGAGTTGGTGACAAAATTAAATTTATGGCGACCGACAAAGAATACGAGGTTTTGAAGCTAGGTGTTTTTGCACCTTTTGCCTCTCATCTTGAACTGTTGGAAGCTGGGGAAGTCGGATTTATTATTTGCGGAATCAAAGATATTCGCGATGTCAAAGTTGGCGATACAGTGACTTCAGCGAAAAAGTCTGCTGAAGAGCCGTTACCGGGTTTTCAAAAGATAAAGCCAATGGTTTTTTCAGGAATTTTTCCCGTAGATGCGTCTGATTTTGAAGATCTCAAAGAAGCTTTGGAAAAACTTGTGCTCAATGATTCCAGTCTTTCTTTCGAACCGGAAAAATCAGCGGCTTTAGGATTTGGTTTTCGCTGTGGATTTCTCGGACTCTTGCATATGGAAATTGTGCAAGAAAGACTTGAACGTGAGTTCAACCTCAATTTGATCACTACAGCTCCGACAGTGGTCTATCGGGTCACCACAACAGAGGGTAAAGAGAGTGAATTAGAAAATCCAGCGCATCTCCCTGATCCCACAAAAATCGAGCGGATTGACGAACCCTACGTTAAATTAAGCATTCACACGCCATCTGAATATATCGGTGGGTTGCTTAAACTGTGTGAAGACCGCAGGGGCGTTCAGCTTAAGATGGAATACATCACCGACACCAAGGTCATCATTGAATACAAGCTCCCATTAAATGAAATGGTAACCGATTTTTATGACAAATTGAAATCCATCTCTAAAGGTTACGCTTCAATGGAATATGAACTCATTGGTTTTGAACCTGGAGATCTGGTTAAAATGGATATCCTTATCAACGGTGAACCGGTTGATGCTCTCTCGGTGATGGTCCATCGGTCAAAAGCGGCAGCACGTGGTCGAGCTTTGGCCTCAAAGCTGAAAGAACTCATCCCTCGGCAGCAGTACCAGGTGGCGATTCAAGCAGCCATCGGTGCCAAAATCGTAGCACGCGAGACTCTGGGAGCTCTTCGTAAAGATGTTACGGCCAAATGTTATGGCGGTGACATTAGTCGTAAGCGCAAACTTCTTGAAAAACAAAAGGAAGGAAAAAAGCGCATGAAAGCTATTGGTCAAGTGGAAGTGCCGCAAGAAGCTTTCTTAGCTATTTTGAAGGTGGAAGACTAGTGCCTTTGTTTCAGCGTCGATTTTGGACGGAAGGGCCGGGCTCTTTTGTCCTGGCAATTGCTTTGGCGTTATTTGTACGGTGGGCCTTATTCGAAGCTTATGTTATCCCAAGCACCAGTATGCAACCCACGTTGCTGGTCAACGATCATATCTTTGTAAATAAACTTATTTTTGGTTTGCGTGTACCATTCAGTGAGCGTTGGCTTGTGCATTGGAATCACCCACAACGTGGAGATGTTGTGGTTTTCAAATCTCCGTCAGACAAAAATAAGTATATCATCAAACGAGTGATCGGAGTGCCCGGGGACAGAGTTGTTTATGAAAATGGTCATCTGTATTTAAATGAAAAATTAGTTGAAAAGACCATTCCTCAGGACTTGAAAGATGAGTTTCTGTGGTTGCGAGATTCAGATTTTCCCGGTGACGAGAATGTTGGTGGTCGTGCTCTTTACGTGCATTGGGAAGAGCATTTAGAGCGAAAGCGTTATTCAGTCATTCTGCGCAAAGAAACGTCTATGGAGGCTGCTTTTGGCCCAGTCTCGGTTCCAGACGGTCAATATTTGGTGCTTGGTGACAATCGGGATAACTCTCAGGATAGTCGTTTTTGGGAAGACTCCTACCGTTTTGTACCCAGGGATTATTTGATAGGGCGTGCCTCATTGGTATGGTTAAGTTGTGAAAGCACGTTGCCTGTTCTGACCTTTCTGTGCAATCCTCTCACCATTCGGTGGAAGCGTTTGTTTCATGCAGTCAATTAAAAGAAATACGAGGATTTATGGCAGCCAACGACAACACTAACCGTAAATCACAAGTGCAAAAGAAAGCCAAATTTGGTGAGGGCCTTGGATCCTTTACTTTTGCGGTGCTTGCCATTCTGACTTTTCGTTGGTTGCTTTTTGAACCCTACGTGATCCCCTCAGGCAGTATGATCCCTACATTGTTGGTGCATGATCATATTCTTGTAAATAAGTCTGCGTATGCTGTGCGGATACCCTTTACGAAAAAGCCACTAGTCGAAATTTCTACGCCGAAACGGGGAGATATCGTGGTTTTTCGCTCTGTAGAAGACGATGGGTATTTCATGATCAAAAGAGTCATCGGATTGCCTGGAGACTCTGTGGAAGTTGATCCAGATGGTTTTTTAAAGATCAATGGGGAAAAACTTGAGGCTAAGATTCTCCCCGTGACCGAAGAGAAGGCTTCGCAAAAACCTTATTATCCGATTAAAGAGTCTGACCTTGGTGGCAGTTTTTCTGAATACGATTTTTTTGAAGAAAGCCTACTTGGAGTTAATCATCGCATCTTGCTCACTAAAGGAGCTCCACGGTTCTTTGATCGTCCGGTCAAAGTCCCTGAGGGTCAATATTTTGTGATGGGAGATAATCGGGACAACTCCAAAGACAGCCGATACTGGGGATCTCTCCCCAAAGATCATCTGTTGGGCAAAGCCTTGTTTGTATGGTTGAGTTGCGATGAAACTTTGCCGTTTCTACCTTTTCTGTGCAATCCTTTGAAGCTCAGATGGGCAAGGTTTTTTCATAGTCTGAATTGATAAAATAATGAGTGTCGAATCAAATAAAAAGCAGGCTCGTTTTTTCCTGCGGTATGCGCTCCAGTCTTTTGGTGCCCTACTCTTGTTGGCGATTCTGATGCGGTTTTTTTTGTTTTCATCTTATGCTATGTCCGGATCGTCGATGTCGCCCTCAGTTTTGCCCGGCGACTTTCTTGTGGGCTTTAAGTGGAGAGTTCGTCACCTTGAGCGCGGTGAAGTGGTCGTGCTTCGTTGCCCAAACAGTAAAGAGCGAATCTGTATGCGGCGTGTGGTAGCATTGGAAGGTGATCGTGTTGAGTTTCCCAATGGACAATTAGTTGTGAACGGTAGGCCCTCGGTGTCAGGAGATGGTATTGCAAGGGACGCGCAGCTCAAACCGGTTATTGTGCCTCCGCAGCATGTGTATCTTTTAAACGACAGGCGTTCCGAACTGGATGATTCACGCGTTTGGGACTCTGTGCCTATCGAGCTCATCGAGGCTCGATTGGGGTTAATTTGGATTTCTTTTGAATGGATAGAGGCTGGTCAGGTTCGTTCTTGGCCGCGTTTGCGTTGGGAGCGGATTTTAAGAACGGTCCATTGACACCCTCTAAGTCCCTTTATACATTCTCTAGCGATGTCCATTGTTGGAGAATCCTTCCTTACCTCAGAGCAGCTTTCTGAGAGAAATATCGAGCAAATATTCTCTCGGGCAGTCCTTTTCAAAAAAGAGTTTCAAGCACGCAAGCGTTTTGACCACTTGCTTGTAGGGCCAGAGGCTCTCCAACAAAAGGTTGTGGCTTTAGTTTTTTCTGAGCCTAGTACCCGGACGCGAATGAGCTTTCAAATTGCAGCTTGCCGGTTAGGTGTTCGTAGTCTGAGCCTAGATAACCCACAAGTCGCATCTCTTTCCAAAGGTGAAACGCTAGAAGACACTTTTCGTAACATCGCTGCGATGATGCCAGACCTCATGGTCGTACGCTACAATACTAACCTAGATGCTGATGCGGTAATTAGGGAGCTTCCTTGCCCTGTGATCAATGGCGGCATCGGTGCTTCAGAGCATCCGACGCAGGCCCTTTTAGACGCATTCACAATTTTAGAAAGCCGTGGTCAGGTAAAAGGCGAAAAAATTCTGATTGTGGGAGACGTTTTACATAGCCGTGTAGCGAACTCTAACTTGATGCTTCTTCGGCGCTTGGGCGCTGAAATCGCTTACTGTGCTCCAGAAGAATTCGAACCTAAAAATGAAAGCTGGAAGGATGTCCGCAGCTTTTCTAATCTGAATGAAGGCGTGCAGTGGGCAACAGTTGTGATGGGTCTTCGAGTACAAAAAGAACGGCATCAACGCGCTGATATCGGCTTTTCTATGGCTGAATACCGTGAGAGCTACCGAATCGGCGGTGATCAGTTGAAGCATTTTCGCCCTGATGGAATACTTTTGCATCCCGGCCCGGTGATTAAGGGTATCGAATTTTCAGCTTTTGTTCTGAATGATAAGCGTTGCAAGGTTCTCGATCAGGTGACCAATGGAGTGTTTGTCAGAGCTTCGTTGATGTCTTTGATGCTCGGTGTAGAGGTTCAAACTAAGTGAGCAAAGTTAAAGGTTTTCTCGTGTTGGAGTCAGGGGATATCTTCTCCGGGCTTTGGCAGGGCGAAAAGTGTGTCGAACGCGCCGGAGAAGTTGTATTCAATACGGGCCATTCCGGCTATGAAGAAATGGCCACTGACCCCTCCTATTTTGGCCAGATTTTAGTTTTAACTGCACCTCAGCAGGGAAACTACGGTGAGAACGATGAATACTGGGAATCATCCAAAATTTGGATCGAGGGTTTTGTCTGCTTAGAAATACAGAGATCTAAGCGAGAGCGTTCTTGGCTGGACAAGTTAGGCCGTCATGGAGTTCCCATCCTTACTGATGTAGACACCCGCAGACTAACGCTTAAGCTGCGTGACCGGGGCACCCTTTGGGGGGCACTGGTTCAGGCTTCGTCTTCTGATGAGGCAACAAAAAAAGCACAAGATTTAATCGCGAAAAAAAAGACCGCCGATCGTGACTGGGTCTTTGCTGTTTCTCGTCGTGAGGAAGAAACGATAATCGGTGAGAACATCAAAGGACCTCGTGTGGCGGTGTTGGACTTAGGCTGCAAAACTAACACTCTACGTGAACTTAAGCGCCGCTGCTCAGAAATCCGTTTATTTCCCTCGCGCACTTCAGCTGAAAAAATTCGCCTTTATAACCCGGATGCAATTCTGCTTTCTAATGGTCCCGGGGACCCAGCCGATGTCGAAGTGGCTCCCCAGACCGTAAAGGAACTCCTGGGTTGGAAATTCATTTTTGGAATTTGTATGGGTCATCAGATCTTAGGTCGAGCCTTGGGTGGAGAAACATTTAAGCTTAAGTTCGGTCATCGTGGGTGCAACCATCCTATTAGAGATTCATTGTTGAATAAAATTTATATGAGTAGCCAAAATCATGGCTACGCAGTTAAACTAGAGTCTCTTCCCAAAACCGTTCAAGTAACGCACGTGAATTTAAACGATAACACTGTCGCTGGTATCTACGATCCCACTCGCAAAGCCTTCAGTGTCCAGTTTCACCCAGAAAGTCATCCCGGTCCTCATGAAGGAGCCGAGCTTTTTGATTTTTTCTTAAGGCAGATCTTATGAACTACGAACCCTTGATCGAGCGGTTAATGCAGCATTACACGGGCTCTCGCTATATGCCCGAAGTGCAGGCAGCTAAAGAAGATTTTTTTGAGCGGGCTGGTACTTTTGATGAAACGAGTAATGATTTTGAACTAAAAATGGCACAGTTTACGGATTGGTATCTCTTTACCAGACCAATGGAAAATTCTGGACGAGTCTCGATTGAGATGGTCTTGGATGATCCAAGCTATTCGTTTAATGATCAAGAGCGCTTAATGTATTTGAATCTGCGCAATTCTCGTCATTCCCTGTTTGAGTTTCTCAAACTTAAAGGAGATGACGTTTACATCCGTGATTTGTTTACCAACTTTAAATATGTCATAAGGCAGTCGCGGATCACTCAGGGCTTTAACCGAGATGAGTATTTTGAAGCTCGTCTGATTCCTCACGATGGGGGATTTGTATTTTCAAATTCGTTTTGTTTTCACCCATCATCTGTCAGCAAGTTTGTTCTCAAAGAAGTCAAAAGGGTAAATAAACTTCCTGATGAGGAGCAAGCAAAAGGACGAGAAGATCTGATTGCCCGTCTGTTCAAAATGAGAAGTAAATATGAACAGTATCGGCATTTAGATATACACCAGATTTATTCCAACGAGTCTAAGCTAAGGATCTGACGTGCCAAGAAAACAAAACTTGAAGAAAGTGGTCATTCTCGGCAGTGGCCCCATCGTTATCGGTCAAGCCTGTGAATTTGATTATTCAGGAACTCAGGCGTGCAAGGCGCTGATGCAGGAAGGCTTGGAAGTCATCCTCATCAATTCAAATCCGGCAACGATAATGACTGATCCGGAAATCGCCACCAAAGTTTACATCGAGCCTCTTCAAGTACCCTATGTCGAAAAAATTCTGCGCCGAGAACAACCTCAAGCCATCATACCCACTCTTGGTGGGCAAACAGCATTGAATTTGGCTCTCGATCTGGACCGTGCCGGTATCTTGCGTGAACTCGATATTGAGATGCTGGGAGCGACTCCCGAAATTATTCGGGCAGCTGAGGATCGCGAAAAATTTCGCGCGATCTTAGACTCTTTAGGTGCAAAATATCCCAAAAGTGAGATGGTCCGGACTTATGAGCAAGGTATGCGTGTGGCAGAGGCCTTGGGATTTCCGCTGATATTGCGACCCAATTTCACTCTAGGTGGCGGCGGTGGTGGTATAGCCTACTCTTTAGAAGAGTACCAAGCCAAAATCGCTCAGGCCCTGCATGAAAGCCCAACCTCTGAAGTCTTGGTCGAAGAAAGTATACTTGGTTGGCAAGAGTTCGAACTTGAGGTCATGCGCGACAAAGCGGGCACTTTCGTAGTGATTTGTTCTATTGAAAACTTTGATCCTTGTGGAGTGCACACAGGTGATAGCATTACGGTGGCTCCCCAGCAGACGCTTTCGGACGTAGCCTACCAGGCGATGCGTGATGAAGCGCGAAAGATCATTGAGGCTGTGGGAGTGCAGACTGGAGGAGCAAACATCCAGTTTGCGGTTCACCCAATCACCGGTGAGCGGGTAGTGATTGAGATGAATCCACGTGTAAGCCGTTCTTCGGCGTTGGCCAGTAAAGCCACGGGGTTTCCAATAGCCAAAATTGCCGCTTTACTGGCTGTGGGCTTCGAGCTGCAGGAATTACGCAATGACATTACGGGAACTACTCCTTGTTGCTATGAACCCGCTCTTGACTATGTGGTGACAAAAATTCCGCGTTTTGCTTTTGAAAAATTTCAGGGCACTAAAGATTCGCTGACCACTCAAATGCGCAGTGTGGGCGAAGTCATGGCTATTGGTCGCACATTCAAAGAATCCTTCCAAAAGGCTTTGCTTGCTCTGGAAGAAAATGAAATCGGCGCGACGCCAGTGATTCTGGATGATGCACTTCTTGCTTATCCCAATAGCAAGCGTGTGTATCAGGTCTTTCAAGCTTTTCGTGAGGGGTTAAGTGTTGCAGAAGTGCAATCAAAAACTCAAATTCATCCTTGGTTTCTTGAGCAAGTTGAAGACATAGTGCGTTTTGAGAGCCGTCTCTCGGGGGAAACTCTATCGGCGGATCTTTTATGCGAAGCTAAAAAGAAGGGTTTTTCTGACGCAGCTATTGCACACTGGTCGAAGGATCCCATTGATAAAATTCAGGCTCGCAGATGGCAAAATGATATTGTTCCCGCCTTTTTCCAGGTCGATACTTGCGCCGGAGAATTTCATTCAGAAACTCCATATTATTATTCGACGTATCATAGCCCTCAATCGCCAACAACCTTGGCTGGGCCGATGATTGCGCTTTTAGGCAGTGGTCCAAATCGTATCGGTCAGGGCGTTGAATTTGACTACAGCTGCGTTCGCAGTGTCCGCGAATTTCAGAGAAATGGCTTGAAAGTGGCAATGATTAATTCAAATCCAGAGACTGTGTCGACGGATTATGACACTTCTGACGCTCTTTTCTTTGAGCCTCTGACCTTCGAGAATGTAATTGAGATTTTGCGTTTCATTCGACCTCAAGGTTTTGTGGCTCAGCTTGGTGGGCAAACTCCGATCAATCTGGCTCGCCGTCTGGTTGAGGCTGGTCAAAAGCTTTTAGGTTCATCGGTAGAGTCTATTGATTTGGCTGAGGATCGTGCTCAGTTCATCGAGATCTGCCAAGAGCTCAATTTCCAAATCCCGCGCTCAGGTATGGCTGCAAACCTTGAACAGGCGCAGGAGGTAGGCGAGCGAATCGGATATCCGATTATTTGTCGCCCGAGTTATGTTTTGGGAGGCCGACGTATGGAGATTGTTGAATCTCCGGAAGAGCTCAAAGCCTACTTCGACCGTCATGGCGCCTACATGTCCAAACAGTCCCCGTGTCTCATGGATCAATTTCTTGATCGGGCACTGGAAGTCGATGTGGATCTTGTGCGCGGTCCGAATTGGGTTATAGTTGGAGGCATCATCGAGCATATCGAAGCCGCTGGAGTACATAGCGGTGATAGCATGGGTGTGGTCCCGCCTCAAAGGCTCAAAACTGAAACCTGTTCCATGATAGAGGATTTGAGCCGACAATTGGCTGAGCGTTTAGGAGTGCTCGGATTTTTGAATCTGCAACTGGCTGTCAAAGATGATCAGATCTTTATGCTTGAAGCAAACCCGCGCAGCTCGCGCAGTGTTCCTTTTATAGCCAAAGCCACCGGCATTCCATTGGTTGACTTAGGAGTCAGAGGTATTCTTGGATTAACTGCCAATGAAGTAAGACCTGATCGCTATGATTGGCATAATCTTCGTGGCGTGAGTGTTAAGGGTGTTGTTTTTCCCTTTAAAAAATTTCCCGAAGCCGACTCTATCCTTGGGCCAGAGATGAAATCCACGGGAGAGACGATGGGGCGAGGGCCAGATTATCCCGAAGCTCTTTTAAAAGCGGTAATTTCTTGTGGTCTGCAACTGCCAATTGAGGGCGAAGTTTTTTTATCACTGAGAGAAAAGGATAAAGATGAACTCGTGCATCTTATCCGGGACCTTAAAGAGATGGGATTTAGTCTGTCGGCCACACGAGGGACGGCTGAGTATCTTAAAGACAGGGGCATCGACTGCGAGGCAGTTAAAAAAGTTCATGAGGGACGTCCTCACTGTGTTGACCGTATTCGTTCTGGGCAAGTTGCGTTCGTTATCAATACGACATCTGGACGAACGTCCATAGAAGCCTCTTTTGGGATTCGACGCAGTTGCGTCGATTATTCTATCCCTTGTATAACCGAGAGTGACGCGGCTAAAGCCTTCGTTTTAGCATTAAAGAAACGTAAACAAGGTGACTTTAGTGTCAACTCTCTATGAATCTATTGCAAGTTTCGGGTCTGACTAAGTCCTATAAAAAAGGATTTATACCTCGTCGAACTCTAGTGTTACGGGGACTGGATTTTAGTGTTCCTGCAGGCAAAGTTACTGGCTTTTTAGGGGCTAATGGTGCCGGTAAGACCACAACGATGCGATGTGTGTTGGGGCTGGATTATGCGGATTCTGGAGAAGTGCTTTTTTTTGGTCAGCCTCTTGCCGTCGAGACTAAAAAACGAATCGGATTTCTTCCTGAGAGACCTTATTTTTACGAACATCTTACCGGAATCGAATTCTTAGAATTTTACGCCAACCTCTCGGCCTCTTGGAACAAAAGTGTGCTGCGTGATAAAATTGGCCAACTTTTGAAGCGAGTAGACCTGGACTTTGCTAAAGACCGCTTACTACGCAATTATTCGAAAGGTATGTTACAAAAAATTGGTTTGGCTCAGGCTCTTATTCATGACCCTGAAATTGTCATTTTAGATGAGCCTATGTCGGGGCTCGATCCTGATGGTCGTTTGGCTCTAGCCGAAATTATTCAGGAGACTGCAAAGCGAGGCACGGCAGTATTTTTCAGCAGCCATCTAATGCATGACACCGAACGCCTTTGCGAACGCTTGGTTGTGATCAAAGGGGGTACTTGTCTTTATGAGGGCACTACAGAAGCTCTCCTTGATCGAAGCGGCGTGGATTTTGAAATTATCTATCTTGTGGGCGGGCAAAAACAGTCCCGCAGAATCTCTTCTCAGGATGATGTGCAAAGCAGTCTTAGGGAAATTCTTAGCGCGGGAGCAACGGTTCTTGAAGTTCGTCGACACCGTCTTTCCCTCGAAGAAATTTTCGTCCGTATGGCGTTGCGCTCGGGTGGAGTAGCATGAGACCTATATGGGTCCTGGCTGTTAACACCTACAAAGAAGTCATTCGAGATCGTATTCTTTATGCTCTTTTGCTCTTTGCAATTTTACTGATTGGTTTGAGCCTCGCGCTTGGACAGCTGAGCTTTGCCGAACAAGCTAGAATTTCTGCAAATTTTGGTCTGTCGGCGATACATCTTTCTGCTGTGGTTTTGGCTATTTTTGTAGGAAGTAATCTAGTTTCCAAAGAAATCGAAAAAAAAACCATTCTCACGATTCTCGTGCGTCCCATTAGCCGCCTTCAATTTATATTGGGCAAGGCTCTGGGTTTGGGGTTATTGATTCTAACGATGATTCTTGGTTTGGCAGTGGTTTTGACTTTGATTTTTTTAGGTCTGGGACTTTCGGTTAATGTCCGTTTGGGGCTTGTACTTCTGGGCTTATTGGCAGAAGCCATGGTTCTCTTGGGATTTACCTTGGTCTTTTCTATGTTTACCAAACCATTACTGGTCGTATGTTTTTCAGTGGGTCTTTTTTTAATCGGCCATTGGCAGTCAAGCCTTTCCTTTTTCGCTCAAAAAAGCCAAGGCGGTATTTTGGTACCGGTCTCTTGGTTAGTCAGTACCTTCTTGCCAAACCTTGAACGTCTCAACTGGAAGTCTCTCGTTATTTATGATGTACCTTTGGATGGCTATGCAAAAATGCTCTCTTTGACGTACGCATTTTCTTGGTTTGCTGTTTGTGTGGTGCTCGCAACATTACTTTTTAAGAGGAAAGATGTGGGTTGAAGCTACTTTAGCATTTGTGTTTGGTTTGCTGTGGGGCAGCTTCTCCAATGTGGTTATTTTACGTTTGCCGCGAGGAGAAAGTGTTGTTTGGCCAGGCAGCCGGTGTCCATATTGCTCACGGCCAATTGCCTGGTACGATAACGTGCCTGTTCTATCGTGGTTGGTATTGCGTGGGCGTTGTCGTTCATGCTCCGCACCTATTTCTGGGCGGTATCCTTTGGTGGAGATAATCACAGCTTGTGTTTTCGCAGCGATCGTCTGGAACTTCGGATACAGTTTTTTGACCGTAGAGTACCTGCTTATGGCGTGGGGCCTAATTGTTGTGTCTTTTATAGATTTTGATCACATGATTTTGCCCGACGTATTCACCTTATCGGGAATTCTCATAGGGTTGGCTGGGGCGGCACTCAATCCTGAGCGTGAATTCCTTCCTGCTCTAGCTGGCGTTTTTCTCGGTGGTGGGTTTTTATGGCTTATCGCTTATCTCTACTTGATTTTGCGTAAAGAGGAGGGGATGGGCGGAGGTGATATCAAACTTTTGGCTTGGATCGGTGCCGTACTGGGTTGGCAAGCGGTTCCCTTTGTTGTTCTTGCCTCTAGCATTATTGGGAGTGTTATAGGCTTAAGTCTGGCTTTTCGATCACAAGCTGGTCTTAAGTCAGTCATACCATTCGGTCCTTATATTGCCTTAGCTGCTTTGATCTACATATTGGGCGGATCTGATATCGGTCTTTGGTACATAGGTCTGTTTCTACCAGACTCGACCTCGGTCAATTGACAAGGTTTTGACGGTCCTATTTAATTTTAATAGGGACAAAGTCTTACTGCGCCGAGGCAAAAATATCATGTTTTTCAAGTCCAAAAAACTTATAGGACTCGACATTGGGACAGCCAACATTAAGGTTGCGGAGCTAGATATTTCGCGTCGAAGCGCGACTTTGATGTCTTTCACGGTCTTGCCAACGCCTCCACGAGCGATCACGGGAGGCGAAGTCACCGACCCAGCAGCCATTTCAGAAGTTCTCAAGACTGTTGTGGAGAGTGGAAAAATCAAGAGAAAGGCGACTGCCGTTGGGTTATGGGGATCATCATTGATCACCAAAAGAATTGCAATTTCGCACATGGATGAAAAACTCGTTGCCGGCCAAATCCGTTGGGAGGCAGAGCAATATATCCCGTTTAACATTAACGAAGTGAATATTGATTTTAAAATCCTCAAGCAGTTCAATTCCAGCCCTGAGGTTATGGACATTTTATTGGTTGCCGCACGCCAAGATGTAGCCTTGTTGTATCAAGATATAGTTCAAAGCGCGGGCTTGCAATGTTCGGTGATTGACGTTTCGGGTTTTGCCTTAGCTAATACTTTTCTGCACAATTGGGGACCTCAAAAAGGCCAGACAATTGCCCTTATGAATGTCGGCGCAAGTGTGACCAACTTTGTGGTTCTTGAAAATGGAGAACTGATTTTTTGTCGCGACATACCGGTCGGAGGTCTGACTTACACGAGTGAGATTCACAAATCCATGGGTATCAGTTTGGAAGAAGCCGAAGCCATGAAGATTTCCGCATGTACAGGACAGGCTGCGCCCGAAGAGGTATCCAAGATCATTCAAAGCACCCATGAACTTGTTGCTGAAGAGGTTCAAAGCAGTATTGATTTCTTTGTGAACACCACTCCTGGTTTGCCTCTACAACAGTGTTTAGTGACCGGCGGGGCCTCTCGTACGGTTGGTCTCATAAATTCTCTGGCCCAACATACTAAGCTAAATTTTGAGGCGTTCGATCCATTCAGAGGTATTAAGGTGCATGAGAGTTCCCTATCGCCTCAATACGTGGCTGAAATTCGCGATTTTGCTGCTATTTCAGTGGGATTGGGCTTAAGAGCGGTGGGCGACGCATGATTAAAGTCAATCTTCTTAGGAATAAAGTCGGAGACACCCAGGCCAGCGAAACTTTTATGGCCGAGAGTTCGGGTGAAGACACAAAAAATGCCATTGTCCGTTTGCTGGTATTGGCGGCCTCGGTGCTGATGCTCATTATCTACGAAAATCAATCCATCGATGCTTTAAACCAAGAAGTTGTGAGCCTTCAGAACCAACTTTCAGAGTTGCAACAGGCAGCTCAAGTTAAAGCACAAGAAGTCGAGGGCATAAAGGATGTTGAAGCCGAGGCTCAGAGTTTCACCGACAAGCTTAAGATCCTGAAGTTACTTTCCAATCTGCGCTTACGCGAAGTTAAAACCCTTGATTTCATGCAGAGTGCGATTCTGGAGAGAGTTTGGCTGAAAGAAATTTCATTCACTTCAAGTAAAGAAAAATTACAAGAAGGCCAACTCGTTTTTCGTGGAGGTGCGCTCACCACTGAGGACCTCTCTGAGTTCGTGAAACGGCTAGAAGATAGTGCCTACCTTAACGAAGTCATTGTGGTAAAAAATCAGGAAGTAGGAATTCCTGGACGACAGGTAGGAACCATGCGTGACTTTGAATTCACCGCCGAAGTCGAGGTCAGACCATGAATTTCGTCGAGGTGGTCAACCGATTGACAATGGGTCGAGCGCTACTCCTTGGGGTCGCGATTGCGGCATTCTATTATTTTTTATTTTTTGATGCTGGTTTAAATCAAAAAAATCAAATTGCCTCATTCAAAGACCAAATTCAGCAAACGCAAAAACAAATTCAAAACGATCAAGAAAAACTTGATCGGGCTGCCGTTTATAAAAGTGTCGCAGCTGAGCGGGGTGGAATGATCATGCGGCTCCTCAGCATGATCCCAGAAAATTTTAAAGTGTCTGATCTTATGCGTATTGTTTCCAATGAAGCCAAAGTGGCGGGTTCCTCCCTCGCATCAATAATGCCTAAGACTCAAGAAATTTCTCCATCAGCAAGTGAGTTTGAGGAGCTCACAGTGTCTGTTGAGATGAATGGAAGTTTTATGCAGCACATGGTGTTTTTGTCTAATTTGACCAAAGTGAATCAAATCCTTGTTTTACGAAATTTTAATCTGAGCCATTTGCGCGACGCTCGCGGCGAAGATCCGGCCATGGTTAAATTCGTGGCCGACATCGTTGCATTTCGGTACCGCGGATCAACAAAACCAGATGGTGCGAATCAATGAGGCGGCAGGATTTAATTCAAATTGTGGCTTTCGTCGGGGTTTCGGTTTTCACTGTCGGATGTGCATTTTTGCTTTCGTTAAGTTGGATGTCTCGATCCATTGCCCAGGAGAATGAATCGGCTGCACCTGCTGCGAATATTCCTCAAGCTGGAGCAGAGTCGAGCACAGGCTCTGTGCAACCCATAGAGTCTGCCCCAACTTTAACGGAAGAAGCAGCTCACTCTAGCGTTTCCACTGTCCAGGAGTTTCTCGAACCCTTTATTTACGACCTTGTTAACCGAAGAGACCCTTTTCAACCGTATGCCGAAGTTATCCCGACTGAGGGTGGCGATTCGGCGCCTCGCACTCTTTCGCCAGCGCAGAGATTTGATCTCGAGCAATTACGCTTGGTGGGAATTATGTGGGACGTGAAGGAACCTAAGGCGATGTTTATGGACCCAGACCAGGAGGTTTTGGTCTTAGGTCGTGATGAAAGTATTGGGAGTCGAAATGGCTACATTGCTGCGATTCGTGAGGGTGAAGTGGTCGTGGTCGAGGCTATTCCCAAACGTGACGGTACGATTTATCGCACAAGAGTGCTTCGCATCGAGCGCTGATTCTGATTTAATATAGACAGGATTTCTATACGAGGTGTCACGGATGATACGCGTCTTAGTCTGCATCTTTCTGATGTTGAACTTTTCAATGGCTCTAACTTCCTGCTCTTCGCCAGGCACTTTTGATAATTTTGACGAGGGGCCGATCAGCGATGAAGATTCTGCGGGCCTCGATGATGAAGGTGGCGAAGCTACAGAAGATGAGGACGGAGATACAGAAAACGATCTTGAGGCTGAGCTAGATAAAGAGGACGCCGAGGAAACGGTAGCCAGTGAAGACACTGTTGAAGGAAAAAGCGCTCCAGAAGAGGAGTTAGAAGAAGAAATCGTCGCAGAAAATAAACCTGTCCCACCCTCGAATGACGATTCGGTTGAGGAGCCCATCGAGGAACTTATTGAGCAAAAAAAATCCCCAATTTCCCAGACTGAGTCGACCGGTAAGCATCAAATCACAGACATACGTTATGTAGCCAATTCAAGTGGAGGAACAGTTGTTATTGAGGCTTCCTCTCCAATCACCTATCAGACACGCATGAATTCAGCCACCAATCAATTTGTCATTGAGCTGGCGGGAGTTGTTTTACCGGCCCAATTGCAACGTCCCTACAGGATGTCTGACTTCGGAACGCGCATTGCTGGGATTAACGCCTACCAATCAAAGGGTTCGGATACAGCGCGAATCGTTGTGCAGTTGGGGGCGACCTCGGTCGGAGAGCCTATGGTCCAACAAGAGGGAAATTCTCTAGTTGTAATTCCACCTACACCTGCGCCTGTGGCTCAAGCTCCCTCCGCTTCTACTGAGGTTGCGAGTGCAAGCCGCACTCCCGTTCGAGAGACGGCATTGGCCGCTCGCACTCTCGATGAATTTTTGACTGGTAATCAGAAATTTTATGGTCGCCCCATTTCATTGCAGGTCAAAGATGCCGATGTTCGTGATGTGGTCAATTTTTTAGCTGAGGAGAGCGGTGCTAACATCGTGATTTCTGATGATGTTGGCGGCAAGATATCTCTCAAACTTCGCCGAGTTCCTTGGGACCAGGCGCTCGTCACTGTTATGCGTAGCAAAGCTTTGGGTTATGTACGGCAAGGAAACGTATTGCGCATAAGTACTCTCAAGGCTCTCAAGGAAGAAACAGAAGCAGCCAACAAGATTATGGAAGCCCAGAAAGCCATTGTCCCGTCGTTGGTTCAGGTGATGGCTGTGAGTTATGCTAATCTCGAAGAACTGGTTAAAAATCTGCAACCGTTTCTTTCAAAAGAAGGTAAGGTGATCGCGGATAATCGCACCAATACCATCGTAGTGACAGACAAAGAAGATGCGGTGAATCGAATAGCCAAGTTAGTTAAAACTCTGGATGTAGCGCCATCTCAGGTTTCCATTGAAAGTAAAATTGTCGAGGCTCAGGAAGACTTTGATCGTTTTATTGGGGTGAATTGGTCGCAAATGGGAGTGCCTCAAACGATCAGCTCAAGCGGTGGATTCGAAGGAGCGCCAATCGATTTGACTCTACGTACGACATCATCAAGCCTGAGCGCAGACTTCTCACGGGCTCAGCCTTTCAATATGAGCTTGGGCTTAGGGGTCTTAGACTTTTTTGGTGACCTCTCAGCAGCTTTAACTCTGGCCGAGCGAGATTCTCTTGCTAAGGTGATATCGGCGCCCAGAATCTCTACGATGAATCGTGAAAAAGCTACGATTCGGCAAGAAGGGGAGAACGTGACGGTGATTTCGAGCCGTAATGAGCAGACCTCCACGGTAACCAAGCAAAGCACCCGCAATCCGTTTAAATTGGAACTGTCTGTGACCCCTCAGATCACAGCTGATGGAAGCGTGATCATGGATATGGAAGTTACGCGAGAGTTCCTAGGGGCTGTGGTCGACAATGAGCTTCAGGCGCGCCCGATCAATAAGCGCTTTGCCAAAACGAAGGTTTTGGTTCGCAACGGTCAAACGGCCGTGATCGGTGGTATTTTTACGAGCGATGAGCTCGATAATAATACGGGTATCCCGGTTCTGCGAAACATTCCCATTCTCGGCTGGTTATTCAAAAGTCGATCGTTTCAACGCTCCAAGAATGAACTACTCGTCTTTATGACTCCAAGAATCTTGGGCGTGGATCAGGGAACAAAAACGGCAGCGAACTAAGTCTAATTAAAGTTTAAGGCTAGCAAAGGCGGATAGCTATCAAGGCCAAACGAAAGGTTTATTGGGTGTGAAAGACTTTGAACCCAGTAAACCGATCCAATACCACTTCTCGCGTAATCGTATTGCCGCTGCCGTCAACGCTAGACTGAGTTTGACTAAACCAGCCTTGTGGTGTTGCCTTAATCCTATAACGAAATGACTTAATATCTTTGTTACGAGGAAGTCCCCCGGCCACAAAATTAAAGGGAAAGTTGGTGGGGCAGCCGGCATCACCCACGTTTGTGGCAAATAATTCCTTAGTTTCACCAGGTCCGATGAGCCCCAAGTCACTGTAAGTGCATGTTCGGGTATCGGTCGAGTAAACGGAGTTGAGGTCTGAACCGACAAGGCCCAATTCGCCTGTCAAGACCTGACCGAAGTTATCGGAGATTGAAATTTCTAAGACCAGCGCGATAATCCGCAGGTTGACATCCGAACTATTGGTCATTGTCACTTTGAATAAAAACCAAGGGGCCTTATGAAGAGCTGTATCAGCCGTAATTACAATCGGTGATTTGGGGTTAATTTCCATGGAGACACTGGCAGACCTTCCGGTTTTGCCCCCGCACGAATTGACTAAAAGAGATGTCATTATGACAAAGGCCAAACCTAATTTTGTCATTGGGCTGGGCATTCCAGGCTCCTATATTTTGATAAAACCATTCTCGGCTCATTATCGCCGTGAATTGAGACTCTTGCCATGCCCTTGGCTTATAGTTAGACCTAGGGCATGGATCTTTTTGAGACAATGGGGCAAAGCTTTGGCGGTCAACCTTTGGCTGAAAGGTTAAGACCGCGTCAGTTGGCCGAATTTCGCGGCCAGGAACACGTCTTTAGGGCGCTCCAACCGTTTTTCAATGTGCCGGGCCAACTCCCTAATCTAATTTTTTGGGGCCCACCGGGGTGTGGAAAGACAACCTTAGCTAGACTTTTGGCTGAAGGTAGTGGGGCGCAGTTTATTAACCTAAATGCCGTGGAGACTGGAGCAAAAGAAATTCGTGAATTGGGTGAAGGAGCGCATTATCGGCGTCTTCAGGGTCATGGTCGCACGCTGATTTTCATAGATGAAATTCACCGTCTGAACCGAGCTCAGCAAGACGTTTTGCTTCCTTTCACTGAAGCCGGTGACTTTGTCCTGATCGGCGCTACGACAGAAAATCCAAGCTATGAATTGAATTCCGCCCTTCTGAGTCGGGCGCGAGTCATTGTACTCAATCGCTTGTCGGATCAAGCGCTCGCCGAAATCCTCGAACGCGCCTGCAATGAAGTCAAAATCGATCTTGAAGTTGCTTTTACGGCGGAGGGAAGAGGGGCTCTGTTGACTTATGCTGATGGAGACGCCCGTAAAATGCTTGCTGCCTTGGAGATGTTGGCGGCACATCTGCATTCCGCCAGCCCGCCGTTGGATCCAGAGGCCCTGACTGAAATTTTACAAGAACCCACTCTTCGATACGATAAGAAAAGCGACGAACACTATGACTGTATTTCGGCTTTTATCAAGAGCCTCCGAGGCAGTGACCCGGATGCAGCCATTTATTATTTGGCGCGTATGTTAGCAGGTGGAGAGGATCCAGTATTTATTGCTCGACGTCTGGTCATTTTAGCCAGCGAAGACATAGGTAACGCTGACCCCAGAGCTCTCTCTTTAGCTGTTTCAGGTTTGCAGGCGGTGGAGTTGGTTGGACTTCCCGAAGCAGCAATCAATCTAGCGCAAGTTGTGACCTACTTGAGTTGCGCGCCCAAGTCCAATGCCTCGTATCAAGCGCTGAACCTAGCCAAGCAAGTTGTGGAGGAGAGCGGAACGCAGCCAATCCCTATGGCTCTTCGGTCATCGCGAACGCATTTAAATCGATCGATGGGCTACGGTAAAGGCTACCAATGCGCTCATGATGGGGAGACTGGTTGGGTCCCTATGGACTTTCTACCTAACAATCTTAAAGGCCGTGTCTTTTATGAACCCGTTGATCGCGGATTCGAAAAGACGATTCGTCAGTACCTGGATTGGATGAAAGGTCGCAAGTCTTCAGGTGAAATGAAGAGCTAATCGGCCTTCATGGCAAACAGACAGATGCATGGATCGGTG
Source organism: Bdellovibrionales bacterium (assembly GCA_038144835.1). Classification (GTDB taxonomy): domain Bacteria; phylum Bdellovibrionota; class Bdellovibrionia; order Bdellovibrionales; family UBA1609; genus JALHOQ01. Next base: position 25,170 of record JAYQON010000035.1, read on the forward strand.
CCATCAGCTTGTTTGGTGTGTTTTGTATTCGCGGGAATGAGTATTCGGTCTCCACTGCGCAGAAGGAGCCGATTACCAGCTATGTCGAGCTTTAATTGACCTGAAACCACGATTCTAACTTCATCAAATGGATGTCTTTGATCGATGACTGGGGCTTTCGGTCGAATTACATCTTCCTGAGGTTCTAGTCCCTCACTCTCCAGCATGAGAGCCATTTGTTGACGGGTTGGAAGAACGGGGGCTTGCCAGCGACTTACTAACATCTCATCTCACCTTTCAGAAGTTCGTCTAATTTGTAAACAAATCGCAAGGATTCACAACTCAAAATGTCTCGAATAAATCCACTGCGTATCATTGATACAGGACAATACTCTAAAAAACGGCCCGCGGGCTCAAGTCTTCTTTTCAGGGGGTCGATGGAACAAGCATGAGTCGCTCAGAAAACTCAAAAATAAAATTAGAATTTGCCCTGCAGATTAGAGAATTCGCAGCGAAGAGCTCCGGTCTGCGGTCTAGGATAGCCGAAAATGACCTTTTACATATCTCACAAAATACGGATGGGAAGGCCATTAACTTTTTTGTTTCAGAACTAGAAGACGTCATTCCTCGCATAGATTCCGATGGCCACGCTTTCCTTCAGGTCAATTTCTGTTCGGGTAAAAAAATCCTTCTGACTCAGACACTTATTGGATTTAAGCCAGCACCTGCGCGTGGTCTGGATCTCGCCAAACTCCCAAAGGTAGTCACCACCCCTGACCTTTTATCAGTCGTTGAAGCGATTGAGGATTCAATGTCTGCAGTCCCGGCTCAGCCCGAAGAGCTTGATATCTTAAAGAAAGTCTTCGATTCTGTCTTGCGCGGCGCCGAAGCTGTCGGCTTCGATACAACACCAGAACGCCTTTGGCTCCAGCAGCTCTCACGCCCCAATAGAGCCACTGCATAATCGTCTTGACGTTCCTAGGTATTTTGGTCATTTTATCGCCTGACCAAGCCAATTTGGGGGCATAGCTCAGTTGGGAGAGCATCTGATTTGCATTCAGAAGGTCGCAGGTTCGATCCCTGTTGCCTCCACCAAATTCCATGGATTTGTCATCCACCATTTGATTGTTTCAAAAAATAAAAGAGACAAATAGAGCCTCCAAGGAGATACCTAAACTAGTGGCTTCCTGAGGAGATCAGATGATCTGGATTCTTTCAGGTCTCCTGAATTTAAATCGCCAAGCGTCAAAAAATACACATTCTCAATTTTGATTGTTGCAACTAAAACTACCTTCGTGCATATTCCGCTTCACTCAGTTGGTACTGATTTCCGGGTAGCAAATAAAACTGCGTACCTGGCAACACCCGAAGTCAAAAATTAATGACTCGGCGAGAAAAAAAATTCTCGAAAAAATGTTGACCCAGAAAAGTGCCTGAAATAGAACCCTGAGTTCTCGCTTTTGCTCTTTGAAAACTAAATAGCTAGCTATCATGTTTGTGACAGTTTAGTGTTCGCTCTATAAGCGAAATTCTAAACTTGGTAACTGTTAATCTTTGATAGCGGAAATTATATTGTACTCGCATACAATGTTATATTGACGCTAGAACAAAGCTTTAAATCGAAATTTGATTTTCAAATTTTAATTGAAGAGTTTGATTCTGGCTCAGAACAAACGCTGGCGGCGTGCCTAATACATGCAAGTCGAACGAGGAAGTCCCTTCGGGGATTGTACTAGTGGCGTACGGGTGAGTAACGCGTGGATAATCTTCCTTAAAGTGGGGAATAACTAGTCGAAAGATTA
>JAYQON010000036.1:0-26457 GCA_038144835.1 Bdellovibrionales bacterium
CAAAAATGTGTTCAAGGCTTTTCATGAACGATAGGTAATAAGGTTTTGGCATTAAAGCGTCAACCTATTGGTTTTGACAAAATATCGCCACATAAAAAGGCAAAACAAGATTGTCGTCGATGCCAAAGACAGTTTTGAAAAGCCGATCTCTCGTTGAAAAGAACATTGCCGTCGTAGCGTAAAGAAAGAGCTTGGTTTTGGTCTCTATCTGTAAACCAAGTGTTGCGTTTAAATTCCTTGCGAATCTTACCTTGGTTGGAAGAGACCTCAGAAGAAGTTTGAAATTCAGCTCTTTCCAGCAGCGATAAAGAGCCCCTGTGCATCTCAATCGCTGAGTGTGTTTGCGCCTTGAAAGCCCGCTTAAGGCTATCAAAAGAAATCCAAGGATCTACTGAGTCACCACAAGTAAACAGGTCGACAGCCGCATACTGAAATTCAGGCCAGGTATGAATTGCGAGATGGCTCTCTTGAATCACCACGACGCCCGAAACTCCAAAGGGCGAAAAATGGTGAAAGGTGGAATTGATAACAGTGGCACCCGCCGTCTGGGCGGCATCGACCATGGCATTTTCGATGGCGGAAACGTCATTTAATATCTCCGCAGAGCAACCAATAAATTCGACTAAAATATGGCGACCGAGCGCTTTCATAGGAATAGAACCATTTAAAAATAATATGATAAAAATGTTTCCGCAAAATACCTGAATTTTTAATGAGATTTCAATACAAGAAATACGTCAGTTTGAATTTATTTATTCACCGCTCGCCTTCAGGTGATTTTGGTGCGAAGCATCTAAAGGTTTTTCTTCCAGGCGACGAAGGCGACGGTAGAGGTTAATCGTATCTTTGAGTAGCGAGACACCGACGCGAAGGACGTGTATGAGTTCATAGAGAAATGGACGTCTGTTTTTGGCGAAATAGTCAATGCGCACAGGAGCTTCAAGCATGTTTCGAAAGCCCTTGCGTTTGGCCAGTGAGAGGAGCTCCAAATCAAAGCCGTAACGATTCACTTCCAGATGCGGCAAAATCGCATCGACCACGGGTTTTCGCAAGAGTTTGATCCCCACCTGTGTGTCGGTCACATCGACATCAAAAAGGCGACGAATCAAAAGTTGAAACAACCAACTTAAAAATCGCCGGTGGGTCGGGTAATCCACCATAGACTGTGGATGGCGTTTAGAACCGATGACGATGTCAGCATTGTAGAGAGCCATCAGTCCTACGAAGGTGCGGATTTCTTTAGGGTGAATTTCCATGCCTCCGTCAATAAAGAGAATGTAATCTCCCGAAGCCATTTGAAATCCAGCCCGCACGGCATGGCCTTTGCCTAAGTTTTTTCCCACGATCAGTGAACGCACGACCGGATGATTGAGCATTGTTAGCTTGAGATTGGTGCCGTCAGTGCTGCCGTCACTCACTACAATGATCTCAAAGTTTATGAAGTACTCCTCAACTTCCCGAATGAGCAAGGCGATGTTGTCCGTGATCTGTCTAGCCTCATTGAAAACCGGCACAACTATGCTCAATTTGGAGTGGCGAAGTCCTGCAAATGGGCCAGTCATAGTCCAAAACCCTCAGTGAGATGAGTGATCAGGCCTTTGGTCGCGCTGAGATGACCTGATATATTAGTAATCACCGCGTTCTCCTGCCCTTATGATCACATCGACCGGTTTTTAGGTCAGTAAGATTGAATTGGACGTCTAATTATCGGGGCGTTAGTCTTAATTCATGAGGATATTTGTCACCGGTGGTGCCGGCTTCATCGGTAGCCATCTTTGTAAGCGTCTGATTGACGACCATCACTTTGTGACCGCTTACGATAACCTCATTTTGGGAAGGCGCGAATTTTTAACGAATATTGAAAAACATCCACGTTTTCGCTTTGTTCATAACGACCTGCTTACGGACGCACGCCTCGCCGAGAACCTGCAAGGTCACGATCTTGTTGTGCACCTTGCAGCGAACTCAGACATACGTCTTGGTGAAATTCATACCGATCTCGACATGAAGGCCGGTGCTTATGCCACTTACAAGTTGCTGGCGGGTATGCGTGCGGCTGCTGTCAAACAAATTATGTTTTCCTCCACGAGCGCGGTTTATGGCGAAGCCAAAACAAGACCGACGACTGAGGATTATGGTCCGCTCTTACCGATATCTTTTTATGGCGCGTCCAAGCTTGCGGCCGAAGCTCTTCTATGTGCTTTTGCTCATCAGTTTGACATCAATGTCTGGATCTATCGATTTGCAAACGTTGTTGGTGCCAATCTCACTCACGGGGCCATCTTTGACTTTGTGGCGCAACTCAAAGCTCAAGACTCGGTTCTCAGAGTATTGGGAAATGGCTTACAAAAAAAATCATATCTACATGTTGATGATTGCATCTCTGGTATGTGGCACGGCTTCCGTAACTCATCAGAGCGCGTAAATATTTTTAACCTTGCCAGCCAGGGAGTCACAGAAGTGCGCTTTATCGTGAATGAAGTTCTGCGCCTTTCTGGTTCACGAGCCGTGACTGCATACGGTCAGGAGGACCGGGGTTGGAAGAGCGATGTGCCTTTCACTTGGCTTGATAGCGCAAAGCTCAGCGCTTTAGGTTGGCGCGCCAACCTCACAAGCGATGAGGCCGTTACCCAAAGTGTAGCCGAGTACCTCCAGAGAGTGCATTCATGCAAGCAGTGATTTTGGCCGGAGGAAAAGGTACTCGACTGGGGCCAATCACCGATCATTTGCCTAAGCCAATGGTGAGAGTTGCAGGGCAACCATTTTTGTATTGGCAGCTTCAATACCTGCGAGAACAAGGTGTTCGTGAAGTCCTGCTCCTTGTTTCCCACTTAGGTGAGCAGATCATTTCGCACTTTACCATTCACCCTGTGTCGGGACTTTCAATTGCTTTTAGTGAAGAGGTCCAACCTATGGGTACGGGTGGAGCTCTTCGTCAGGCCCTCCCTAAGCTCGCCCCGACTTTCTGGCTGCTTAATGGAGACTCCTTTCTCCGTTTGGACCTATCGACAATGACAAAAGATCTGCAGCATAGCAATTGGAGGGCATGTATCGCCGCCTTGACTAAGCCTGAGTTGGTTCCTGTGCCAGCTAATATGAAAATCGAAGAAAATTTAGTGCTGAGCTTTAAAAAAGGAGCGGGTCGTGAGGAAGGCTTCACGGCTGTTGATGCCGGAATCTATTGGCTGAATCGAAACGTGATTGAAAATGGGCCAAGCGGTGTATTTTCTCTTGAGGATTATTGGCCCGATCTCATTCAGTCGAGAGAACTTGGGGCCTATCGGGTCGTTGATCGATTCTATGACATCGGCACGCCGGAGCGATTAAAAGATTTCGAGGAGTACATCAATGATCATTGCTAGAACACCTCTGCGCATAAGTTTTCTGGGTGGGGGTACGGATTTACCCTCATTTTATCAATATGAAGAAGGGGCCGTAGTTTCCACAACCATCGACAAATACGTTTACATTACGATCAATAATCGATTTGATTCCACCTATAGGCTGTCATATAGCAAAACTGAGATTTGCGATCGTATAGACCAAGTCGAACATCCTATTTTTAAAGCCGTACTCTCCGCGCATGCTCCTGATCAGCTAGGCCTTGAGATGATTTCAATGGCTGATATACCTGCGGGTACTGGATTAGGGAGCAGCAGTAGTTTTACTGTGGCTTTGCTCCATGCTTTGAAATCACATCTCGGAAAGTCGCAGACCGCCGAAGATTTGGCAATTGAGGCCTGCCGAATCGAGATTGATGTTTTAAAAGAGCCAATTGGCAAACAAGATCAATATGCTGCTGCCTATGGCGGATTGCAGTTCATTCGCTTTTTGCCAGATGGTCAGGTGATTGCCAGTCCTATTATATGTTCACAAAAAACTTGTTACGACTTGGAGAAAGCAATTTTGGTTTTTTTCACAGGATTTTCGCGTAATGCGTCGGATATTCTTAAAGAACAAAATCAGAATACAACATCAAAAATGGAAGTTCTGCGCGAAATGGCTAAAAGCGCAAGGCGTTTCAAGGCCATCCTGGAAAATGGTGGAAGCCCAGCTGACCTCGGGGCGATTTTGCATGCAGGTTGGCAGCTTAAAAAAGAAATCGCTTCTAAAATCAGTTCAGCTCAAATCGATGAATGGTATGAACGTGGTTGCAAGGCAGGAGCCTGGGGCGGAAAGCTTCTTGGTGCCGGTGGAGGTGGCTTTTTGATGTTCCTGTGCCATCCCGAGCGGCAGGAGAGAGTTATTGAGGAGCTCAAAGAATTGCGTGCAGTTCGGGTCGGTTTTGAGAAATTGGGTAGTCGAATTTTGTTTGTGGGCTAAGAGGTCAATCGGCAGATTCGCGGCTGAATCATTCTTGCATTATAGTCTTCAGAATAAGCGAAGATGGACTGGTATCGCTGTATTCGGGTGACTGACGAAATTCTTCCCAATCATTGAGAAATCTGTCGATGAGGCGATCATCAAAACGGGAAAGAAGGCAATTTCCGCCAAGTCCTTCGTTGCGCTCAGTCTCTTCTCGCAGAAGCAGACATGGTTTGCCGAGATATGAGCATTCTTCTTGATTGCTGCCGCCATCGGAAATTAAGAATTCGGCGTTTTTTAATAATCCTAGAAAATGACTAAAAGCCAGGCGGTCATGCAATTCCACACCAGCGTCTGCAAATGCTTTAAGTGTTTGTGAGTCACTTTCCAGTCGGTGGCGGGTTTGAGGATGCAGTACAAAAATTACTTTAAGTTTCCGGGCAGCTGTGAGTGTCGTGCGCACCAGTGTTTGCCATCTCTGCTGAGAATTGAGATTTTCAAATCGGTGCAAATTGGCAAGCGCGTAGGGGACGGCCGTGTTTTTGTTTTGGCTTGGTTGAGCCATCAGAACAGCGTCTTTCAAAGTGTTACCGTGGGTATTGACAATTTTACCCACAACGCCGGCTGTGTGCAGATTTTGCGCGGCCTCAGCAGTAGGTGCAAAGTGTAGTTGTGTGAGCCGAGACACAACTCGACGAGTGATTTCTTCTGGAAAAGGTTGCAAAAGTCGGGGTGATCTAAGGCCTGCTTCAATGTGCGCAACAGGAATTTTTAGGCGATAGCCGATGAGAGCTCCCACCAGCGTGGAAAGAGTGTCGCCATGCACCAAGATCAGACTGCGACCATCGTGGCTTAGTGCTGAGCGAAGTTTGGGTGTACGAATGAGCGTAGCGCGAAAAAACCATTTGATTGCGCTTGAAGCCCTGTCGAGATCGCCATGGCTCTCAATAAGGTGAATTAAAATCTCTTCGGGCAACCTAAAGTCTCTGTATTGCATTATGAAATTTTCGCGGGCCTGACCGGTCGAAAAGATTTTAATATTGAGCCCCCCGTCGAGACCTAAACGAATTAGCGGATACATTTTTATGAGTTCGGCAGCGGTGCCGAGAATGAAATTCAAATGGGTATTATTTTTTGTCAAATACACGTGGATCCTTCTTGATGAAAATCACACTGCCAGCATCCTCATACATTTTCTGCCAATGTGGATTCATGGACAAAAGGTTGATGTAGTCACCATCGTAACCTGTCTTAGTTAATAGAAATATCCCGATATCAAATTTTTGGATTAACTCCATCAAGCGCGTTTGGCTCTCCATGGGAGCGAGATAGTATTTTTCGAAAAAATCAAAATTGGTTGAAAACCCATGAAAAAATAGGGGTGGTTGGCCTTGCCAGAGCCAAGCCAGGTAACCACCATAGGCGAAGCTATTGAAAAGACGCATGCGTGGATTTTGATCTTTAAGAATTCGGGCGGCCTCTAGTGGCAAGCGCACGGGATCCAGTTCGATACGTTCGTGCAACGGTCTATCAAGCCAAGGGCTGGCAAAAACCTTAACTCCCACCAATGCAGCGCACGCCAGAGTTGCGACCCAGTTGACAAAGCGTCGTGTTCGGCTAGGCGCGATGATTTCTTGGTGCATAAGAATCAGTAGAAATATTCCTTGCGCCAGCATTCCAAAGCGTACGGATTTTAACATTAATGCCGTTGCCAGGGCCAAAAAGGCAAAGGGAAGAAGCCGGTGAGGCTGTGGACAACGGAAATGGCGCCAAAAGAGCCAGGGTACAAGAGTGAAAAGTGGTACATATAAAAATGTGTATGGAAAAATGCGTGCATCCCAAAGAGGCAACCATTCCATAATATTGCGACTCAAGTAGGGCTCAACGTTGAGGCTAAAGATAAAAGGGTAGATAAATCCTTGCCATCCGAGAGGATGAATCATTGCAGATGCTACGGACGCTAGAATCCATTTCCACGCGCCCATGGTCTTCGCTGTGGCCCAGTCACAAGCTAAATATATGGCAAGAATGACAAAGCCCAAAGGATAAGAAGGGTGCACTTGCGCCCATAGTAAAAATAAGAATGGCAGAGATCGCCAGAACCAGCGTTTTTGAGACGACCACAACAGTCCCGCGCACAAACCCAAGGCGAAAAGATCACCCCATAAACTGACGCGCTCCCTAATACGGTGGTGGCCGGCAAATATCGCGATTGACCACGCTAACGGAAAGAGACTGGAAACGGTTTGGCGATGAAAGATCAATGCTACTAGAGGTAGGCTAAAAAATAGGAAAGCGAGAGTGGTTTTTAACAGGATGGGCCCCGCCCATCCCAGCCATAAATAGGGCACATAAAGAGTCCAATAACCCAACCATTGATGCATGGTCATGACCGGATCCGAGGGCAGTGTGTAGACAAATGGATCGTTCACTGGCCAGGACCAGCTTTGCAGGAATCTTTCGATGAGAGCGAAATAAAAAAATAAATCGGGCTCGAACAACGGCCGAATGGAGAGTTCAAGCAACATGATGATTGGCAGCAGCCAAACCAGATGGGGTAGATACTTGCCCATAATAATCTCATATTGAGACGACCCGCCTCTTCTGTAACCATTTCCGTTTTTTCGGCGAGACTTTTGTCTGGATTCTGTCATCTGGATTCTAAAGTTGAGACACAAGCACGCCGATAGATAACAGGTGCAGGGAGAATAAGAATGAGTAAGGTTTTAGATTTCACTCGCCGTCTTAGCAAAGAAAAGAAAAACAAAGGCAAAAGTGGCGGTAAGTCTGATGCACCCATTATCGACATGACTGAAAAGCGCAGCGAGATCCTCAACGAAGAGCGTCGGCAGGTAAAGCGCACAATTCTTACGCAATTCATTGGGGCTATGGCTCTCGTTCCACGCAAGGGCCTTTTGAAAGTAGCGATTCATGATATTTCAGAAAATGGCATGGCCTTCGATATCGATATTAAAGCTGGACATTTCTCTCTTGGCGAACAAGTTGCCATGCGCGTTTATTTAAATCAGGAGACCTATTTTCCATTTGTGGTGACTGTGCAAAATATTCGTGCGCTTGACGAGGAATCTGTTTTTCGTCACGGGACTCACTTTGTTAAGGGAACGATTAACGACCAAGCTCTTCATCATTTTGTAAAATTCATGGAAACCGTGAGTGCGGCTTTGCAGCGTGATCAGGGTGACATCATGGTTTCCAGCATTGCGCGTTGAGACAGCCAAAGCCCAGTTTTTTCTATACAACTTACCAGACTTAGGATTGGATGGTTAATGAGGAGGGATTTGCCTCATGAAGCTTCCTGGCCGCCTTGACCGAAAAATCGTGGTCGACACCAATGTGATCCTCTTTGATGCGCTTGCCATAAACAAATTTAAAAATGCGGATATTTATATACCGTTCTCAGTCATTGAAGAGATTGATCGTTTTAAGCGAGATTTAGGTGAGAATGGCCGTAACGCGCGCCATTTCTCCCGTTTTGTGGACGTTTTGAGAGCTCAAGGCTCTCTGGCACAGGGTGTGTCCCTTGAAACTTCACAGTCATACGTTTACGTGGTGTCTGATTTCAATTTTAGCGGTCTGCCGGCGGAGATGAACTTGAGCATCCCGGATCACCGCATCTTAGCTACCGCCTATACGCTGATGCTGCAAAATGCAAAAGCGGTTGTTCAGCTGGTCACGAAAGATATTAATTTACGTATCAAAGCCGATGTTTTTGATATTGATGCTCAAGACTACGCTCCTGAAGATACCCATCTTGAGGACATGTATAAAGGAATTAAGGAGATCGATCTTGATCCAGATCAGATCGATCGTTTTTATCGCGATCGCGGACTTGAGATCGCCACTGAAGGTAAATTTTTTGCTAACCAGTATCTGATTATGAAAGATCGCGCGAATCCCAACCATTCGGCGATTGGGCGATTTGATGGAAAGCTTAATCGTGTTGTACCGCTAATCAGTCCCACCGAAAGTGTGTGGGGTATTCATCCGCGCAATATGGAACAGAGTTTTGCATTTGATGCCCTATTGAATGACGAAATTCTTTTTGTATCTTTGGTGGGTAAAGCGGGCACAGGAAAAACTCTTCTGGCTCTAGCCGCTGGACTGCACAAGACTCTCGACGATGGTCGTTTTCAACGCCTTTTGGTGAGTCGTCCGATTTTCCCGATGGGCCGAGACATTGGATACCTTCCTGGGGACGTTGAGCAAAAACTCAATCCGTGGATGCAGCCCATCTTTGATAACGTCGAATTCTTGTTGGGGGCCGACAAAAAAGCTGCTGGTCGAGCGCAAGAACTGATCAATCAGGGAATGTTAAACATAGAGCCGCTCACCTATATTCGTGGCCGAAGCATTCCGAGCCAATACCTCATAGTTGATGAGTCGCAAAACCTTACTCCACATGAGATCAAAACTATTGTGACTCGTGCAGGTCAGGGCACAAAGGTCGTGTTGACCGGAGACTGTTACCAAATTGATAACCCTTATATAGACTCATCGAACTCAGGTTTGACCTATTCCGTTGAGCGGTTCAAAGGGCAAAATATTGCCGCCCATGTATCGCTCACTAAGGGAGAACGCTCCGAACTCGCGGAACTTGCTGCAAATATTCTTTAATTAGTAAAAATAAGCAGGAGGGCCATTCGGCCCTCACCAATTCAGGCTAAAATCCGGTCTTGGTACGTGCTTTTGTCTTCTCGCGAAACTGGACCTCAGGTGCGGCTGTATCAAGCCGATAAACCCAGTAAGCGACGGAAGGTAGAAGTATGTATCTCCAAGGCAATCTTCAGGCGATCTTCGATGCCCTTTATCACATGGGCATTATTGACCCGGTTCTAGAAATGGACTGGGGCAAAGCTTTGGAACAGATGGATGATCACGCAGATAGTTTTTTTCAAATTTTGCGTGTTGCCAATTGTTACCAGGATGACATGCAGATGCTGGTTAAAAACTTGAAGAAATTTGATCAGCAGATTCTCAGCTATTTGGCAATGGAGGTGGCTCGTGAGTATGCCGATTACCACTCGCGCGAAACTCTTCATTAGTGGAGTTTTGTTCCTGATTTCCATTTCGCCAGCAAGGGCAGAGTGGAAAGTTGATTTTTCCCGGCGGATGCAAGAAACCCGCTCGCAAGATTTGCGGCAACCAGCGAGTAGCGATGTTTCTCCGACGGTGCCAGCTGAGTCGCCCACGCCTGGTTTTTTCGAATCGATTTTTCAATCGGGAGATATTTCCCAAGAGATCGTCATACTTCAGACAGATAAGGGCTTTGTTCCAAGCACCATACGCGTGAAGCGCGGTCTGAATTATCAAATCCATGTGGTGAATGTTAACGATCGTGAAAAGAATGTGAGTTTTGTCCTGGATTCCTTTTCCGAGCATCATGCGACGTTTTATGGCAAGATAAAGACCTTTGTGATTCGCCCGCAGAAGGAAGGTGTTTTCCGCTTCGTCAGTCCCGAAACTGCCGCCCAGGGAAAGCTTGTTGTTTATTCGGGAGCCGCAGAAAGCCGGACGCCGGCTTCGGAGTAGGAGCGATTCATGTCTCAGGACAAAATCACCGTATTTGAAAATTCGATCAAAAGTTTTCTTGGACCAGTTTGGCCCTTACTGCAAGACGAAAAGATCACGGAAGTCATGATTAATCGACATGATGAGGTTTGGGTCGAAATTCGCGGTAAAATTCAAAAAGCTGAGGGTGTAAAATTCAAAGATGAAGACGCACTTCGTTCGGCGGTAAACAATATTGCTCAAAGCGTGGGGCGCCGGATCTCTGATGAAGAGCCGCGATTGGACGCCCGCTTACCCAATGGGTTTCGTGTGTGCGCGGTGATTCCACCCTGTTCAGTCAAAGGGACCACCGTGGCCATTCGAAAATTCGCTACCACCCAGTTTACCTTTAAAGACTACGTCACCATTGGCGCTATGACTGCGGACGCAGCCAGTTTTTTAGACATCTGCATGAAGCTTGGCAAAAATGTGTTAGTGAGTGGCGGTACGGGCTCTGGTAAAACGACGCTCCTCTCGGTCCTTTCTAACCGTATTCCGCGTGGACAGCGGGTTATCGTAATTGAAGACTCTAAAGAATTGAAAGTCGAATATGAACATGTCGTGTTCTTTGAGACTCAGCAGGCCGACGAGGTTGGCAAAGGCGAGGTGAGTATCCGTGATCTCCTCAAAAGCAGCCTGCGCCTGAGGCCTGATCGCATCATTGTGGGTGAGGTGCGTGGATCTGAAGCCTTGGAGCTGGTTCAGGCCATGAATACAGGTCACAAAGGTTGTATGGGCACCATTCACGCTAACTCCGCGCAAGATGCTCTTGTTCGTCTTGAAGCGCTCGCTCAAGGCGGTGATAAGGGGTTAAGTGAAAAAGCTTTGCGTCATCAAATCGCTTCAGCAATCGATATTGTGGTTCAGATTTCGCGTTATTCAGATGGATCGCGTCGATTGGCTAGCATTTCCGAGGTTTTAGGTTTTGATAAAGACAACAATTATGACGTTGTAAGCATCTACGAAATTCCGCGTTTAGTGAAACAACCTGACGGTAAGCTAAAAGGAGATATTGCGCCTGCGGGGCATATTCCCAGCTTCATGGGTGAGATTGAAGATAATCAGATTCCCTTTCCGCGCCATAAGTTCGCCAAGCCTCAAGCCGCTTAATGCGGAGCGACTAAAAGCCCATTTGTGCTGCATACAAATAGATACGGTGGGCTTATCCATGCGCCCAATTTTTTATGTGCTGCGGCATTGATCACGATTTTTGCACCAAGGTCTAGGTTAAGCTACAAATAGGGTGATGCTGTTCAGTGGCAAAATCACAAATTCATTTTTGATTTTTCTAGATCGGCATGGCGTAGATTTTGAAAAACTCTTTGAACTCACAGATTTACCAACAGAGTTTTTGCGTGAACCGTCATGTTGGATTCCCTCCGATGACGTTGAGAAGTTCATCAGTGCAATGGAGTGTGAGTTTGGGCCTCTCTTTCCTGAGAGTCTACCGACTTTGGTTGGTCATCACTGCCATGAGCTGAGGTCCTGGGGTGTGCTTGATTCCGTAATCAAGATGATGCAAAAGCCGCAGGATTTGTTTTTGCAGCCACATAGGTTCATAAGCTACTTCGTTTCGCCGGCGCCGCCGGTGGGAAACGTTGTGCGCGAGGAAGAATCGATTTCCTTTGATCTACCGATCTCCGATCAAGATTTTCCAAGAGTTGCAGAGTTTATTCGGGCAGCTCTTGAAGTGCTTCCCTGTTATTTGGGGCGTAATCAAGCGCAAGTTTCATGGAATGAAACGCGTATAAAAATCAGTTGGTCAGATTCTCAGAGCGATTTGTTAACGGGTGAGGATTTATCGCCCAATTACAAGCCTGAATTGGTGCAAAATTTGATGCAAGCTCTAGAGGAGTCGCAACGTCAAGTTGAAGAGCTACGAAACAAACTCTCGCAGGGAGAGTCAGACTCCAAACCTCAACCAATTCCGGCAACCGATATCGAGTTTATTCAGGGATTACGTGCCCATTTGGTCCGCACTCGTGGTCATATGATGCGCATCACTGATTATTTAGTGCGCTCACAGCAATTGGTGACTTTATTGGTGGGCCAAGGCCGTATGGATCGGCAAGTTCAAGAAGCCATGAAGCGCGTAGATTGGGATTACGTGAAATCTCAATCTCCACAAGTGACTCAAGAAACGGCTGATCTACTCACTGAATTTGAACGTGAACTTAACCAGCGTTTGCGCCCAGCTCGTCCCAATTCTCAGCCGGCACAACGCACCTTGGATCTCGAAGCTCACTCTTAAAGCTTGCCCCAAAAAGCATCCCTCGATTAGAACCAACTGCATCCGAAAGAGAGGGCAACATGGGCAAAATTCAGTCGATAAAAGCGCGTGAGATTCTTGATTCGCGGGGTAATCCCACTCTTGAGGTGGAAGTTGAAAGCGATGGTGGATGGCGTGGTCGCGCGGCAGTTCCCTCAGGCGCGAGTACGGGGGCCCATGAAGCCTTGGAATTACGCGACAAAGACCCCAAACGCTATCACGGTAAAGGCGTTCTCAAGGCCGTGAACAATGTGAGTGAGCTGTGTGCTTCAGCGATTGTTGGGATGGATTTGGGAAATTGGCGTCAGATCGATCAAGTGTTGTTAGATCTTGATGGAACTGAGAATAAAGCCAGAATTGGAGCCAATGCGATCCTTGGTGTAAGTTTGGCATGCGCGAAGGTCGCGGCTCTCGAAAATAAACAGGAACTTTTTTTATTTTTGAGTTCAGGTAAAGGTCATCGCCTTCCTGTACCTTTGATGAACATTCTCAATGGCGGAGCTCACGCCAACAATGGACTAGATGTTCAAGAATTTATGATTGTTCCCACGTGCGGGGGTTCGTTTCACGAGGCTTTGCGTGCGGGTTCTGAGGTCTTCAACACGCTCAAAAAAATTCTCGATGAAGAAGGTCACTCCGTGGCTGTTGGGGACGAGGGTGGTTTTGCCCCAACGCTAAAAAATAATCGTATGGCTTTGGAATTTGTGATGAGAGCTATCGAGAAGAGTGGCTATCGTCCCGGGGAAGAAATTTCAGTGGCTCTGGATGTGGCTGCTACCGAACTTCATGCAGACGGAAAATATCGTTGGGAAGACAAAACTTTAACGGCCGAGCAGCTGACAGAAATCTATGCGGGCTGGGCAAAAGATTTTCCTCTTGTAAGCATTGAAGATGGTTTGTCTGAAGATGATTGGACTGGCTGGACGCATTTGACCAAAATTCTTGGGCATAAACTTCAGCTCGTTGGAGACGACTTATTTGTAACCAATCCCAAACGATTGCAGCGTGGAATCGAAGTGAAGGCGGCGAATGCTTTGCTAGTAAAGGTCAATCAAATTGGCTCACTCACTGAGACACTTCAGGCCATCACGCTAGCAAAAGAAAACAATTATCGCACGGTAATGTCTCACCGAAGCGGAGAGACTGAAGATGTCACTATCGCCGATCTTGCGGTAGCTTTTGACTGTGAACAGATAAAAACGGGTAGCCTGTGTAGGGGTGAGCGTACGGCCAAGTACAACCAGCTTTTGCGCATAGAGGAAGCTCTTGGTCATAAGGCGTCCTTCTGGGGCAAAAAGGCCTTTGCTGATTAAAAT
Organism: Bdellovibrionales bacterium; assembly: GCA_038144835.1. GTDB lineage: Bacteria > Bdellovibrionota > Bdellovibrionia > Bdellovibrionales > UBA1609 > JALHOQ01. The sequence goes on from JAYQON010000036.1 coordinate 13,459, forward strand.
AAATTTGCTGAAAAACTTGGCGGCTTAAACTGGACTTTGATTTGGATGCGAGATGTTTTATCCTGACTGGGTGAGAAGTTTCCTGGTTGGATTCTTTCGTACAATCAATAATCTCTTGTTAGCACCACAAAAAGTGATTTGGTTATGTCTTACACTGGGTTTTTTAAACCTAGTGCTCGATGGCAGTCTGTTGCGTTTGTGGAGCTTGTATCGCGATCAAATCAAAATCCAAGCTGACATGAAGGATCTAGAACGGCAAAACGCCGACCTCAAATTGCGTCTTAAACGAGCAAAAGATCCTGCGTTCCTGGAGCAACAAGCGAGGGACAAATTTGATCTTGTGAGTGAGGGCGATCTCGTCTTCGTCTTCTCAGAAGAGGAGGAGTCACCCAATTGAAGCAAGGAGGCAACTAAGGTGAGCACTGGTCGGATTAAGTGGTACAATCCTTTCCAAAACCATGGCTACATTGTCTTGTGGGATGGAACCGAAGTTTACTTTCACTTGTCAGGGCTTAGATCTATGAACTGCGTCGAGCATCTTGGCCCTGGGTTGGACGTGTGCTTCGATCTTATTCACACGCGTTCTGGAATGGAAGCGCATAACGTCGATCTTATTGGTTAATATTGTAGAGAATACGTAACTTTCATAAGGTAGTTTCTGCAATGCAATAGTGACACTAGGCAATTTTGTAGAGCTACCTTATATTCAGGGTCTTTGAATTTTAGGCGAGGCAAAAAATGGTTTTAAAGGCTAAAGATATTCGTACTCTTCGACAAAGATTGGGTTGGAGTCTTGCGGAGATGGCTCGTCAAATGGGCTGTTCGACGGAGTTGATTATCGATTGGGAACAAGGCTTGTCTCAGCCTGATCAGGATGCTGTAAACCAGTTACTTTATCTTAATGTGCACATAGAAACATATTCTGAGCAGCTTTCTCAAGTCCCAGTAGCTGAAAAAGAAATGGAATCGCGTCAACTGGGTCAACTGACTCACCGGGATTTACTCAAAGACTCTATCTGAATCTACGCTGCAGGCTGTGACAATCTCTGACAGCCGCAGTAAAGCATCAGCATGAAAACACTGTATCTTGTCGATGCCAGCAATATGTTCTTTCGTGCCTTTTTTGCCATCCCTCCGTTAACCAATGAGAAGGGCATGCCGACAAATGCTCTATATGGCTTTTTGGCAATGTCTTTAAAGCTGATTCGTGAAGTTAAACCAGATTATCTCGTTTATTGTTTTGACAGAAAAGAGCCTTCCTTTCGTCACGAACTTTACAGTGAGTACAAAGCCCATCGTGATGAAATGCCCGAACAGCTGCAACCTCAGATTCCTTATTTGAAAAAACTGACGTCGCTCTTAGGAATCCCGACCGTTGAAAAAGTTGGCTTTGAGGCCGATGACATCATTGGAACGCTGGCATCGATGGGTGTTCAAAACAATGTGCATGTAGAGATCGTCAGCGGCGACAAAGATTTCGCTCAACTGGTGCGCCCGGGAGTCAGCTTGTACGACACGATGAAAGATGTGCGTATGGACGTTGATGGAGTAAAAGCTAAATTTGGAGTGCGCCCGGATCAGATCATCGATTACCTGGCAATGGTAGGAGATTCCAGTGACAATGTCCCCGGCATAAAGGGGATTGGTCCAAAGGGAGCCAGCAAGTTACTTGCTGAGTTCGACACACTAGAGAGTGTGTATAATCACATTGATCAGATCACTGGCGCTACCCAAAAAAAACTTATTGAAAATAAAGATGATGCGTATCTTTCCAAGAAATTAGTTACGATTGTAACAGATGCACCGCTGGCTTTGAAATGGGAAGATCTGAAATTACGAGAACCGGACCGAGAGCCGATCAAGGAGCTTTTGCGTGAGCTCGGATTTTCAAGTTTCGAAAGAAAACTTTTTGGTGAATCCTCTAGCAGTTCATCTATCGAACCTGCCTCAAATTCAAAGCAAAGAAATGTGGCTGCTGAAAAAGCTAAACCCAAAAGGTCTACAAGCGTGGCCACGTTTGTGCCTATGGCTTGGATCGAAGAGGAATGGAGTGTTGAAGATCTAAAAAAAAGAATTCAACCCTACTCTGAAATCTGGGGACTGTTGAGCGAGCGGGGCCTCTATCTTGGCTACGAGGGCAAAGTTTTAAAAGTCGCTGATGAGGACACTGCAATAGGCCAGGCTCTGAGGAATAAGCATTTGCGATGGAAAGGGTTTGACCTAAAGCCCGTGCTCAAAGCCTTAAATTTGCCGCGTTCGATAGTGGTTTGGGATGCAATGCTTGCGGCTTATGTCATAAGAGCTGAGCAAATCGGTTCATTCGAAGAAGTATATGAGCAATATAGCGGTAAGAAATTGCCGGAGCTGGGTACGTCCGTGGATCAAATGGCGGCGCAGGTCGAGCTAGAGGCTTTGTTACGTCAGAAACTGATTGAGCATGAGGGACATGAAATTTTGAAAAACTTCGATTTGCCACTCATACCCGTGCTGGCGGATATGGAGTTAACTGGCATTTTGATTGATCAAAAAGAACTGCATCGACAAAGTGGTGTACTGGCTGACGACATTAAACATCTTGAACAGTCGATTTACAAAGAGGCTGGCGATCAATTCAACATTGGAAGTCCAAAACAGCTAGCTCATGTCCTATTTGAAAAATTAAAATTACCGGCCAGCAAAAAAACCAAAACGGGGTACTCGACAGATAGTGACGTGTTGGAAGGGCTCATTGATAAGCATACGATTGCCAAGATGCTTCTGCGGTATCGCGAACTTACTAAGCTCAAGTCGACTTATGTGGACAGTCTACCGGCATTGATCAATGCTATTACAGGAAGGGTGCACACTCAGCTCAATCAAGCCGCGACCACGACCGGTCGTCTTTCAAGTACTCATCCCAATTTACAGAATATTCCCATTCGGACAGAACGGGGACGTATGGTTCGCAAGGCGTTCATTGCCGATCCTGGACACTGTTTGATCTCTGCTGACTACTCGCAGATTGAGTTGCGAGTCCTGGCGCATATCACCAATGATGAAGGTTTGAATCGTGCATTTGCTCAAGATTTGGATATTCACAGTGCGACAGCGAGCGAAATCTTTAATAAGCCAATTATTGATATCACTCCCGAGGACCGGCGAATCGCCAAAGCGGTTAACTTTGGACTGGCTTACGGGCAAGGAGCCTTCGGATTAGCTGACACTCTTGGAATTCCGCGAGGTCAAGCAAGTGAAATCATCCAACATTATTTTCAGCGATTTGCAGGCGTGAAGCGTTATATGGAAGAGACCGTTCGTTCGGGAATGGAGCATGGTTATGTGTCCACTCTCTTTGGTCGTCGTCGTTACATTGACGAGCTTCAATCAAAAAATCCTATGATTCGCAGAGCTGGAGAGCGCGCAGCTATTAATGCCCCTATTCAGGGAACTGCCGCTGATCTTGTGAAGTTAGCAATGATACAAGTGCACGCCAGTTTGCCTATTCCGTTACTTTTGCAGGTACACGATGAACTAATATTTGAATGCCCAGAGGAAGATGCTGAAGATATGTGTCGAGAGATCCAACAATTGATGGAAAACGTTTACCCTCTGAAAGTACCATTGAAAGTAAACGTCGGACGCGGGCCCAACTGGGATGATGCTCATTAAGGATTTTTACATCAAATGCTGTTGGCAGTCCTGTAATTCCGGAAACATTTCAGCGATGTTCAAGATTTTAAGGTCTTGCGAGCTGACAAAGCGAGCCAGCGTTTTTATTAGAGGCTTATATTTAACAGGTTTGTAGGATTTTAAAAAATCCAAGAGCGCACGAGCAGGTAGACCATATTGAGCCCGAAAATGACTCGCATCTGCTTTGGCCTCAAAATCCCTAAGCTGTGCGCCAGGAGTCATTTTGACCCCCATTGGTGATTCCCAAAATATAAATTCCCACTCCCTTTGAGATGTTTTGAGTTGCCTCAATTGTGCGGCATAAGCGGCAGTCTCAAGAATGAAATCTGAAACAATTTTAAATCGCTCTTCGTCGAGTTTTAGTGCGTCTAAGGCTGTTAATATTTCATCTCCACGCGTATTGTAATCGCCTAGATGTTTGAGCTCATGCAGAAAGCCATAGAGGCTCGTGCGCGGAGTCATGATTAAGGCGTGAGAGCTGCTTTTAATTTTGGGTCGAATAGCCTTAAAACCGACAGACTGTGCAGGCATGGCCACAGCTATGATTTGGCTCTGTTGATACTCAGTTTCAATGGGGCTGGGATTGGTTAGAAGCAAATGGTTTTTGGTCGACAAAAACTTAAGCATTCGTTCAAAAAGTTCTGAATCGCGCAAAAAAATCCAATCCCAACGATCACACTCAACGGCCTTCAGGCCAGTGACTTGTAAATAATCTCCATCAGGAAGAAGGGGATCCTTGCTATTAATGACTTTCAGCCGGTGACTTTGAACACCACACTTTTCCAGGTCATCCAATGGGTTAGCGGTTGCAGAAGACCCTGAGAGTAGAGACAAAAGAAGGACAAATACAATCGACATCGGGTGCTTTTATCACATAATAATGCACCAAGTCAATTATCTATGGACGTTCCCAACCGACTACACGTCCACCTTCAAAATAAACAATTCTCAGCTCTTTTTCGTACCCGTCTGAGCCTGAAATGTAACGATTATACTTCCAGCGTTCGTATCCGTAGACAGGATCTCCGGCTATCTCAACCGCATCCGGGTCACCCCAGCTTTCCATAACTGCCTTCTGACTCATACCCACGGCAATATCATTGGCATCAACCACTTTGGCGATGTCATCAGAGTAAACTTCATCAGTAGTTGCTGCCAGGCCGCGGTTTTGCGCCCAGCGCTCTCGGGCCTCAAAATTTGGCAGTGAGAGAAAGTAGAGCCTGTCTCGATCTGATTTCAGACCAGAGCGTAGGTCGAAGTATTGTTTTTTTTCACGTTTTGTCGCGAGTCGCTCTTCCTGGCGCTTAAGCCGTAGGCGTGTTTCCACCACGAGGCGTTCATCGTTGGTCAATGGGCGAGCCAAAACGCCTAGCACCTCTCGTGCCTCATGTTCGTCACCCATGGCTTTCAACTCATAGATGTCATGTGATTCAGAGGCCTCATCGCCTGGATATGACAGGTATCCGCTGTTTGGGTGGCGATCAAAAAGCGCACAGGCCGAAAGGCTTATTAGAGACAAGATGGTCACCAGCTTCACGTGGCACCTCCCATAAAAAGTTTTTCGGTTTCAATTTGAGAAAAATTAAGACCATAATTAGAGCAGAAATGAAAAGTGCAGAGCCTCAATTAGACCCATCTAAAGTCGAAGAAGTTCCACCGGCAGAAGTGAGCCAGGTCGCGGACCAGGGTCTTGATCCCTCCCGTAATAAAAAAGAAGGTAAGGTGAGCCTTTCCCAGCGTCTGCGCCAAGGGTTGCGTCGTTTACTGATGCATTTAAAAAGCCGAGCAATATCTTTTGCGTATAAGAGCATTATTTTTTTAAAAACCCGACCTAAAGAATTTGCACTTTATGTTGTGGCCATGTTGAAGGTGTTCGTTGGACGTTTGCAGTCGTTTTTCAAAATTTTGCGAGCATCCACTCGTGCGCAAAAGCTAACCTTTGTTGTTTTTGTGCTCACTATTTTGGCAGGTACATGGATTTTACGTGCGAACTTGAAGGGTGTTTGGTTGCCGCAATTTCAAGAGCCCGTTTTGACCAACTTTGCTGACCATGCGGAATCAGTAGATACCTATGATCCCAAAGAGCCTGGTTTGAGCTTTTATCAAGCTTTTCCTCAGGAACGCCATGAGTTTTTGTTCAAGAAATTCAAAGTCAATTTAAAGCGGACACAGGAAAATCCTCTGCCCATGGGGGCCTTTGAACTGATAGTGCTTCTGGACTCGGAGGATGCAGCTGTTGAGGTGCGAGATCGTGAAATCGAACTTCATGATTTTATTCAACGAGTGTTCGAGGACGAGACCTTTGCCGATCTGGAGCAGGAGATTGGCAAAGCTCGCTTTAAATCGCGTTTGCAAAGAGAGTTAAATCAAAAGCTCACCCGAGGATGGGTCAGAGAAGTCATCTTGAAAACTTTTATTTTGAAACCCTAGCTTTCTCGCAAAAGTTTCTCAACATCAATACCGTAGGTTCTTATTCGATCATGAAGAGTGCTTTTGGGCATCCCCAAGTCTTCCGCTGTTTTGCGTTGATTGCCATGATTGGCTAGTAAGCGTCTTTTGATCATCTCCAATTCGATTTCTTTGATGACCGATCGACTTGGCTTGAGGGTTGCGTGAATATCTGCTTGTGGGTGGGGAAAGTAATCCAAAAGATTTTTTACATCGTCCTCGCGTATTTCTTGGTTGTCGAAGAGGGCGCGCGCTCGGGCTACGGCATTTTTGAGCTCACGAATATTTCCTGGCCAGTGGTGATTTTTCAGCTGTTGAATTGCCGCAAACGAAAATCTAACTCTCATTTGGCGAGCAAAACAGTATAAAAGGTCTTCAAAATCCTCGGGTCTGTCCTTGAGCGAGGGTGCCTGCAGTTGAATGACATGCAAGCGAAAATAGAGGTCTGCGCGAAATCTCTCCTCGAGAACTAGGCGTTTGAGATCATGGTGCGTTGCCGCGACGATGCGCACGTCGGTTTCCAAAGCCCGATCTGAGCCCACCGGGCGGATTTGATTATTTTCAAGTGCGCGCAATAGCTTGGGCTGCAGCGCTAAGGGTAAATCACCAACTTCGTCCAAAAAGAGGGTACCGCCTCGCGCAGCCTCAAAAGCTCCCTTACGGTCGCCAGTGGCTCCGGTGAAGCTTCCCTTGATATGCCCAAAGAGTTCACTTTCTACGAGTGACTCGCTAAGAGCGCTACAGTTCACGGAAACAAACGGACCAGATTTTCTTTCAGAAAGTCGATGCATGGCTTGCGCAAGCAGATCTTTGCCTGTTCCCGATGGACCTGTGAGAAGCACTGGAAAATGGGATTGAGCAATGCTAGGCAGTCTTTGCAGTTGAGCATTCCAATCTGGGTTTTTACTGGTCAAGTTAGAGGCCGATCGAGCATCGGGTTTTTGGCGAGTAAAGAGTAGCTCAGTGCCACCGATTCGTATTCGATCTCCGTCCTTTATCAGGGCTTCAAAAACTCGATTGCCATTTAAAAAAGTGCCGTTTCGACTGCGCAGGTCGCGCACTAAAAACCCATTGCTCTTGCGTTCGATTCGCGCATGGCGGGCGGAGGTGAACTCGTCATTGAGCACAATGTGATTTGACGGGTCCCGCCCCACGGACAGGAAATCGCCGGTTTCCAGGTGTTGTTGGCGGCTGGATTCCCGCCAGGTCAGGAATCCCGAATCTGGGTATTGTTCTGAGTTCTGGCTGAGTGTGGACATGGTTGTCTCCTTTTTTAGGACACGTGTTAATCAAGGACCATGCCTGGCTGGATAGCTATTAGGCCGATACGGCGTGAAGTCCATGTCCGAAAATTCGGAAAGACTCGCAAAAATCCGGATTGTGTAAGAACTCAGATCTGACTCGCGCTGCTCATAGTAAAACGATGATTCTCGCTGTAAGTCAGACTATGTTAAGGGAATGCGTGTCAAATTTTTAACGAGTGGGGTTAAGCCCGACGACTGGCCTTTCCCTTATCATCCCGAAGTCGCGATTGCCGGGCGAAGTAACGCCGGCAAGTCGTCGTTTATTAACGCCCTCACCGGACAACGGATTGCCAAAGTTAGCGCTACTCCAGGCAAAACACGATTACTGAATTTCTTTTCTTTGGATGAGTGTCTCTACATGGTGGACATGCCTGGTTATGGATTCGCGACTGGGAGTCGCAAAGAGGTCGATAGTTGGAAGGGGATGATAGAAAGCTATCTTACTCAGCGAGAAAGCCTACGAGGAGTAATATTGGTCATGGATATTCGTCGGTCCTGGAGTGAAGAAGAAGCTCTGCTGAAGCAATGGCTTGATCACAACGAAATTCCTTTAGCGGTTGTGCTGAGCAAAGCGGACAAACTGTCGCGTTCGGCAGCCTTGAAAAAAGCCGGTGAAATTGTTGGTGAGATCGGATCTGCCCCTGTGTTTGTCGTATCTGCTGCAAAAAAAACGGGTTTAGAAGCGGTACGTCTTTTACTTTTCAAAGATTGGGGAAAAAAATGAAGGCGATTGGAGTAATTCCTGCCCGCTTTGGCTCTACGCGTTTTCCTGGTAAGCCTCTGCGCTCGATCCTGGGGCGTCCCCTAGTGGATTGGGTTATTGAAGGAGCATTACAATCTCGTCTTTTGAGTGAGATCTGGTTGGCTACCGATCACCCAGAAATTCGTGCTCTTGGGGAGAGAGCTGGGGTGAAGGTCGTCATGACAGATTCTAATTGCCCCACAGGCAGTGATCGAGTGTACCAGGCTGTTCGCAATGCTGAGGTTGATGTGGTGGTTAATATTCAAGGCGATGAGCCACTGATCACCGGCAATCTACTCGATATGTTGGTGCAGCCATTATTGTCAGACTTGACACTTTCAATGGCCACTTTAGGGCGAGATTTGCGGTCAGGTGATCTGGAAAGTCGCAATACAGCCAAAATTATCGTTAATAGGTCCTCGGAGGCGCTATATTTCAGCCGTCTTCCGATTCCATATTCGCGCGTTGACGCACCCAAACATGGGGGGATATGTCTAAAACACATAGGGCTATATGCGTTTCGCAAGTCATTTCTCGAGGAGTTTTGCTCCCAGGAGCCGACCACGCTAGAATTAGCGGAGGGCCTCGAACAATTGCGAGCGCTTTGGTTAGGTGCACGAATTAAGGTGGTCAAGGTGGACCATGAATCTTGGGGGGTAGATACTCCTGAGGACGTAATAAAAGTAGAAGCTTTACTCAAGAGCCGAAGGTCATAAATGAAAAAAAAATTGAAAGTGGCGACAAAAAAATCGGCACTGCGTTCAACAGATAAAGCGTTAGTGCAAAAGTACATCTTTGTGACCGGTGGGGTGGTTTCCTCGATTGGCAAAGGCCTTACGGCCGCAAGTCTTGGTACATTACTTGAGGCTCGCGGGATTAAAGTGACCCTGATGAAGTGTGATCCCTATATTAACGTAGATCCAGGTACCATGTCTCCCTTGCAGCACGGTGAAGTGTATGTGACTGATGATGGTGCCGAGACGGACCTCGATTTAGGTCACTACGAACGCTTCACGAACGTGAGTGTACGACGTGCGAATTCAGTAACTGCAGGTCAAATCTATGAAAGCGTCATTAGTAAAGAACGTCGTGGTGACTACCTCGGCGGTACCGTGCAAGTTATCCCTCACATTACCGATGAAATCAAAGCCCGCATTTTTGAAGCGGCTCAGGGATCAGAGGTCATTATTGTAGAAATTGGTGGAACGGTTGGCGATATCGAAGGCTTGCCGTTTATTGAAGCTATTCGACAAATGCGTGCCGACGTGGGCGTTGAGAATTCGGTATTTGTTCACGTGACCTATGTTCCCTATATTGCGGCTGCGGGTGAACTCAAAAGCAAACCCACCCAACATTCCGTTAAAGAACTGATGCAGGTCGGAATTCAACCCGATTTCTTAGTTTGTCGCAGTGAACGTGACATAGGATCGGATCTAAAAAATAAAATTGGCTTATTTTGCAGTGTTCGTCCCGAAAACGTTATTGCGGCTGAGGACTCAACATCGATTTACGAAGTGCCATTGGTTTTACTGGAAGAAAATCTTGATGGCAAAATCGTTAAGCGGTTGGGACTTGATAGCGAAGAACCAGACATGAGCGGCTGGCGTAAGATGGTGGAAACGCTGAAAACTCCAGAAAGAGAACTCTCCATAGGCATTGTGGGTAAATACGTAGATTTAAAAGAAAGCTACAAATCTTTGCACGAAGCCATCATTCATGGAGGCATTGCGAACAACGCTAAAGTTAATGTCGCATACATCGATAGCGAAACTTTAACGGATAAAAATGTGGCAGCCGCGTTGAAAAATGTGGATGGGGTGTTGGTGCCCGGTGGTTTTGGCGAACGGGGTGCGGAGGGTAAGATTTCCGCCATTCGTTATGCGCGTGAAAATCGAATTCCTTTTTTCGGTATTTGTTTTGGTATGCAAATGGCTGCAATTGAATTTGCTCGCAACGCCTGCGGTATAAAAGATGCGACCAGCCGCGAATTTTTAAAGGGCAAATCTGGGGCGCGCAATTGCGTAATTGACATCATGGAAGAACAAAAAAACGTGCGCGATATGGGCGGCACTATGCGTTTGGGGTCTTATCCCTGTCGTATCGTTAAAGGCACACGGACCTTCGAGGCCTATGGTGAAACTCTGATTCACGAACGTCACCGCCACCGTTATGAGTTTAATAACAAATACCGACCTTTATTCGAGAAAAAGGGGCTGACGCTTTCAGGAATTTGTGAAGATCGTGATCTTGTGGAAATCATCGAGATCACTGAGCACCCTTGGTTTGTGGGTGTTCAATTTCACCCAGAGTTTCGCTCTAAGCCTTTATCTCCTCACCCGCTTTTTAAAAATTTCGTAGCTGCTAGTTTGGAGCACAAGCGTAAGCAAATGGAGAAAAGTCATTCTTCGGCACGCACCTCTGGGCGCTCACTCAGTAGACGTAAAGTGACTCGTGGACAAAGTTCCATTGTATAGGTGTAAATATGTCAATTGATCTTGAAGAAGGTCGTCGTGTCCTTCGAATTGAAGCAAAGAGCATTCTTGATACTGCCGAGCGTTTGAATGGCAGTTTTGAACGCTCTGTTCAAATGATTCTGGATTGTCCGGGAAAAGTCATTGTCACTGGTATGGGCAAATCTGGCCAAATTGCCCGAAAGATGGCAAGTACCATGAGTTCAACGGGGACGCCCGCGCTCTACCTCCATCCGGCAGAAAGTTCGCACGGTGATATGGGGGTAATTTCTAAAAGCGATTTAGTTATTGGCTTTTCTTATGGAGGAGAGTCTTCCGAGCTCGTTCCTCTTCTGAGCTATCTTGCTCGAAAAGACATTCCACTCATCGCATTTACAGGTCGTGGTGAATCTTCCTTGGCTCGGGCCGCGCGCGAAGTTTTGGATATCTCCGTGCGAGAAGAGGCTTGTCCATTAGGGTTAGCGCCAACTTCCAGTTCCACGGTTAGCTTGGCACTTGCGGATGCTTTGGCCATGGCAGTTTTAAAGCGCCGGGGTTTTTGCAAGGAGGATTTTGCTGAATTTCATCCCGGGGGCAGCTTAGGTCGAAAACTCACTTTACGGGTTAAAGATGTTATGCATAAGGGCGATTCATTGCCTTTAGTCAGCCCACAAGAAGAAATGAAACGAGTCATCTCTCTTATGACGTTAAAAGATGTGCGCGGGGTTGCCGGTGTAGTGGATGACCAAGATGGCCTAGTTGGGATTATTACAGATGGTGATATTCGCCGCCGTCTAGAGAAAAGTAGCAATCCCCTTGATGAAAAGGCCTGCGATGTAATGTCAAAAAATCCAAAGACGATTGATTGTAATGAGCTCGCAGAAAAAGCTGCGTTTTTGATGCAGCAATTTAAGATTGATCGTCTTTTTGCCATAGACCGGATGAGCCCAAAGCCTCATAAACCTGTGGGTTTGATTCACTTTCAGGATTTGCTGAACGCCGGAATTCGCTAAAGAGACGCTTTAGGGCACGTTAGACGACGGCGCTGTGGTTTTTAATTGTACGTGAGTGGGCATTAGTCCTGCATTCTGAGTGCGAATTGTAATGCCATTGCGCTCGTTTGTTGCCCTCTTGGCTTTTTTATTTGCTATTCCCCTTGCAGGTGGAACTTTCCAGCCAATGGATGAGGCTCGCTTTTGGGCGGATGCCGATTTGGATCTAAACTTTGTCCGTAAGTTTATTTCAAACAAATTTTGTCACCGCGATCCAGAGCGTTTGCGATCATGTATAGCTGGGCTTAAATATGCGGCCCGTAATTTAAATTTGGAGACCAGGCCCGAGTTTTCTCTGCTCATTGCCGGCGAACCGCAGTGGCGTAATATTAACTTTGATGAGCTACTCACTGTCATAGATGTAAAAGCTAATTTTGCATCGAAGTCCATGCTCTATGGACGGCTCGTCTCGGAGCAATTACGTACCTTTGACTCCCATGCCCAGATCCTTCCGCTCAAAATTTACCGTAGCGTGCTTGGACAAGTGCAAAAAGACTTTTTTGGCATTGGGATTGAGACTGAAAGCACCGGTGCCGGGCTATTTGTACGTCGGGTAGAGACATTCTCTCCCGCAGGGCGAGCAGGTATTCAGGTCAATGACCGTATTTTGCGAATTGAAGATCAGATGGTTCCATCTGGTCCTTTGGCCAAAAACGCTTTAGCCCTTTTAAATGCAAAGCCAGGCACGTTGATTCGCTTAGATGTCTTGCGTGACCGTCAAGAATCTCTCCGTTTCAATGTTCGCGTGGCGGCTCTTCGAGTAAAGGACGTGGAATTTGACGCCATCAATCTGAAGGGTAAGCGTATTGTTATTGTTCGTATACGACGTTTCAGCGATGGTGTTTGCAAAACTTTTGAGAATACTGTTGAAGAACTTAAGACAACCTCAGGATTAATTCTCGACCTGCGCAATAATCCGGGTGGCATTTTGCGTGAAGCTTTGTGTTTAGCGAGCTTGCTCTTAGCGCACCAAGTACGCATTCAAAAGCAAAAAATCAGATCATCGATTCCGCAAGAATTTGGTTTTGAATTGTCTCCTTATATGGGAGAGCAGATTTATCGCACGCTTTCGTCGCGGGGACGCTTGAGCGATCTTCCAGTTTCAGTTTTAGTATCTGCCGCGACTAAAAGCGCCGCCGAAGTTTTGGCAAGTCTCCTCCAGGAGCAACGTCGATCCTGGATTATTGGCGAACGTACCTTTGGAAAAGGAACCACTCAGTTAGTTAGCTTAGTGCCATTCAATTCAAAACTGCGGCTCACCTATACGATTGCAAGATATCAGCGTCCGGATGGTTCCTCTTTTCAACTGAACGGGGTGCTACCGAACTTCAGAG
>JAYQON010000037.1:0-26015 GCA_038144835.1 Bdellovibrionales bacterium
CCTTGACTTCAATGTTTGGGCCGGATGCGGTGATATCACTCGCCGTGGCCCCCAAGAGTAAGGAAGGCTCTGCAAACTTTTCGAAAGCCCTGCAGAAATTCCGCAAAGAAGATCCTACATTCCGCGTCCACCGTGACGAGGAGTCAAACGAAACCATCATCAGCGGTATGGGTGAATTGCATCTCGAAATCTATATCGAGCGTATGAAACGTGAATTCAACTGCGAAGTGGTTGCCGGTCAACCTCAGGTTGCTTACCGCGAAACAATCTCCGCAGAGGCACCTTTTGATTACACCCACAAAAAGCAGACCGGTGGTTCTGGACAATACGCTAAGGTGGTAGGTGCTTTTGAACCCTTTGAAAGCCCTGACAAAACTTACGAATTCGTAAACAAAATCGTGGGCGGAAAAATTCCCAAGGAATTCATCCCAGCTGTTGATAAAGGCTTCCAAGAGCAAATGACCAAAGGACTTCTGATTGGCTTCCCTGTTGTAGGGGTTCGAGCAATTCTAAACGACGGAGCCTACCATGAAGTTGATTCTTCGGAAATGGCGTTCCGCATTTGTGCCATGGCAGCCTTTCGAGAATTCTACCATAAAGCAAAGCCTGTCGCTCTTGAGCCCATCATGAAAGTGGAAGTATCGGCTCCTGAAGAGTACCAAGGTAACGTACTTGGTCAGATCAACCAACGTCGCGGAATGATCCTTGGATCCTCTTCAACTGATGCATTTACCGTAGTCGAAGCCGAAGTTCCGCTGTCTGAAATGTTTGGTTACTCCACAGAACTTCGCTCTGCTACCCAAGGCAAAGGCGAGTTCACGATGGAATTCTCGCGCTATGCGCCAGTACCACGAAACATTCAGGAAGAACTGGTGAAGAAGTACGAAAAGCAACGCGCTGAAGAGAACAAGAAGTAATACCAGTATGATTTTATCGGACAAGACCCTCAGAAAACTTATTGAAACCGGTGATCTGGGGGTCAGTCCTCTAGCGGGAGACTCGATCCAACCCGCAAGCATCGACTGCCGACTGGGCGATCATTTTTTAGTGGTCGAAGACCGTCAAATGCAGACTATCGATCTCAGCTCTGAAATCATTTACCGCGAAATCCAAGGTTCTTCGATCACGATACCCCCGCACTCCTTTTTGTTAGCGACCACCATGGAGTATGTTCGTCTGCCGAATGATCTGACGGCCTTCGTTGAAGGGCGTAGTTCTATCGGACGAATCGGTCTTTTTATTCAAAATGCAGGATGGGTCGACCCAGGTTTTGAGGGACAAATCACTCTTGAATTGTACAATGCCAACTCTCTACCCATCCGCCTAGAGGCCGGACGCCGTATTTGCCAATTGGTTTTCTGCCGTATGGATCAGGCTGCGGCAATGCCTTATAAAGGTAAATACCAGGGACAAACTAATGCTACGGGTAGCCGGGTGTTCAACGATAAAGAAGCCCGTAAATAATAAATTAATGCGGTGAATTAAATTTCTGGACCTAAATCCCCACTTAGACGCTCATAGATACGCAAAGGGTTAATTCTATGACTCACTTTATCCTGAAGCCGAGGAGACCCAATCATAATCTAGTGATTTGTGTTATAGTTAATAAACTATGAAGCTATTTTCGTGGTTACAAGACGGTTCACAGACTGAGTCCTCAGAAGAATCCGAACCTCCGTTATCGCCCATTCTTCAATCGCGACTGGAAGAGTTAGAAAAAATGCCAGCACGAGAAGTAATGGTTCCCAGAGCTTTGGTGACCGCTCTGGACGTGGACGTCCAGCTAAAACGAGTGCGCCGACTCAAATCCTCTAAACTGGCCTACTTTCCTGTATATAAAGGTGATTTAGATCATATTTTAGGCTGGGTTTCTAAACGCAAAGTTCTTGAACTTCTCAATGAAAATAGTGAGGACAATCAGCTCACCTCACACATTCGTCCAGTAGGATCAATCAGCGAGACTGCAAACGTCTCAGAACTAGCTGATATTTTTCTAAAAGCTGCTAGCCCATTCTTAGTTGTTAAAAATGCCCACGGCAGTACGACTGGAATCATACTGCTGTCGGAGTTCGTCGAACTCATTTTTGGATTTGAACTCAGTACACCGCAACCGGTTGCAGGCTCTGAGGGCCTTTCATCTCATCTGAGCGGTTATGAACTCTGATTCCCAGGTTCTCCTTGCGTATTGCACCTTCCCTGACGAGGCCACCGCAACGAAGATATGTGAAACATTGGTCGCAGACGGTACAATCGCTTGCGCTAACATTTTTAGTCCGCATCGCTCAATCTACAAATGGAACGACCAACTTGAGAATCATTCCGAGTGTTGCGCACTGCTAAAATTAGCAGCTAGATGCAGTGAAAAATTAAAGGAAAAAATCCGGGCAGAACATCCCTACGAGAATCCGGCTTTAATGTTTTTACAGCCAACGGACGGACTTCCCGAATTTTTAAAATGGATTGATAGCCAGTGCCTTTACTAGGACGTCTCCGTTTCTGTGACCCCATCCTTGGATCTCCATTAGTTTAAGATTTTTATATAGAGTGGGACACTAACGACCTTGTCGCTATCACCATCAAAACGGTGAGTAGTAACAAAATTAAATACACCTTCCGTGCTGTCATTTGCCCGCTTGCTCCCTTCCCCATTTTTCTTTTGAGCATTTCTTATGCCAGAGGGAAAAAGCATCAAAAACTGAGCAACTCGTTGATTCCTACACGTGAAAAGTTCTTTACTTGAGCCAAAACTACACCTATTCAGCCAATGGACGAGTGTCATAATGGCATCATCTGAAAAGAGGTAGTGACGGTGGATGCACAAGAATTGGCTAAGGAAATTTTTGCGATCGCTCATCTCAAAGGCGAGTTCAAACTACGCTCTGGATTGACCTCCACAGAGTATTTCGACAAGTACCGCTTTGAAGCACAACCACATCTGCTAAAAGCCATTGCCAAGGGGTTAAAGACCCTTATCCCCCCCCATACGCAGGTTCTTGCTGGATTGGAAATGGGTGGAATTCCCATCGCTACAGCTTTGGCTATGGAAACTGGGCTGCCCGTTGTCTTTGTACGCAAAGAAGCCAAGAGTTATGGCACCTGTCGTATTGCTGAAGGTTTGGATTCTTTAAAAGATCTAAAAGTTTGCATTATTGAAGACGTTATTACGACGGGCGGTCAGGTAGTTTTAAGCACGAAGGATCTTCGTAATGAAGGGGCTATAGTGAAGGACGTGTTGTGCGTGATTAATCGCCAACAGGGTGGCGAAGAAGCTTTGGCGAAGGCTGATCTTTCGATGAAAAGTCTCTTCACCCAGGAACAACTCAAACTGGCCCACCTCGCTGGTGCTGGTTAGCACGGCCTCAAAGCGTAAACTACCTTATTGATTGATTTTTTTTAAAGGCAGACAACCTCAAATTCCGAGATGCTCACCCGCAAACTTTAGTCGTCCGAAAGTTGTTTGCGGTAGTCGGTCTTACCGGACATCCGATCAGAAGTAGCCTCCATCTGAGAATCTTTTTGGCTCATTTTTTTCAAGCGTCCGGTCCACCGGATATATTTTTGAGCCAGGCATCACCAGGCAAATGGGCCAGTTCTCAAAGTTCAGCAACCACGTAGGCTACCCAAGCATCACACTCTTCGCCTTTTTCGGAGCGAGTGAAGTTTCCATCACCCTGCCCTGAACGCGTTGTTCCTTCCCAATAGACATGTGTTCGTTTAAAACCAGACTCTAAAAGAGTTTCACGGATCTCAGGAATGGTCCACATACGCCAATCGTAGGTAAAAACCCTTTCACGTTTACGTTCCCCAGGACGCTTGAAATGAATGTGAAACAAGGCTTCCTGAGTGATTGGATTGTAATTCTCCTGATCCCAGAAGTATTGAAAGTCAGCAATCTTGGTTTTTTCCTCGTTCGCCATCTGACAATCGGGTCCACCAAAACAATCAAGCACAAACAGACCATCTTGGCGGAGACTACTTTTCACTCTTTTGAAGTATTGGCGCAGCAGCAAACGAGATTTAAATAAATAATAAGAAAAGTTTAAGGCTGCAACTACATCTACCTTCGCAACTTTTGCAGTCAGCACGCTGGCCCGGATAGAGCTTACGCGTTTTTGTTGTTCTGATTTCAATGCGGACAAATAGTGCGTCCGCCCATATTCAAGTGGCGCAGGGTCTAAATCAATCCCAATAGCTTTGTTCTCCCTATGCATCTTGACCCATTCACAACAAATAGCAAAGGTACCACAAAAATCTTCCCGAAGGACACGGGGAACACGCCCTCGAAGCTGCTTGTAAGTATCCCTGATGAACTCACAATCGACGTCAGGCGCCTGAACAGCTCGCAGATAATACGCATACTTATCAAATGGTTTCCGCTGCGTTCTCACGGCACCTCAGCCAATATTTCTCGAATTGCTGTTTCAATATCAGAGACCTGCGGAACGGAACTCTCTTCAAGCTCTGGATGAAGTCCAATACCAGGAATATGCTTACCTGCCAAAACACGCGGCGGGGCATCTAACTGATAAAACAACTCCTGAGTGGCTCGATACGCTAAATGCTCTCCGAAATTGGTCACTTCAGTGTCTTCATTCACAAAAAGAACTTTTCGTGTTTTCTGAATTGATTTTTTTATTGCCTGCCAGTCGTAAGGATAGATTGATCGTAAATCAATCACTTCAATCGAGTAACCTTCGGATGAGAGCTTATCAGCCGTCTGATTGCACATTAAGAGATGTCGGCCCCAACTGACGACAGTAAGCTGATTGCCAGCACGCGTAGTTTTAGCTTCTCCGATTTTAATTTTGTAGTCTTGAAGTACAGGCCAATCAGGTTTCCACTTCGTTCGATCACCAATAGGTGCATCAATTCGGTTCTTTAAATCCTTTGGATCCTCAGGTTCTCCGGGAATCAAGTCCTCTCCACGCACCCGCATTAAAGCCTTAGGCTTTAAAAATAGCACTGGGTTGGGATCCTCAACCGCCGAAAGCATTAAGCCATAGGCATCTAAGGGTGTTGAAGGAATAACAACTTTCCACCCCGCCAGCCGAGAAGCACAAGCATCAAAAGAATGACTGTGATAAATGGATCCACGAATTCCGGCTCCGACGGGAGTCATAACCACTAAAGGCATTCGATAATTGCTATGACTTACCCAGTGGGTGTTGCCAGCGATTTTGAGAAGATCAATAGTATTAAAAATATAGTCCGCAAACTGAATTTCCGCCACGCAACGATCGCCCGCCATAGCTATTCCCATCGCCATAGCAATGATTCCACGTTCATCAAGAGGTGTGTTCCATGCGGTCTTTAAACCCTGAGTCGCCGTAAAGACCCCGCCTAATGGGGCCCCAACGTCCTGACCAAAAATATCGGTCACGTTCATATTTTCTTCAGCAAAATGGAGAGCCATACGAATAGCTTGTGCCATATTCGCCATTAGAACTTCCTCCAATCGCCATTTTCTTCATCGGCGTAAACATGATTCCAAATTGATTCACCCTGAGGATGGGGTTCCTTTCTCACTTGCTCCTGAGCCAAGCGAGCCTCTTCTTCGTACTGATTCCAGTATTCTCGCGCCTGGTTTGACTTCAAAACACCGCTACGAAGCAACTTTTCCTCAAATATTTTCAGACAATCATCTTCATTCACTAGATTAGCCCCTGTTGCAGATGAATGGCCGTACAAACGCGACACATTGGCCTCTAAAAGAACAGGTTTACGATTCTTACGAATGTAAGACATCTCTGCATCCAAAGCTTGATAAGATTCAATGGGGTCATTACCGTTAATCACCAGTGTCCGCATACCGAAAGCCTTACCGCGATCGGCAATGTTCTGCTCAGAATGTTGGCTGACATAGTCGGTGGAAATGCCCCACCGATTATTTTGTACCGTTATCAGCATCGGCAGCTCATTACCCGGACGACTCGACCAGATCAAACAAGTCGCAAAATCTCCTTCAGCAGTGCCGGCATCCCCTCCAGTAACTACCGTCAGACTGCGAGTCTTTCGTCGCCGCTGAACATGTGCAGTTCCGAGTGCCATTCCATATTGCACACCAATCGGCGAGCTTACGGGCGCAACATTCCACTCGGGAAAGCAATAATGATTGCAGAAATTTCTGCCGCCTGTGGAGGTGTCCGTAGCTCGATTCATGATCAGTCGGATCGACTCAATCATCGGCATTCCCATAGCGACCAAGGTAGGAGTCGCACGATAGTGCAGATGCAAATAATCGTATAGTGGCCCTTGACCCTTATGAATTAATAAACCAAGCGGGACTCCGAAAGCCTCTTCACCAGGAGCGCCAATCCAAAAAAATGCGTCTCCCGCTTTGTATATTTTTATTAAGCGCTCTTCTAAAACACGGCTTTTAACCATCAACGAATAGATGTGAATTAAAAGATCTTTAGATAAAGGCAATGGCTTACTCGGTTTTTTTTTGGCCAATTTATTTTTCACAGCAACGCTCATTTGGCGCATTAGGACGGCCCCCCTCGAGTATTTACTCTTTATCTATCAAGGGATACTGAGGAGGTCCGTTTTTGTCAAAAACAAAGGCTTTAGATCAATTTGCTGCCCCCCCCGATGAGGTATCGGGCGAGGGTGTTTCTGGTGCAGAGTTCAAACTCTTCACTTTCTGTCCCAACCGGATCGCGGGAGACCTCACCTCTGCAACCAAGTCCGCCGCAATATTGACAGCTTCGATCACGTCTGCTCGCTCAAGATATTTCTTCTTACGCTCCTCACGGGTAAGAGTCGTAGACTCTGCCTCATCATCATCCTCGGATGTGCCTTTTTTCTTCTTCGGGTCTTTTTCTTTAAGTAAATCGCCAACCACCAGCATTTTGCCCCGCTTTTTGACTTTTTCCAGATCCTCCCGAACCTTTTTAAACTCAGCCGAAGCGCTCACCCGAACTTCTGATTTTTCCTTGAGCTTTTTAACTAGATCTTTGTTAACAGAACGCCATTGACCACGCCCTTCGGGGGCATATGCAGTGGGAGACAGAAATTCCGGAATTTTTTTCGGCGGTAAAGAATAGTCTAAGGTCTTTTCACCCACTTCATCAATCGCGTAAGCCGATGGCAAAACTATATCGGCAAGAACTCCACGATGTTGAGTGGATTGCCCTCCGGGCACAAAAAACATTCCCACTGTCGTTTTGATGGCACCCAAGCCTGGCGGTAAATATTCAACCGACTGCACACTTCCCTTACCAAACGTGTGATCTCCGCCAACCACAACCGCGCGTTTGTAGTCCTGCAATGTACCCGATACAATCTCCGATGCCGATGCGCTCACTCGCGAGGTCAATACTACCAGTGGGCCAGACCAATCGACGGCTGAATCAGTGTCGCGCAAAGTTTCATAATTTACCCGATCAAATTCAGATGTCGTTCTTTGGCTCTGTTTAACCACGTTACCCGTAGCAAAGAATAGTCCGGCGATATCTACGGCATCTCTTAAACTGCCACCGCCATTATTTGAAAGATCAAGAACCACCGCATCCGCTTTATTCTTAGTCGCCTCCGACAAGAGCTTTTTTAGATCCGTAGCTGCGGAAGGTCCATTTTTACGGTTGTCCGCATAAAAAGACGGTAGATTCAACAAAGCCACCTTCAGCTTTTGTCCACCGCCAATATCACGATCAAGATAAGTGAGAGATGCCGCTTCGTCCTCTAACTTGATCTTGTCACGAATCAAGGACACTTCAAAACGTTGCGGCTCCTTACTCGATTTACGCAGAATTTTTAGACGTACCTCTGATCCTTTCGGGCCACGGATAAGTTTAACCACGTCCCGTAGATCCATCTCAATCACGTTTTGAAATGGCTCTTTACCTTGAGCAACAGCAATAATTCTATCTTTTGCCTTCAACTTACCACTCGAGGCGGCAGCTCCCCCTGCAATCAGCTGTTCAATAACTGTAAACCCATCCTGCGAACTGAGAGTGGCTCCAATACCCTCAAGCGACAGTCGCATTTGGATTTCAAAATCCTCCAATGCATCCGCAGAGAGATAGCTAGAGTGCGGATCTAGAGCTCGAGCAAAGGAATCGATATAAGAAGATAACAAGTCTTCGTTCTTCATTTCTTGAACGCGTTTTAATGCTCGCTCGTAGTTACGAATAATTTGCTGTTTAGCTTCCTCAATTTTCATGTCTGTGGCTAGATAGCTGGCCACCTGATACTGCATATACTTTTCATGAAACTTATTGGCTTCCGCGATGGTCTTGGGACGAGGTCGATCTTGCGGATCACGTTGAATTTGAGTTTTAGGATCGTATTTGAATTTAGCTCCTAAATACTTCTTGGCGTAAGCAACTCGTTCTTCAACCCTCTTCACAAAACGAGCATTCGCCTTCTCGATTGACGAACAATCCTGAGCTTTGGTTGCAGCAAAAACATTGGCCATCGATTTTTCAATGTCTTTAACATCGCTCGTGAGCAAGTAAAGTTTGGAGCCATCTAATCTCTTAATGAACTGGTCAATCGTTCGCTGTTCCAATTTTTTATCAAGCACAGAAAAGTTCACATGCTTTTCCAGATATTTCATCTGTACGGGGTACACGTGCTTACAAATAAGCTCCATGGCCGTGGCGCGACTGAACTGCGCGTGGCTATCTGGCATTATGAAACTCGTTAAAAGGGACACCATCAGAAGGCGTATTTTCATCATTTATATCCTTGCAAGAGAGTCTTGCTTGTTTTCGGCAACTTACGGTCGCAAGCTAACGCTATTGCTGGTATTTTCTCATTTTTGAACGCGGATTTCTAGCTTAGGGTCTAGCGTTATGTTGCATTCATTCATCAAATAGCGATAACTGGGCATTCGTCTGCAAAACGCAATCCTCTTCATGATCTGAAAACACCTCATGTTTGATCATTTGCTCACCATGAGTCTGAATTATAAAGAATGACATTTCCGCATATTCGCGTTTCAGCTCACGCATTTCGGCAATAATACCTTCAATATTTCGTGGATCATCATCAGACATTCCAAACCGATGATGGGGATTATGACCATAAACGCGCAAAGCTTTAAGCACAGCAGCACGAATTGCACGGCGTTTTAAGGACGAGATATCCGTACTATTCTCAAGCCCCAAGGCCTGCTTTGTGACTGGATGACTAACTGGGTAAATCTCCAGATAGTTGGGTTCGGTGGGCAAATGGCCTTCATCAGCCCAGAGTCTTATGCCAGCCTTAATCGTTCTAGGATGATGACCACGGGCCGTAATTAAAGCCGTGGGACGACCGTTAAAAACAGCATGGTAAAAACAATTCCAGCTTGGGCCTTTCCAATGAATATCTGGCAAACCCAACGCAGAGGCTAGGTCTTCAACAAAAACTTGGCGCCGCCCAAGGAATCTCTCTAACCAGTTAAGATCCTGGTCGCGAAAATTCCTAAAGGAGCCTGTAACTGGATTGTGATCGAGAATATAATCCGAATACGCGCCTTGTTTACCGATCAACCGACTCTGTTGCGCAAACTCACGACTACTGATCTGAATCTCTGCACCCGTATCGCGATGGAACAAAAACATCGGCGTGGTCAGAAATGCCACATTGTCATCAAAGTCAAAAAAATAGAAGCTTCGGCCGCCCTTATGCAAATTTCGATCAGGCTCGCGGAGCCGCTCCACAGCAAGCTCCAACTGGGCCTTAGCACCACACTGGCCAATTCGCTTGAGCCATTTCTTCATGCTTACCCCAATCGACCACTATGGCAGATGGGGCTCCATGTCAAGTTGGTGAAGCTTTTGCTGCCGGCTTCGACGAACGTTTTATGATTGTGCGAGATTTTGAATCCTTTTCAGACTTTGAAGTGGCGCCCGGTTCTGGCGGCGCATTCGCTTTTGCCTTTGCCTTGCCCTTGGCTTTAGGTACTGCGGGCTTTTTACCCCCTTTTTTACCCAAAGCCAGCTTTTCGCGAATCAAGGGAAGCACCAACTCCATGGTCAGATCTTCAATCTTCACTTCATCGTTCAGGGAAATGTTTTTACCGCCAACCTTAATGTACGGACCATATTTCCCATTATGCACCTGAACCTGCTCTTGCGTCTCGGGATAAATTCCCAGCTCTTTAAGAGGCGCAGAGCGACCACGCATCTTCTTGGGCTGCGCCAAGAGTTCCAGCGCCCTCTTCAGATCTACGGCAAAAATGTTTTCACTTCGCGGAATAGACCTATAGTCACCATCGTGAACTACATAAGGACCAAAACGGCCCAAACCTTTCTTAATATCTTTGCCCGATTCAGGATGTGTCCCCAAGGTTTTGGGCAGCTCTAATAGCGACAAAGCTTGATCTAAACTGACATTTTCTGGTGCCATGGTGGCTGGAATTGCCATACGCTTCAACTGGTCAGAGTCATTGTCTCCCAATTGTACATACGGACCATAACGCCCGGTAAGGACATAAACCGGAAGCCCAGTTTTTGGATCTTTGCCCAAGGCATCAGTACCATTGATTTTTTGATCGATAAGCTTGTTGGCAACTTCAGCTGTCATATCGCCGGGCACTTGCGTTTCAGGGAGGGACGCACAAACCTCCTTGTCTCCATCAGCACGGCAAACGTAAGCGCCATACTTACCTATGCGAAAATTCAAGTTATCCAATCCATCCAACCGTATGGATCGCGACTCCTCTGCATTGATCGCCTTCTCCTGTTTTTCAATTTGCGTCTTCAACCCAGACTTGTCTTTGCCTCCAAAGTAAATTGAATCCAAATACTTAACATAGTCGAGCTCGCCTTGAGCGATGGTATCGAGAGCTCTTTCCATCTCACTGGTAAATCCCAAGTCTACATAATCCGGCAAATGCTGACTCAAAAGTTTTGAAACCACAAGAGCCGTAAACGTCGGCACGAGCGCATTCCCGACTTTGCGCACGTAACCACGATCTTGGATCGTGCTGATAATCGTGGCGTAAGTGGATGGCCGACCAATACCCTCTTTTTCCATTGTCTGAACCAAGCTCGCTTCGGTGAAACGAGCGGGTGGCTTAGTCTCATGCTCGTTGGGTACAACCTTGAGACATTTGACTTTGTCACCTACTTTGAGTTTGGGCAGTCGAACCTCTCGCTCATCATTTGAGTCTTCTTCCTGATCCTCTACATATACCTTCAAAAACCCGGGAAATTCGATCGTCATACCCGACGATGAAAAAACCGCATCGCCAACTTTAAACTTAACACTGACGAGCTTTTGCTCAGAGTTATTCATTTGACTGGCAACGGTACGCTTCCAGATCAACTCATACAACCTGAGCAACCCTCCACTCAGTCCCGTCTCATCTGGTGCCTGAAACCTTGTGCCTGCAGGACGAATAGCCTCATGCGCCTCCTGAGCACCTTTAGCCTTTTTTCCCGTGTACTCACGTGGCTGTGGGGGAAGATAAGCCTTCCCATAAAGGCGCTGGATCAGGTCGCGCGCAGCTTGAGTCGCCTGTTGCGACAAATTGTTGGAGTCCGTTCTCATGTAGGTGATAAAACCACGCTCGTACAGCTTTTGCGCAAGTTCCATGGTTTCTCGCGAGGTGAAACCCAACTTACGGTTCGCTTCTTGTTGAAGAGTTGAAGTGATAAAAGGGGGCGCGGGTTTGCGTGAAATAGGCTTTTCTTCGACTTCATCTACAACCCAATCTTTACCCTTAATTTTTTCAATCCAATTTCTAGCTTCAAGCTCCTTTAACCATACAGTCGTTTGCCGTTTTTCCTTCAGCAACTCACCAGTTTCACTGTCAAAGTCCTTACCTGTGGCTACGCGCATTGATGCCAATGCAAACGAACGACTTTCAAACTGGACCCCTTCTTTTTCGTTGGTACCAGTCAAACTCCAATATTTGGCACGGTGAAAACGCAAACGCTCGTGCTCACGCTCGGCAATTAAGCGAACAGCCACCGACTGCACTCGTCCAGCTGACAAGCCATAGGTGACTTTTTTCCAAAGAAGTGGGGAAATTGAGTATCCCACCAGGCGGTCTAGAATCCTGCGCGCTTCTTGAGCACGCACAAGGTGGTCATCCACGTTACGGAATTTGTTCAAAGCGTCTTCTATCGCTTCCTTGGTGATTTCGTGAAACACCATTCGCTTTACCGGCACCTTCGGCTTTAAGATTTCCACCAAGTGCCATGAAATGCTTTCTCCCTCGCGGTCTTCGTCCGTCGCAAGGATCAGCTCATCAGCTTCAGCAAGTTTGTCCTTAAGAGTCTTAACAATTCGAGTCTTTGTTTTAGGTACACAATAAATAGGACTAAAATCCTCATCAACGTTCACCCCCAGATTTGCCCACTTTTCCTTCTTATACTTATCTGGGATATCTTTTGCAGATTGTGGCAGATCACGTACGTGCCCCATACATGATTCTACAGAATATTCTTTACCCAAAAATTTTCTTATCGTTTTGGCCTTCGTCGGTGATTCTACGATGACCAATTTTTTACCAGTAGTTTTCGACATATGGTTTAAGAAATGGACTCATTGCTCCCATCTTTCAATCGTTTTCTGTTGACTCAATGCTTCTGTCGTGGACCCTCTAATGATTATGAGATCAATTAATGAGTTCAAAAA
The DNA here is from genome assembly GCA_038144835.1 of Bdellovibrionales bacterium. GTDB lineage: Bacteria > Bdellovibrionota > Bdellovibrionia > Bdellovibrionales > UBA1609 > JALHOQ01. The sequence goes on from JAYQON010000037.1 coordinate 12,577, forward strand.
TAAAGAGATACGAGTTGTTCTCACAGACATCGATGGAACCCTCACCGAGCACGGGTTACTCCCCCCTCATAGTTATTCAAGCCTTCACCATCTCACCCAAAGCGGACTCGCGGTCATCCCCGTGACTGGGCGTCCCGCCGGGTGGTGCGAATTAATTGCCCGACTTTGGCCCGTACATGGAGTTATTGGTGAAAATGGAGCTTTTTATTTCCGTCACGTAAAAAAAATGATTCGACATTTCATGCGTTCACATGAAGAACGTCGAGAAGATAAAAAAAAACTTGTTGCTATTCGAAAGCAAGTTCTCGCCAAGGTCTCTGGGGCGGCAGTTGCATCTGATCAATTTTGTAGGCTTTTCGACTTAGCGATTGATTTCCGAGAGGATGTCTCACCGCTCCCACAAAACCAAATCAACCAAATTGTCGAGATTTTTGAAAAACATGGCGCAACCGCCAAAGTCTCTAATATTCACGTCAACGGATGGTTTGGACAACATGATAAAGTGTCCACCTGTCGCGAATATCTAAAAAGAGAATTCGGCTTCAACGAAGATGAAATGAAGCACTACTGCATATTCGTTGGCGACTCACCCAATGATGAACCTATGTTTAGCTTTTTTCCTCAATCTTTTGGCGTAGCCAATATTAAAGAATTTTTGCCTTATTTGAAGACAAAACCATCCTACATAACTTCGCAAGAAGAGGGCCACGGCTTTGCAGAAGTGGCCCAACATCTACTTAGTCTTCAAACCCTGTAAGGCAGCAAATGGGTTATTAAAAGGATTCCTCTCGGGTCGCTTAACATCCGGTCGCGAAGGTCCCGCACCTTTACCAATGCTGCCACCCATTTTCTTTTGTGGTGAACGTTGTTGTTCTCCGGGTCGACCACCTTTTGCACCCGCACGCTGACTTCGACGCTCACCCGCAGGCGAAGCCTCATGCCGAGGGCGAAGCTCGGGCTTCGGACGCTCTTCAAGCTTCATAGTCAAGGAAATCTGGTTCTTTTCTATATCTACAGCCAGCACTTTAACTTGTACTTGGTCACCGGGATTTACAACCTTACGCGGGTCATCCACGAATTGATGACTTAGTTCAGAAATATGGACCAAGCCATCTTGATGTACACCAATATCAACGAAAGCACCAAAATTCGTAACGTTTGTCACGATTCCCGGACAAATCAACCCAGCTTTCAGATCTTTAAGCTCATGAACATCGTCACGGTATTGAAAGACCTTAAATAGATCACGGGGATCACGTCCAGGCTTCTCTAATTCGCGCACAATATCGTCAAAGGTGAACTCACCAATCAGCTTGGACCACTTATCTCGCAAAGGCTTTAACTTGTCGGCACCTGCCCCAATGAGGGCAGATACAGTCACCCCAAGCTCTTGGGCCATTTCACGCACAGCCGAATAACGCTCGGGATGAATTCCAGTTCGATCCAGTACAATTTTTCCCTCAGCTATTCGCAGGAATCCGGCAGCTTGCTCGTAGACCTTACTGGAGAAATGTGGAACTTTCAGCAGTTCATCACGCTCTTTAAAAAGCCCGTGCTGTTTACGATATTCAATGAGGTTCGAGGCAATTCCAGGACCTATCCCAGAGACATACTGTAAAAGCGATTTAGAAGCCGTATTGAGGTCTACACCAACCTGGTTAACACAAGATTCAACAACCTCAGAAAGGGACTTTTTTAATCGGTTTTGGTTAACATCGTGTTGATATTGACCTACACCGATGCTCTTGGGTTCAATCTTGACCAGTTCCGCGAGAGGATCCTGCAGCCTTCGCGCTATGGAGACTGCACCTCTGACGGTTAAATCCAGATCCGGAAACTCCTCACGAGCCACTTCTGATGCAGAATAAACGCTCGCCCCTGCCTCGCTCACCATAATCACCGGCACTTCGACACCGATATCTTTGAGTACCGAGCGAATGAAAGTCTCCGCCTCTCGTCCACCAGTTCCATTACCAATTGCAATCGCCTCGATTTTGATTTTCTGCAAGGCTTCACCAAATAATGCCTTGGCTTTTCCTCTCGCTTCTTCCCCTTGAATATGCAGAACGGTATGCGAAATAAAATTGCCTGTTCGATCAATCAAAGAGATTTTGCAACCCGTGCGCAATCCAGGGTCCACACCCAAAACGACCTTAGGCCCGAAAGGAGAGCTCATAAGAACTCGGCGCACATTTTCAGCGAATACCAAAATCGCATCAAGATCAGCTCGTTCCTTTAGCTGACTGTGCAGCTCGTTACTAATCGAGGGGGTCACATGAACCGTCAGTGCAACTTGAGCCACAGCCTTCATGAACTCTTTGGCCTGACTGTCAACAGGACTGGCCGTCGCGATAAATCTTTTTAGAAGACCTTCTTCGTCGGCCTCCATCGTCACTTTGAGCTCGCCCTCTTGCCATCCACGCCGCAAAGCTAAATAGCGGTGCGAAGCCTTGCGCGAGTCCAAATTTTTGATCGGCTCGGAGTATTCAGCATACATTTCATATTTCGAATGAGCCTTAAATTCAGCCGTCTTAACTGACTGCAATTTACCGTTGTTATAATATTCATCACGGACCATGGCCCGCAACGCAGGATCGTTAGATAGCCGTTCAACCAGAATATGCTGTGCTCCACGTAGGACTTCATCGTAAGTTGCATAGCCCTTAGCTGCAGAGATAAAGTCCTTCGCCTTCACTTCAAGGGTGGTCGAATCGTTTGTTTCACCATGACTCAACGACCAAATCCAGTCCGCCAGAGGTTGCAAGCCGGCTTCACGGGCCAAGGTTGCCTTCGACTTCTTCTTCTTCTTGTAGGGTCTGTAAATCTCTTCAATCTGATTCAGATCCCAAGAGCCTTCTAAAGACTTTTTAAGCTCGTCGGTTAGGTTACCTTGCTTTTCTATTTCTTTTAGAACGAACTCACGGCGTTGCAAGATGGTGGCATACTCTTCAGCAGCTTCAATGACACCGCGGATCTGAACTTCATCTAAATTCCCAGTCCGTTCCTTACGGTAACGTGCCATAAATGGCACAGTGGCACCTTCAGCTTGAAGGGCGATCACCGCCTCGATGGATTTGGACTGAACTCCAGGGACACGATTGGATATAAATTGATTTGCAGAGAACATATAATTTTCTATTTATGACGGTACATTATCAAACCATGAGTTGGATCGTAGGGTGAAACTCCCACGGTCACCTTATCGCCTACCACCACTCGGATATTGAAGCGACGCATCTTTCCGCAAAGTTTAGCAGAAATCTCCATGTTGTTTTCCAGTTTCACTTTATAAATGCCACCAGCGGCAGCATCTACTACTTGTCCTTCAAGTTGGGCGAGGTCGTCTTTGGCCATTCTTTATTATTCCTACCGTTATTAATCCTACCGTTGGTCCTACGATTTATAATTCGAAATCAAATATTTTATGCCATCTTTAAAGAGAACTTCCAATCTATCATTGCGATTAGCCAAGATGTAACCCCAACCCATTACCTTATGATGGATTGCCGTTCGCTCTTCATACTGAAATTTCATGTTGTAGGGCCGTGATTCAATCTGCTCTGCCTTTTTATGAAGTGCACTCCATTTTTCGGCCAAAGCCGATGCCGCCTCGTTTGCACTCACTTCAATGGAAATTTTTCGCGCCCGCGGCTTGCTTTCGCTACGGGTCGATGCCGCAGCGCCGGATTGTTTTTTCAACGCCGCCTTGGCTCGACGAATTTGTTTACCCTCGGGAGTCGCGACGGAGTCCACATTATCCTGCGTCTTTTCCCTACCGAGATCTTGAGTTTTTACTGAACTTGTTACTTTAACCACTTTGGAAGCAATGTTTACCGATATTTCAGACGGCTTCCCCCCAGCCTTGGTCACCAAGCCGTTTGAACCTTTACTTTTCTCCAGCTTGGGGACCTGTTTGACTTTGGATTTTTTACCAGATGAAACTACGCTACGTGCCTTTTTGGCCGCCAGCTTGCTCTTCTGCGCCATAAATAATCTCCATGTCAAAAACGAGATTACTACCTCAAAATTCCTTGAATGGCTAGGATCTTAAATGGCATGAACGAAGACAAAGCCTCGCCATATTTGGGTTTTCTTCATTGGGACAAATCCCTCAAAAGGTGCACATGAGTGTTCGAATTTATGAAATATTAGAAAACTTAACTGATTTAATTCACCTTGAACGCGGCTCAAAAGATTATTTGATTCAAGCCCTCAGCGCCTCTCAACAGGCTTCCGAAAATGCTCTTATTTTTGTATCCAGCCCAACGCACTTAAAGGAGGCCCTAAAGTCATCCGCTCAAGCTTGGGTTGTTCACAATAAGTTGATCAGCCAGGTTCCCGACTCAATCCCTGTGGTTCTATCCAGTCCTAACGTTCAATTAGTTATGGCGCTTATTGGCAAAAAATTTTTTCCGATAACCAAAAACAGACAACCGATATCCGGCCCACGCATCCATGAGCGCGCCCAAATTGCTGACTCAGCCAAAATCGGCGAAGATTGTATAATTGGACCAGGAGCCGTAATTGGCGATAGATGTTGTGTCGGCCCGCGCACGGTGATTGGCGCTAACGCGGTGCTGGAGCCAGATGTGAAAATCGGTGAAGATTGTCACATACATCCCTTGGTCTTCATAGGTCACTCGTGCGAACTTGGCCATAGATGTGAAATACACCCAAACACAACCATAGGTTCAGAAGGATACGGCTACGCCCAAGACAATGCCTTTAACCATTACAGAATCACTCACTATGGTCGCGTGATTATCGAGGATGATGTGCATATTGGTGCTGGGGTGCAAATAGATCGCGGCACATTTCTCGATAGCCGGATTGGCTCTGGCACAAAGATCGACAATCACTGCCATTTCGGTCACAATATCCAGATCGGCAAAAATTCTCTTATTACAGGCGGCATGATTACAGCCGGGTCGGCACGTCTAGGCAGCTACTGTGTTTTCGGCGGTCGAACAACGATCGCCGGACACCTGGAAATCTGTGACAAGGTCCAAATAGGTGGTCTATCCGGAATTACCAAATCGATTTCTCAACCTGGAGAATACGGAGGTCACCCTCTACAGCCAATCAAAAATGAGCTGCGAACGCGCGCTGCAATCAAAGAGCTGCCCAAGCTTGTGCAACAAATTCGACAGATTCTCAAGCACCTAGGCTTAGACAAAGACCAAAACGAGGTTAGCCATCGATGAAACGGTTTTACATCACAACTCCAATCTACTACGTAAACGACAAACCTCATCTGGGAACTGCATACGCGACAATAACAGCTGATGTATTGAGCCGTTACCATCGCCTATTTGGTGAAGAAACACTGTTTTTGACGGGCACCGACGAACACGGTCAAAAAGTTCAGCAGGCTGCCGATAAACGCGGTGTTTCACCCCAGCAACACTGCGATGAAATGGTGGAGCGTTTCAAAGCTGCTTGGAAAGCTCTTAATATTTCGAATGATATTTTTTTTCGCACCACCGACGAATTTCACAAAAGCGTCGTTCAAGTGTGTCTGCAAAAACTTTTTGATCAGGGAGAAATTTACGAAGACACCTACGAGGGCTGGTACTCAGTCTCCGAAGAAATTTTTTATACAGAAAAAGAACTGATCGATGGCAAAAGCCCTACAGGCAAAGAAGTAACTAGAATTCGCGAGAAAAACTACTTCTTCAAGATGTCCAAGTACCAAAATCGACTCATCGATCACATCGAAAAGAATCCCTCTTTTATTCAGCCTGATTTCCGCAAAAACGAAGTCCTCGGCTTTTTACGTCAGCCTTTATCGGACTTGTGTATCAGCCGCCCCAAAAGCCGCTTGAGCTGGGGAATCGAAATTCCTTTTGACCGAGATTATGTCACCTATGTGTGGTTTGATGCATTGTTGAACTATGCTACTGCCGTAGGTCTGGAACAACCTGAGCGTACCAATGATTTCAAAAAGTGGTGGGTGGAAACTGGAGCTGTGCATTTGATCGGTAAAGATATTCTTACTACCCATGCCGTCTATTGGACCACTATGCTCATGGCTCTGGAACTCCCTCTGCCAAAACATATCTTTGCAACCGGCTGGATTCTCAATAAGGACAATGCAAAAATGAGCAAATCCGCAGGTGATGTGGTCAATCCCGTGGATATCCGTGATCTCATAGGCTTAGATGAATTGCGTTACTTCCTTACTCGTGATGTTCATATGGGCAACGATGCACCCTTCAGCCTCGATCTCGTCGAAAGTCGAGTCAATAGTGAACTGGCCAACAACCTGGGCAATCTTCTTAGTCGCACAACAAATTTAGTTGAAAAATTTTTTGCAGGTAAAAAACCAGCTCTACTCCAAGACGATGATTTATCTTTGAATCTCAGAAATCAATGCTTAGCCTTACCAAGTTTGGTGCAGAAGGAGATAGAAAATTTTCGCCCGAGCTTTGCTATTGAGCACATTGTGCAGACCCTAAATCTGGCCAACCGCTATCTTGAAGAAAGAGCTCCATGGAAAATGGCGAAAACGGATTTGGCGGCAGCAGGTCATGTGTTATCGACAACTCTGGAAGTACTCAGAGTTGTATCCATTTTACTTTCACCCGTCATGCCGCAAAAAACCCAAGAACTTTTGAGTCGCATTGGAAGTGAATTATGTCGCTGGGAAGATATTGGTCAATGGCCCGCCATAAGGTCCGAACAAGCGATACACAAAGGTGAGCCACTTTTTCCGCGACTCGACTTTTCTCACCTCAAAGGGTAACGCAAGAAGCGACACTCAATCGGACCATTCCAAACTGGAATCTTGCGCTCAGATTTGAGTCTCAGTCCCGCACTGGCTTCACTGTTGCCACTCAGGACCCAAGCGTCCCAACCCTTGAACTCTTGCTTCAGTGTTGTAGCAAAATCCGCATACAACGATGCGATACCCGACGCATCACTTATACGTTCCCCATAAGGTGGATTTGTAATTAAGACCCCATGATCAGCCGGCGCCTTGAGAGCCCGAACATCGCGTTGCTGGAACAAAATCCAATTTTCAACGCCCGCATCTCGCGCATTTTCGCGGGCTCTTTGCAAAACCACAGGATCCTTATCATAACCAAAAAGAAAAGGTTTTGCTGGAGCCGATTTTCTTTGCACAACGTGGCTCACCTGAGAAAAACTCTCCGGCTGAAAAATTTTAAGATTTTGAAATGCGTATTTGCGACGCTTTTTATTTACTGAACCAGCCCCCAAGCTCAGTGCGGCTTCAATCAAAATAGTACCCGAGCCACAAAATGGATCTACTAAAGGAGTTGGAGAACTCCAACCGGCCAAAACCAACAAACCAGCTGCCACATTTTCTCTTAAGGGAGCCGCGCCAGACCAACGCCGATACCCCCTATGCGAAAGTGGCTCTCCAGTCAGATCTATAGCAAGAGAGACCTCCGAGCCCACGACTCGAACCACAACCTTCAAGTCAGCGTTATCTAAAGAAACACTCGGACGTTCATTAAATTTAGCACGAAACTGGTCTACAATCGCGTCTTTCACCTTCATCGCTACAAACCGCTGATCACGCAGAACTTTGTGTTCGCGAACGTGCGCTTCAATTCTCAGAGTCTGAGTGGAGGATATGTATTTAGTGAAATCATGCTTGCGAAGGACACCATAATAGAGATCCTCTTCATTATACGCCTTAAAGTCCGCCACAGGCAGAAGTATCCTGGTCGCCAGACGAGAATTAAGATGTACCCGATAAGCATCGGCCCATGACCCTTCAAACTCAACAGCATCTGGCCGAGCCTTTACCTTCTTTATTTTCAAGGCAGTGATTTCGCCGGCTAGAGGTTCAATCAACCCGCGGGAAGTTAATCCCAAAAAGGTAGGCATTATTCTTCCATTGTTTCTTGGCGGTCATCCTTGAGTTCTTGATTAAAGAGCCCACGGTAAACCTCACGTTGAATACCTCGTGTGTCCATCTTGGCAAGAGGCTCTGACAATTGACTCTGAACTTGCAATTGATCCTCATCCCTTGCTCCCGGATATGACCGCTGGGTAGAAAGAGAAATTGTTGCAGGTTCACGCTCAACTTCGAATTCAAACTCTTCTTGAGCCATGGCCACTAAGTTAAATCCCAATAAAAAAAATAAAAAAATCCGAAAAATCATCGAGACCCCTTTTTTAAAATGATAGCACACTGGCTCTGATCTCAAAAGTTCTTGAGCCTTCTATGACTCTCCATCGGGATCTGCCGACGTACAGTTTCGATATCTAACTTGGACAGCTCCACAACGACAACTTCTGGTGAATCTTTAAGTTCAGCCATCACCCGCCCCCAGGGATCTATAAGCAAAGAATGGCCATAGGTATGGCGCGAATCCCCCGAGCTCGACTTGTGCTCCCCACTTTGGGCCGGAGCCGCAACAAACGCCTGAGCTTCTATCGCCCTAGCTCTTAGAAGCACATGCCAGTGTGCTTGTCCGGTAGGAATAAGAAAAGCCGAAGGTACCAAAATCAAATCTGCCAATTGAGCATAAGAAGAAAACAACTCCGAAAAGCGCAAATCATAACAAATACTCAATCCAATCTTCCATCCCGCCACATCTATCAATGCGGGTTGCTCACCATTTTCAAAGTGCTCAGACTCCCGAACTGATGGAGCGCCCTTAACATCAACATCAAAAAGGTGAATCTTCGAATAGACTTCCCCGATGGAACCATTTTCTCTTATTAACAGGGTCGAATTGCGCAGTCGTCCAGCCCCTGTACTTAACGGGGTAGTTAATAAAACTGGCACGCCCAATTTCTGAACAACTTCTTGAAGCTTGCGTAATTCGGGACCATCCAACTGAATACCTTCGATGGGCAAATTCGCACTCAAACGTAAAAATAAACTGTTTTCCGGAAAAACGACTAAATTAGCCCCCTGATCAACAGCTGATTGGTAAAGACTTTTTATTAAGCTAAGGTTTGCTGCTACATCGTCCACCGAAGTCATCTGGACAATGCCCAAATGCAAAAGAGCACTCACAAGTTAATCCTGACTGCTGAACGATGATATGCGGGTAGAAGTAATATCTCGACACGACCAATTCGACTTTTCCAAATTGGTTTTAATATTTTCTAGAATGGATAGACAACTTTCCTGATTCTTTCCATAGCCAACGCTTTTTTCAATTCCTTCTTTGGAATACCAGGTGTGGCAAATACCATCCTTACCAATATGAACCCTAATAGTTCTGACATTTTTTTTATTCTTACAAAGCCAGTAAGCCGTATTTTCAACATCAACTGATTGCCCTTCAGCAATGGCAATTGGGGCCAGAAATAACCCCGTTACGATCACCAAGAGCCTCAATTGAAAAACACCTAGCATGCGAGCCTTTTCGGCAGTTTGTAACCTAAAAATTAGGCTTTACGTGCGCTTGCAGACTTAGATTTCCCCTTGGTTGTCTTAGTCTGGGACGCAGCACCCTCTACAAGTTTTAAGTTAGAATAATGAATCAGCCCTTCTTTTTTTTGAAGGCCGTCTTTTTTGTCAAAATGTGTCATAATGCGAATACCTTGTACACGCACACCCATTTTTGAAGGAATCACTTCCAAAACAGTGCCTTTTTTACCCTTTTCAGCTCCCGCAATCACCTGGACTGTGGAACCCTTCTTGATTTTTAGCTTCATGGCCATTTTTTACTCCGCTTTCTTAGACCGGGTGCTCTGACCACGTAACTTACGCAACATACGAGTTTTCAGGGTCAAGGCTCGTTTTGATAAACGGCCGTCCGGCTGGTTCAGAATGAATTTATCAAAACTACCTACGTGGTCGATCGAACGAATAGTTGAAGTCGCTAACTTCAGGCTAACCATTTGCCCCAAGAGATTACTAAATATACGTTTTTGCTGAACATTTGGGTTAGCCACTGACTTGGTCTTGATGTTCGAGTGGCTAACTAAATTTTTCACTTCAGGGGACTTCCCTGTTAATTCACAACGTGACATATGGACTCCACAGCCTCGATAAGGGCAAAACGCTTCTATAGTGGAAAAAGAGACTTGTTGGCAACCTAAAATCATAATATACCTGGCCTCCTTTACAGGAAATCTGGTGGAAGAACATAGGTGGAAGTGTGAATATGGACAAAACCTCCGATAAGCGCAATGAGCGCTCCAATCAGCAAGATGATAGTCGCGAAGAAAAAGGAATGAAAAAGAATTATCGCTCTAAGTTCCGTCCGGACTACCCGGCCGATTTTGAGTTTGATTATAAAGATCCCGTGACTCTGGGACGCTTTATTATGGAAGGCGGAAAGATCGTTCCTTCGCGCATCAGCAAACTCAGCGCAGCTCAACAGAAGAATGTCGCTGCCGCCATTCGCAAGGCACGAAGTTTAGCTTTGCTGCCCAATGGAACAGGCGCATACGACAATTTTGAGCGCCCGGAGACTATTTCTCCAAAGCCGTTCTCAATCGAATAACTTTCTATCAGTAGAGATTTTATAGCTCGGGCGTAATAGTCAGCCCGAGTTCTCATTGAAGAAACCCTTTGGGTCGTGGCACCATTTTGCCTCAACCCATTGATTCAACTAAACTTTGCCTCTCATAAATCGAAGTCGATCTGCAAATGTGGCGATCAACAGTAGCGCAAAGACAATTGACGATAAGCGATGTAATAGAGGTCCGGGTAAACCCCAAATTTGAACTTGCTCGAAACCTTGGCTCCACTGCCAAAAACGTGCAATTACCATAGGAATCGAAATTAAAAACACGTGTGTAACCAGTGGATACCAGCACAAGGACCTCCACTTATCGGACCATTTCATAGCCAGGGCAGTCATTAACAAGCCAGACAACACAAAGTACGAGCCAGCTAAGGCGCCAGCCAACAAACGAGATTCAAACACATTAAAGACGAGCATCGCCCAAATTATTGCGAACACTTGTAAGGCCAAAAATAGATTCAATGTTTTACCGCTCATAACGCCTCTACAAACTAGGGATAGCGGGCGCAGTTCTCGGAAAAAATGGACATATCCCAAACTCGATTACGAGGCAGATCCTTTGCTCCGGGAAGTGACGTCATCATACGTTCTCGGAAAGAGTTCCAAGCCGTATCCCCGTAGGTCACAACAATCCGATTTTTTAAACGGCAAAACAAGGAAATATCCGCCGTATCAAGCCAATTGAATTTAGCATGATAGGCTGAAGGTGGCGTATGTCCCCATGCCAATTTTACCAAAATCTCTGTTGACTCCCAAACAGCTTCCTTGACCTCTTTGACCGCCCCCGCCTGTTGAGCACAACTATTAGGCACAGCGCTCAAATCCTGTAATAACAGCTTGATCTCCTGAAAAAGTTCATAACATCCCCCAGGACTGTTGGTGTTCAAGCATTGATCACGCAATCGTTGATATTTAGTGACCTTTTGAAATTTGCTTTTTGGATTTTTATAAAGAAGATTGTTTTGGTTGGCCTTTAAAACTTCTAACTGGCTCTCACAGACCGTGTGCGGCGGATCAGAGAGAATAATAAAAAATATCCCGATAATAATTATTCCCGTCGCAAGGATATTTTTGGGTATTGCCGCAATTATTCTGTCCATGACCTTCACTTTAAGCTCAGCAGTGTGCTTCTGAAAAGCAAAGAGCCGGGCACTGCCCGGCTCTTTGTATCAACCGATACGAAAGTCCTGTTGATTAGAAGGTCATTTTGGCTTCGAGCATCACTTGAGTGATATTATCTGAACGCGCTCCCGCAGTTGCATTTTTAAAGTAATCTCCGGGAGAAAAGTAACCCAAGCGAGCGACTGCCGAGAGACCGCCATCATAGTGATGTTCAGCCCAAAGATCGATCTCATCACCTAACTTGCTATCATCAGAGGCTGGTGTAACTCCGTTAAATAGAGCTACTCCTGCTGTTCCAGCCTTGGCGGAAGCAGCATTTGTGCCTGATTCTGTGCGTGAGAACATCGAGTACGTCAAACCGACATCAGTCTTGTCAGTGGCTTTGCCAGTCCAGCCTGCAGTGATGTAGGTCAGGTTACCCCAACCAAACAGATCCATGAGACCAGCGTTTGCGTGCTTTTCGTAGAAAAAGGAATCATAAGTTTCATGCTTGTTACCGTTAATGTTTTCATCACCAGAGTCTTGATGGTACTGAACAAAGAAGCGGCTGCGCATGAAATTTTCAACGTTTACTCCAGCCTCAGCCTGGATCATCATTCCAGATGCATCGTATTCTGTCTTTGTGCCGTCTGCTGCAATGTGCTTATTTTTACCAGTGTGACCTGCATACCAAAATTTAGCATCAAACATCGAATAGACAAAACCTGCCATTAAACCATAGCGAAGGTTGTCTTGCCCCTGTAAACCCTGCACATCTGAACCAACGTCCGCGCTGCGAATAGCATCGCCATTCACTTGAATCACGTGCAGGTTTAAAGTTTTCATCCACTCAGGCATCGTCTTCAGGTCAAAACTCAAACCATAGGCGTTTTGCTCAGCATCTTTGTTGGCTGAATTTTGCAGAGTTGTATAGTCTCTAAATTTGAAGGCAAAAGGCTGGAACTTACCAAGTTCCATCTCATAGCTCGCAGCTACACCCTCAAAAAAGTAGGGGTTTGGTTCCCAGTCATTAACTCCCATCACAGAACCGTCGCCAATTTGGAAGTTTTGACGACCAAAGCGAAAGCTAAGATCTTCGGAAACCATCCAATTACCGTAAACCTCGTTCACCACAACAACATTTTCTGCATCGTTACCGGCAGTTCCACCAGCAGCTCCAACGCCGGCACTCTCCCCCCAAGTTGCATTATGCAACAACGTAAAGTTAGCCGAGAATTTTTCGCTCGCGCGAAAACTTGTGCCCAACTTGAACCGGTGATCAAAGTTGCTATTTGTTCCTAAGGTGTTCTCATCTCCCCCCGGATTCTGCGTCCACCAATAACGGGCACGATATTCAGCATTGTGCGAGAAATCGGCCTTATTCTTTGTTTCCGCGTTTGAGGTGGGCATTAAGCTCACCAAAACCGCCAAGGCTAGCAGTCTTCTCATGTTGAAACTCCTTTGGTTGTTTCTGGTTGTCTTCGGACTCTGTAATTTCTGAATCGTAAACACATAGTTCTCTGCTTTATCCCAAGGCTAAGGTCTTAAGCTAGGGTTTTGCCTCACGTTATCACTAGCGGTAGTGTACCCACAGTGACGTTGTTCAACGCACTTAGTAAAATTGAAAAATTGAAAGATATAAAAGGCAATCAAAATAGAGGGCTTATTGCGCTCGCGTCAAAGTTAAGCAATTTGACAGCTTATCTCAAATTGCTTAGCGTGCAGTCGATCCTTCGTTTTGAAAATGTGTACTTAACCAAATTGAACAAACTTGCCTTTCGGGGAGTAGCGCAGTCCGGTAGCGCATCTGCTTTGGGAGCAGAGGGTCGCAGGTTCAAATCCTGTCTCTCCGACCAATAAAAAGAACGGCTCTGG
>JAYQON010000038.1:0-20821 GCA_038144835.1 Bdellovibrionales bacterium
CTCCCGGACTTCGATCCTTTGGTTCCGATGGTTGCGCGTCTCTCCTGGACCCCAGATGTTTTAAAAAAAATTCTTAAAGAGGAATTGGCTGGTGACGAAATTTTGGCAGTTTCGAATCGTGAGCCTTATATTCATAACATCAAAGAAAATGGTATTGAAGTTCAATTTCCGGCTAGTGGTCTGATCACGGCCTTGGAGCCCATTATGCGAGCTTGTTCTGGAACATGGATCGCTCATGGGAGTGGGAGCGCTGATCGAGAGACGGTCGATTCATTTGATCGTGTGCGAGTACCTCCGGACCAACCTAGCTATCAAATTAGGAGAATTTGGCTTAGTGGCGAAGAGCAAAAAGGTTACTATTTTGGTTTTTCAAATCAGGGGCTTTGGCCTCTCTGCCATCTAGCCTACGCTCGCCCGATTTTTCGAACCTCTGATTGGCAGCAGTATCAACGTGTGAATGAGCATTTTGCGCGTGTAGTTCTGGAGGAGGTGCACACAAATGACCCTGTAATATTAGTGCAAGATTATCATCTTGCACTCCTGCCTCAGCTCATTCGAAAAAATTTACCGCAGGCGACTGTGATTATGTTTTGGCATATACCATGGCCCAATTCCGAAGCGTTTAGTATTTGTCCATGGCGTGAGGCTATTCTTGAAGGAATGTTGGGTAGCACGATCTTGGGATTTCATACTCGTCTTCACTGCAATAATTTTCTTGATACCGTTGATCGCCTTCTTGAAGCGCGCGTGGATAGGGACTCGTCAACGGTGATTTTTAATAAAAGATCTACACCCATAAGAAGTTATCCCATTTCAGTAGAGTGGCCTACGCGCTGGGGGAACACGCAAAAGCCAATGCAAGACGCTCGACGGGATATACGCCAGATAAACGGCTTGCGATCAAATATTGTGGTTGGACTGGGAGTAGATCGAATGGACTACACAAAGGGCATTCTCGAGCGCTTTATGGCCATCGAGCGACTACTTGAAATGCGACCCGAGTGGATTGGAAAATTTGCATTCATTCAAATCGCATCACCGAGTCGATCGAGTCTTCCCTTGTATCGAAGTTTTTCAGATGATGTGCAGATGCTAGCCAAGCGAATCAATCGACGGTTTGGAAGGGGCAATCAATATCCCATTATATTAAAAGTCGAGTACCATGAGCCCGAGGTCATTTTCGAGTATTATCGAGCTGCAGATGTTTGTATGGTCACAAGCCTACACGATGGTATGAATCTTGTTGCCAAGGAATTTATCGCTGCGCGAGAAGATGAAGAAGGAGTGCTAATACTTAGCCAGTTCACGGGAGCCGCGCCGGAGTTACAAGAAGCACTTCTTGTTAACCCCTATGATGTTGATCAGTGTGCGTCCGTTTTGCATTTGGCTCTGAAAATGCCAAGAAGTGAGCAGAAATTGCGTATGCGTAGTTTGCGCGCGTTAATCAGTGAAAATAATGTTTATCGCTGGGCAGGACGTATGCTCATGGATGCGGCTCGCATTCGTCGACATGCGCACTTACAAGAGAACATACGCCAGTCGGAAAATATGCTATAGACTTGCAATGATAAATTTTTTCTCAGTAAAAGCGAGAAAGGAAGTCAAAAAGCTTCTAATTAGTAAGCCTCTTCTCGCTTTCGATTTTGATGGCACTCTGGCTCCGCTGGTGGAAAGGCCTGAACGTGCCCAAATGTCTCAGAGGACTCGCAAGTTGCTAATGGCCCTGTCGAAGCACTACACAATTGCTGTTATTTCGGGTCGGGCACGTCAGGATCTTACTGAGAGGTTAGGCGTAAAATTAGATTATGTCGTCGGAAATCATGGTTTAGAGGGTTTGCCTGGACGGGCAGAATCATTGCAGAGAGCCATTCGAACTTGTCGAATTTGGTCTCGGCAATTGGCGCTTAATTGGGCTGAACTCGAAGCCGAAAAGATGGTTTTTATAGAAGATAAAAAAATGTCGTTGAGTATTCATTATCGGGGGGCACGACATGTAGTACGTGTACGTAACCTTATCGAACATAAAATTAAGAACCTTAAACCAAGTCCGCGTATCATTCCGGGCAAGTACATTTTCAATCTGATGCCTCCGGGTTCAGTTCATAAGGGCACTGCACTTCTCAAAGTTATGCAGATGGCTCGTTGTAAGGATGCATGGTTTCTCGGCGACGATATTACTGACGATTATGTTTTCAACTTAGGGCATCCCGGCATAACGGGAATTTTGATAGGTCGTCGTTTGGGTGTTGACGCTCAATATTTTATATCATCCCAGCGAAGTATCGATAGGGCCCTTTGCCTGATTCTAAATATTTCAGTTAGCGAGGCAGAGAACAGTTTGGGAGGTTTAGGTCAAAGTCGCCGGAAACGGTGAGGCAACTATAAATAGTGTAGGTTTGTTGCCCATAGGAGTATCCCATCTGAAATTCCACATTACCCTTATCGTCGATCTCGCAAGGGTTATTCGTGGTGCAGCGTCCGCCGTCTTCATTGCCTGTATTGTTAACACCAATCACAGTTCGCGTTCCAGTAGCAATAATAGGCGAACCAGAAGTTCCTCCGATCACCTCGCAACCTGGTCTTGTGTAGCGTATGGATTCGTTCATAATCCAGCTGTCTTCTTTCAATGTGTGCACAATGGCTTCGATTTCACAGCTATATCCTCTCTTCCAATATCCAGAGATCACTTGTAGAGACTGACCGACTTCGGGGCGTGTTCTTTGAATGATGAAAGGCCTTACTCCCAGTTTAGATTCAATCTCCTGATAGGTTTCGCGCAGACGATAAAGGGCAAGATCGGTGGTTGTCATGGTTGCATAGAGCAGTTCAATGGCATTGACCTGTCCAACTTCAAGGCCCCGAGAATTAAAAATGTCAAATGAACGTCTGACCGGTCTTTTATAAATGAACTGGCCGGGAGGTATCATGCGAAAACTGACACAGTGACCATTAGTCAAGACTAGGGCTTGATCTGTTGGTTTGGACGATTCAAGTTTTACGAGGCTCCCCGAACAATTGCTTAAAGCAATTATGCCTTCAAAGTCATAAAGTGTACTCGTGGCCGGTTGGCCGACGAATGGTCGCTGTCCATGCGGCAGGGGAAAGCCAAAAGCTGCCGTCGATACCAATAGGAGAAGTGTGAGCCAAGAGAGTTTTGTGATCATTTTTTCCTCGATGCTGTAAAAGAATAGTCCTTAGTGGCGTAGTCACAAAGAGGCGAGTGTGCGACTAGACTTCGGGCCAGTGCGAGGGGAGGGTCAAAGTTATTGATGCATTTTTCTCATTCATTAATTGGTATAGCGTTGGGGGGGACTCAAAAATGGACACGGCGAATCCTTGTATTAGTTGTGGCGCATGTTGTGCTCATTTTCGGGTACAATTTTATTGGCGTGAGGCAAACGCTGGTGAATCTGATCATGTAGTTCCGCATGGCTTTTTCGAAGAACTGACGACTTTTCTTCGCTGTATGGCTGGAACGGCTAAAAAGCATCGTCCAAAATGTTTGGGCCTTCAAGGGCGCATAGGGCAGAACGCAGTTTGTAGCATATATTCCTGCCGACCAACTCCATGTCGTGAGTTTAATGCCTCTTATTCCGATGGACAAAACCATCCTCGTTGTGATGAAGCTCGCAAAGCTCATGGATTGCGGCCTTTAACGCGCGGGGATTGGCGCAATAAACATAAATGATTTTAATTGATGTTCCTCTAGCTTACCTGAAGTAGTCAAAAAATTTTGGAATAGTTTTCCAAAAATAAACAAAAAAAGTTAAATAAGGCAAACTTGGGGTTTGCGAGGCGGAAGAATCTTTCCGGAACCAGAATGTTTCTCAAAAATCAGTACAATAAGTGATACGTGTCTCGTTTCAAGGTTAGTTGTTTAAGGAAAATGTGATGAGTGCGATTATGCCACTAAATGAAGATCAGAAGATGTCTGAATTGCTGGTGAAACGTTTGCGCCATTCAGCTGTAATTGTCTGTCTTTTGGTAATCGTGGCGAGTGCTGTAGTAGTAATTCGCGCCCTGACTGGCGAACCTATTTTCGGGGAATCGCTCATTCCGGGAGCTCCTATGAGTCCTGTCTGTGCCGGCCTTTTTGCAATTTTAAACCTTTCGCAGCTGATCTGGATCTATCGAGTCGATCAAGGTAAAAAAAATCATTGTTGGCTTGGATTCTTCGGTTCGTGGTTTGTTTTATTCTCGGGTGCAGGACTTCTTCACCGACAAATTGCGTTTGGCGAGACATCGAATGCAAACACCCTCTTTGAACTCGCGCCCTGGCTTTTTAGATTTCATAGCCCCTATCCTGAGATTTTAGTGGGACTAGTTATTCTCAGCTTGTCGCAGTTAATCACTCACCAACGTCATATAAATATGGCTTTGGCACATATCGGGTCACTTTTGGTCCTGTTGTTTTCTGTATGGACTCTCAATGTTTCGCTTTTAGATATGCCATGGACGTTTTTGCCGCGAATCCCACATTCCGTCACACACGGTGTTTCAGCGACTTCGTTATTTTTTTTGGCGCTAAGTGCTTTGGCTATTTTGTTTGCCCAGCCCAAACGAAGCTTTATGAGTTTGATAATTAGTCCGACCTCTGGTGGGATCATGGCGCGTAAGCTTTTGTCGACGTTCATCATCATTCCCACCGCTATCGGAGTCATCGCGTATTTGTTTTGGCAGTTGCATTGGTTTGATTCTTCGGTCGTGGGCGCTGCAAGTGCTCTCATTGTGATTATTTCTCTGATTTTTGTGACCTGGTTTACAGCTCGCAAGATGGAGCGAGTTGACAATGAACGCGCCCGGATTGAACAAGAACTGTTTCGCAGCAATCAGCTTTTAGATTTAATATTAAACAATTTGCCAGTCGGAGTCTGGTTTACTGATGTGAACAAATCGCTTCTGAAGGCCAACCCAGCAGCACGTTCGATATGGGGTGATTTTTCTCTTGAGAACGCTAGTCTCATTGGTCGATCTCGAGCTTGGGACATGGAGAGCGGTAAGGAAGTGCCAGGACGGGCGCCCGCTCTTGGGGTGGGCCAGAAAATCTTGCAAGTGGAGCCACCACATGGAGTTCCGCGAGTCATTCTTTCAAGTGCAGTGCCGATTCATGGAGAGAGCGAGGAGTTTTCCGGTACACTTATGGTTGATTTGGATATTACCGATAGCTTTAGATTGGAGCGGCAGAATAAATTGCTTGCGAAGGCCGGATTAGATTTGATGCAACCCTCTGATTTGAATTCATTGCTTGAACGTGCAGCAAAAGTGGCAGTTCCAGATCTCGCAGACATTTGTCTTTTGGGCTTTCGCTCTTTAGATGGCTCTATCAAATGGAGCGCAAGCGAGCCTGTTGCAGAAAATATCACCGAAAAGCTATGTTCTACATTTCGAAAGGTATTAGAGGATGGAATCACTCGCCGCACTTCAATTGACGGGAGCCGGGCTCTAATTGTCCCCCTCTTAACTCCTCGCGGGGTAAATGGGGCCATGATATTTTTGCTCTCGCCGTCGGGCCGAAATTTAAATATGGACCTTCAACAGACTGCTGAAGAGGTCGGTCGACTGGCTGGCTTGGCCTTGGAAAATGCTGTGATTCATCTAAATCTTGAGGCTTCCATTCTAGCTCGAGAAGAGGTTTGCGCGGTGGTTTCACATGACTTGCGTAATCCACTCGGAGCCATTAGCGGCGCGGCCGATCTATTGAGCGAGCACCTACACGAACATCTAAATATTGATCCTCAAGCCACCGAACTGTTGCGTCTCATGAAGAACGCTTCTCAGCATATGCTGATTTTGGTGGGTGATTTATTAGAAGTTGCCAAGTTGGAAAAAGGCACGCTGACAATAAATTGCCGACCAGTAAACGTGGCTCAGCTGATCGGGGAGATCGTGGAGGTTTTTTCACCCCAAATGCAGCTGAGAAATATTAAGCTCTCAACATGTATCGCCACCGATTTACCTGAAATTTATTGTGACTCTGATCGTGCATTTCAAGTGTTGTCCAATTTGTTGGGTAATTCGCTTAAATTTACACAGCCAGGAGGAGCCATCAATATTCATGCAGAGTTGGATGGCGTCGATTGGATCAGGTTATCAGTGATTGACTCTGGCGTGGGTATTTCTCCCGAAATTTTGCCCCATATTTTTGATCGCTATTGGCAACCTCGAGTGGCTGCGAAACACGGAGCTGGTCTTGGGCTATACATTGCGAGGTCTATTGTAGAAAGCCATCGCGGAAAGATTTGGGCCGAATCTTCGCAAGGGCATGGAGCAAAAATCAGTTTTACGTTACCAACAGTTTTAAATAGATCCGCGATGGGAGAGGTCAATGCAAACCAATTGGGGGACACAAACTCGTTGCGCAGGGCACATTAGAGCTCTTTGATTGGCACATCTTATGCTCGCCTAAAAATGGGGGTGTTGATGAAGCGGTTGGCTGTCTTGCTGTTTTTTTTGTGCAGCTTTTCAATACGCGCTCAAATTCAGCATCCAGATTTCTACTCCTATGCCGGCCGCGAACACGTTGTTTCTTTCGAACACACATTAGAAATAGATTACACGCTTGCCGAAGTTGAAGCGATGGATTCTCTTCAGAGGGAGGCACTTGATAGAAACATCGTTCGTCCACTATTGAGATTTCTTTATGGACCGGGAACACATCGATCGTTAGGTAGCCCCCAGCGGGGTGAAAATGTAAAAATCCTGTGGCCTCAGATATACGCCAAAGGTAGCAAGGTACGTCTTCCCATTGAATATAGGTCTCTTTGGATTTTGAGAAGGAGAGTTCGGGAGGGTTCTACCTTGAGAATTCCTGTGCCACGGCAAGTGAGTACGCTTTTTACTGCCAATTGGAAGGCTTGCGGTGACAGTGATCCTGAGCATCAAACACCTTCTTTTTTTTGGTACTTTTGGGACCCAGAACGTTCCGGTTGTGACCATGTAGAAGGTATTCATTATGACGAAGTCGAAATTAACATTGGAGCTGGTACGATCAACCAGAGTCGCAGTTATCCTGAATATTCGCGAATGTTTCGTGTGCACGAGGGCCAGTCTTTTCTACAAGCTACGGTTGGCTTTGGCTATGTCGACGATCCTTCTAATCCAGATCCAAGCATCGATAATGATCCAGGTGCAATAGAGTACAGAGATTTTGTGGACCGCCTTCGTCGAGCACTTCAGGGATTTCACGAGGACGCCATAGAGCTTGCGGAGTATCCTGAAGCCTTTATGAGCAATCGAGTGATTGGTCGCCGTTTTCAAGGTGTATTAAATCAAGCAAGTGTCGATTTGAAGGTAGTCATGGCTGCGGGAGTGGATCAGATCCATATTTTTGCAAAAAGCTTTGCGCATGACCATGACGGTGCATTTGCATGGTTTGGGCATTCTCGCGTGGGTAGTGGTTTTGATGCTTACATGTTTGGAAATCTCTTGCGAGATTATCCAGACCGCTATTCCATTTCGCCTGAATATCAAATCATCTATTGGGCGGGTTGTAACAGTTATTCGTACTACACCATGCCATTTTTTGATTTCAAGCGAACTTTATCAGATCCTCTTGGAACTAAGAATTTAGATATAATTGCTCACGGCCTTACCAGTTTATTTGTTCTCGGCAGCACTAACGCGTCAGTTTTTATGAATGCCATTTTGAATTGGCAAAGACCAACGAGTTACCAAGACATCATTCAGACACTGGAAGTGCGTGCGTCTCTATGGGGACACAATTTGCTAGCCGTAGTGCTAGGTGACGAAGATAATCGGTAGTAGACCCGACAAATGGCTCGTTCAGCGGCCTTCATATATATCCGAAAAATCATCAACGATTATGGCTAAAAAGCAATCCCTCGTCGAGGGTACTAAACTGGGTGCATATCAAGTTGTCCGGCTCATCGGATTTGGAGGTATGGGAGAGGTTTATGAAGCCTATGAGCATAACCTTCATCGTCGAGTGGCTCTGAAGATCATTTCTCCAGATCAGGCTGAGGCGCATGGAAGAAATGAGATGGTTCGACGCTTTCTTCAAGAGGCACGCACATTAGCGCAAGTTAATCACCCCAACGTGGTCACTATCTATACCATTCAGTCAATCGGCCAAATCAATTATATTGCTATGGAGTATGTTGACGGAGTTTCCTTGAAGCAGGTGTTACGGCATTTTGCTCTAACCTCAGATCAGGCTATTGCAGTGTTTCTTCAAATCTTCGAGGGCCTACGCGTTTTGCATCAAAATCGGATTCTTCATCGTGATATGAAGCCGCACAATCTGGTGTTGAGAGTCGACGGACAAATTAAAATTCTGGATTTTGGAATCGCCAAGCGGGTAGACGACTTTTCAGAGGAAACGAGAGCGGGAGTAATTGTTGGCTCTGTACCCTATATGGCCCCTGAGATAAGAGCTGGACAACCTGCGACGGTGCGTTCAGATCTGTGGAGTGCAGGAGCTATGCTGTTTGAATGTTTAACGGGCGAGCCGTTAGTGAAGTCGATGCCTGCATTTGGCAAAGAGGCCAGAAATGACAAAAGCGACATTGTCGTATTTCCAAAAGATATAGTTGGAAATATTCCCGAAGGAATGCAATCGCTTGTAAGGCGATTATGCGCTCGTGATCCAAATGATCGATTTGCCTCCTCTACGCAGGCCATCGAGGCGTTCAAGATGTTCCAAAATAGTCGACCTGCACTGCCTGCAGAGACACTCTCTAAAATGTCCAAGAAAGTAAAGGCACTCAGTGGAGTGAGCTCGAAGGAGCCCCTATATCTTGATGACGCTATAATCAAGACGCGAGAACGAAAGCCGGAGCGATTGAAGTTGCAGAAAAATAGCTGGTTTTCGTGGAAGATTTCGTCATTGCTCCTGACACTGGTATCGGGCCTTGTTCTATTTACGGCGGCTAAAAATCTGAGTCCTTTAGTTCAAAAGGCTCTGTTTAGTTCTATTCCATGGAGGCCAAAGGCCGTTGAGAGGCCAGGCCAGATTCAAGATCTCAAACAGGAAAATCTTCGCCTGCTAAGTCCGACTGATGGCGAATCACTTTGGTTGGAAGAAAATCAAATTGCTACATTTTCTTGGTCGGAGGCTTTAATAGCCGGGAAGTTTGAATTGCAGATTGCCTCGGATACGAATTTTTCTGAATTGGTATTCGGTGAGCCCGTCGATGGCCGCTCGTTTCGTCCAGATCGTGTGCTTCCTGAGGGAACCTACTATTGGAGACTCATTGAACAGAAAGGGGAAAAATCGGTTGCCATACGATCTTTTACAATCAGCTATACGTCAGCCCTTGAGCTGCTTCAACCCAAGTCTGGACAGGTTGTGCCGCTTTCAATTGGGCAAATCGATGCTCCAATGGATTTTGTTTGGAGGTGCAAGCCTGGAGCCATGAATTACAAAACCCAAATTGCTAGAGATTCGTCTTTTCTTGAAGGTGTGCAAGAACACATTTCACAAACCTGCTTTGTACGCAATATCCGTTTACCATCAGGATTGTATTATTGGCGAACGCGAGTCGAAAATCCGTCCTCGGCTCTCAAAGTATGGAGTTCTACGCTCCCCCTTATTGTGAGATCTAAGGGCTCGAAAGAGAAGGATTTTGAACTACTTGAACCTAAGTTGGTGGTTGCTGAGCAGTCCGAGGTACTCAAATTTGCGCCAGGTAAGAATCAAGCGCTTAAGTCTCCCAAACTGGCTTGGAAACCATTATCAGGTGCTAAACTGTATGTAGTTCAACTTTCACCGAGACCGAATTTTAGTGATGTCATCGCAGAAGCGCGAGTTCGTGGTGAGATTTTTGAGTGGAAGGACGCCTTCCCGGGGCGAATGTATTGGCGTGTGTACGCGATAAACTCTCGTGATGTGCGTAGTAATTTTAGTTCCACAGGGCAAATCGATATTCAACTGCCTGCTCCAATATTGAAAGCGCGCTATCGACTTTCGGAGAAGGATCAAGAATATAACTTAATCTGGAGAGGTGTCCCTCTCGCTAAACAATATTTGGTACAATGGAGCGCAAGTCCAGAGATGAAGAATCGATCACAGAAAGTGGTCCGCAAGCCCGAGGTTAAAATCAACTTAGAAGCGGGGAAGCCCTATGTGCGTGTCGCCGTGGCGGCTGAATCAGGGAGGCCCGTAAGTGATTTTTCTCGTGTAGCCCAAATCGTGAAATTGTCGAAGCCTGAAAATTTGCCTCAGCTCAGACGACCAACTACGGTTGAGTTAGCGGCTCCTGCACCCATTACGCCAATTTCGGGGGCATATGTAGATAGCCGCAATCGAAATATTTCAGTCGTTTTTTCATGGACGGAGGTCAGCGACTCTATAGGCTACACCGTTGAATTGTCGTCGGATTCCGAGTTTCGTAAGATTTTGCACAAGAAGACTGTAGCGCGATCCAAATGGGTTTTTAAGAATGCAAGTCTAAAAGGAAAAATTTACTGGCGCGTTCGTGTTGAGATGGCCGATGGGCTAATTGGAAAGTGGTCTGCAACAACATTCTTTTCAGTAAAATGAGTGAGCTCGATATTAATTCATCTGTCTCTGGGCTGGCACTCTCTTGAGTTTGAATGAGTCAGTACTGGTTGGCATTAATTCTGTCCAAGCCAGGCACAGTCCGTCAGCCGGATAAATTCTGAGTCCATTCCTGCACAGTGAGCGCGGCTGAAGTTGGCCACGCAGAGGCAAGGGTTGCACTCTCTCTGCGGGTATTAAATGATTCATCAATGAGCGAGCAATGAGTGCGGGCGTCTTTGAGGCATTCATGCTGGGAACAGATTGGAGATCCTCTAGCCATACGCCGACAATGTACTTAAAGTTATAAACGAATGCCAATCCCATGGACGCACTGTGAATGGAGTAAAGGGCAGTGTTTTCAGGCATGATCACGTTTTTATTTTCAGTTCTTCCAAGTATGCTAGATATAATTGTTGTCGATTCTTCTGAAAGCATTTGAGTTTCCAGAAAGGCTCTTTCCTCCTTGATCAAATTTAACTTACGATAGCGTCCGCCTCGGGCTATGATGGAGTAAAGAGATACTATGTCGTAAAGATTTGAATAATTCGAATTTTTCAGCCCCATGTCTTGCATGCGCCAATTGAAATATCGAGTTCCAATTGACGATAGTACTTGTTGCACAGGAGCATTTAGTCCACGGTTGAGCGCCTCACGGAGTGTAACCCATGAGCTCGCATTTTCTTGCAACAAGCTTGCTGCGGTATACCCACGTTCGATAGCAATAGCATACAAAAATGGATCTAAAACTCGATCTAGCTTGAATCGAGCCTTCTCGAAGTTTGCTTGATTCGTAGTAGCATAGGCAAGGACTTGGTCGCTCTGATGGTCAGCAACAAGGATGGCGCCATTTTTCAGCTCTGGCACAGGAATATCTTTTAAAGCACCAGTCAGGAGCTCATTGGCCATTAACTGTACGCCTGGGTTAAGAAATGTAGCAACTGTCTTGCGAGAGTCGTTAGGTGCTAACTGGTCTTTTGCAAGCAAAATGAATCCGTGCGCTTGCACGTCGAGACGTTGGGGTGAATGGCCAAGAAGTGGGTTTCCGTTTTGGTCTGTAAAAATAGGTGCGTTTTCATCGGAATCGATGGTGGAAGTTGTGGATTTATAATACTCCCAAGAAGCAATGGTCAAAATTAACAGTATAGTCGAGAATATATAGCGCATTTCAATATTTTGCCTGGGTCGCCTAATTCGATGAAGGCCAAAAATGCTGATCTGCGTGGAGGTCTGGACAAACGACTGGAGAATCGACCAAGGATATGCAAGTCAGCGTCTCATATTGATGCTTCTTTGAGAGCTTCTACAGTTCAATCAAATTTAGACCGATAATTCTGAAGATTATGGCTGAGCGAAATTTAAAACTCAGAGACGACGTTTTGCGAGAGACCTCTGATAAGGCTGGCCTAGCTGGTATTGCCGAGACGTTTTTGCGTCGTTTTAGAACACTTGCCTTTCTTTTGTTGCTCTCACCTTTGGCTTTGGTATGCGGATTGAGTATTGGCTTAGCTGCAAGCCCGGCAATATTTGTATTTGAGTTTGTCTCTCAATCAACGAGCGCATGGCCGCCTATACTTCACTACGTAGCGATGGGGTGCGGTTTTGCATTGGCGTTTTTGACCTATGGCTTGTCTCTGATCTTTATTGTGCCAGCGTTGAATTTTTTGATGCCGAGGGTAAGGGCATTTCGTGGACCCTGGTTCTCATTGCCGGCAATTCCTTGGTACATACATAATGGGCTAACTTATATGGTTCGCTACACTTTCCTAGATTTTATAACTCCGACTCCCGTTAACATCTTGTTTTATAAAATGATGGGAATGAAAGTGGGCAAGGGATGTGTCATTAACACAAGTAACATCTCAGATCCTTGCATGATCACTTTAGGAGACTACGTTACCGTTGGAGGTAGCGCGCATATAATGGCGCATTATGGACAAAAGGGCTTTTTGGTAGTAGCGCCCGTTTCGGTTGGGAAAGGCACCAACATTGGACTGAAGGCAAGCATTATGGGGGGTGCTGTGATTGGGGAGAATGTTGTGATCAAGCCACATTCGGCCGTGTTACCAAAAGCAGAAGTTCCTGATGGTGGGGTAGTTTAAATTTAATTATCGTTTATCGACTGTCCTCTGGATCTGCTTCTCTCGTAACACCACTTTTGCCAGCGCCTATGTCTGTTAGGGCTCCCGTAGAATGACCATGATGAGTATTTTTAGGATGATGTTTTCGCTTTTCATCGCCCATGCGATTGCTCATGGCCTCACTTATTGTTTGTTCTGTATCTACATGACTTTGGGGGCCACCCGGACGTGCGGATTCAATTGATCTGTGTGTTGCTCGATCCACAGCGGCAGTTGTACGCTGAATTTGTTCAACTAAATCGATTTCACCGCGGGCGAACTCATTCGAACCTAAACCGAAGTCCAGGGCTGTTCCCATGCCACCAACTTTGACGTCTGAGGCGTTGGGACTTTCTTGTGAAGTTAGGTCTTGGTCACTGATAATTTCTAACTCGTCCTCAAAATTTTCCTCGGCCTGACCTTTGGGAAACGAGGCTGGTCCCTGTGCTCCCTCGTCCATTCGGGAAGCGTTGAGTCTATGAAAGTGAAACATGGCTCCCTCCTTAAAGGTGATTTGATGCAACCTCCATACCGTGATGTGGAGGGGCGTGGCTATTCCTCCACTGGCACGTTGCTAAAACGTGCTTTTTTTTTGTCTCGAAGCTAAATAGTACGGCGTACCGTTCCGGAGGGTAGCGATGGGCATTTGGATTTTGATTTGGATTTTCGGGTTCTTTCCGTCATTGAGCTGGGGTTTGGACTGGGATTTGGTGCCGATTACACCGGCCTGTCGAGCAGGCATCTATTGCTTTCGAGACGAGATTGCCTCGCGGGTAAAAGAAGCCGGCATAGCCAATCGAATAGAGCGCATGGCTGAGAAATCTCTAAAAGCTGGAGGGCAAGTGTCATTTGCCTTTATGTCTTTTACTGAAGAAAGTTTATTTCGCACACTTTGCAATTACACTAGTCGCGGCTTGCGTTTTGAGGGTTTTTTTGACTCAAAAGCGGGGCCGCCGCGTGGACTGGCGCATCGTCTGGAAAACGAATGTCAGGGACCTACTCGCAGTAATGTGCGCATTCGATATATGGGAATGCCCAAGAATGGTAAGACCGGCTGGCGTCTCCATCACAATAAATTTGTACTGGCCGATTATGGTTCTGGTGCTATGGAGATAGCGTTTGGCAGTGCTAATTTGTCCGCAAATGGCCTATCTGTGAATTTTGAAAATTGGAATTTTGTTAAGGGTTCAGCAACATCTCCATTTTTTGCGGATCACTTATGTAACCTAAGGGCGATGCGAATGGCTCGTGATGCAGGTACAACAGAAGATGATCCAAAGGTGTTTCGCCGTACTCTTGAAGAGTGCCTTAGTGAAGGAAAGACTGATTCGATAACACTTGAAAGAGTTTTAGCGCAGGAGGGGGCATGGGTCTTGTTTGCTCCTGATCCTAAGGACCAAATTTTTTCTCTGTTGCGTGATCAAATTGGCAAAGTTGTTCCTGGAGGTAGTATTCGTCTGGCTACTTATTTTTTTATGCATAAACCATTAGTTGAAGAGCTAAAACTTGCCCGTAAGCGGGGCGTGGAGATTCAATTACTGATTGATGATGATCTTTTTCTAGGTAAGGGCTCAATTCCAGCGCAGAAAAAATTTTGGAATCAGACTTTAAGACCCTCTCTCACTGGTTTTGCCACTCGTGCCTTTGATACCAACGAGGAAATTTTCCAAATGCAGCATCACAAATTTATCATTTTGAAGGGAGTTGGAGACCTTCAAACGACGCGTGTTTTTGGCGGAGCCGGACAGTTCACTCTTTCAGCCTTCAAAAATAATTTTGAGAATTTTTATTTTATTGGGGTTCCACATGTCATTGACCAATATGAAGCGCTGTTTTCAATGCTCTGGCAGCAGGCCTCTGAAGTTTATGATTAATTTGTTATAGCTAATTTCAGTGTAGCTCAGGTCCTGATGTAGCGGCTGTTTTTGATGAATGCGAGCCAATTAGTCCGCGCAGGGCAAAAAACATAACGGCGGAATAGAGGGCGACCTGCAACGGCCTGCTTTTGGCATAATTAGCGAAACGTTTCCAAAGGTCAGCGCCGCTAAAGCCAAAGTGAGACAAAGCCGTCACTACTGCTGCGAGACTCTCAGGGCTTTGTTCACTTTCAAAGCGATTTACGGAGTTTTTCAGGCTGGACATCATTTGATCCCAGTTTTCTAAAGAAAGTGTCGCTTCGACGGCCTTTTCGCCCTGCGATTCAGAGGATTCCTTGGATCGAGAAGGCTCGCGTTGCTCACTCGTTGACTTCTTCATACTTAATCTCCCTTCACCTGAGGTTTTGCTAGAGACAAAGTAGCGCAAGTAAGCAAATTCAAGACCAGCACAAATCGTTAGTTTTCTCGCGAGATAATTTAGATCTTTGGGGAGATCTTCCCCAAAGGGTCATTATGTTCGGGTCAAACGCACTCGACTACCAACCAGAGCCGACAACCAGAGCTGCCCCCATCATAAGAAATACAATCGTAACTCGCCGTGCGTAAGGTGAGCGGGTAACAGCCCAAGAGATACCAATTTTAGCGATGAGTGAGGCGGCGACGGCTAACAAAATGCTGGCGCGGGCATCTTCTAGGGGTAGATGTCCTTGGACGACCAAGGTTGCCGTAGCCAAGGAGATCCCCTGGAGCTCAAAAAGCCCGGTAATAAAAGAAATCAATCGGGTTGCCTGGTTGCCAGCCCAATCTTCAACTACTGCCACCACAGCTAAAATTGCAGCCAGTAAAACCGAGAGACGCAGAACTCCGCGCAAATCTAAGGGTGAACGCAGATGGATTCCTGCAGCAGTGGGTTGGCTGTGGAAATTGAGCAGAAATAGGCCGATCGCGCCCGTAACTAAACTTGCGCCGACGGGCAGTAATAACCTGGCGAGCAGCTCTTCAGAGATAAACGCTGTTATAAGTAACAGCTCCAAAAAAGAGGCCAGTTTGGCGGCGACGGCAGTAGCAGCTAAACCGCGCGAGTTTTGATGTGGCAATTTGGATTGTTTTGATGTCGAGAGTAAAACTGCTGTGCTCGATACTAGTCCTCCTAGAAAGCCGACAATCAAGGAGCCCTTACGTTCGCCAAGAATTTTAATTAATACGTAACTGCCGAATTCCAGCAGAGCCAAAACAAGCACGATCATGCCAAATTTACGTGGAACAAAAATTTTCCACGGGTCAATGGGCTCGGTTCCAAGAAAATTTAAAACCGTTACAGCTAAAAGTAAAATCAAAATGGCCGCTTGGAGTTCGGATGGTTTCAGTGCAGCTGTGAACTGGTGCAGGGAACGCTTAGAAAACAGAACAAGAGCCACAATTGGCCCTACCAAGACAGCCAATATGGGCTGTTGGTGAGAAATGAATCCAACGGTGAAGATAATTGCTCCAGCGAATTCGGTAGTTAATCCATGATCGTTTGTCCCCCTTCCGCCCAAGAAAAAATAAGAGAGGATAATCAGGATAAAACAAAAAGCTGCAATCATCGCCGCCAGCCAAACTTGCTCTATGCCTCCGGCGGTCGCTCCGAGAAGGGACAATAGTAAAAACGTGCGTACCCCCATTGCCTTTTTTTGTGGATGGGCTTTTTCACGTTCGATACCCACCAAAAGACCAATGAGTGCTGAGATCAAGTAGGGTTGCCAGAAAGACATCATAGGTGATGATTGGTAATCTACGTCTCGTGCTCTGTCACTCTACGAATTCAAACTCACCGACTATAGGGCTGTGGTCTGATATATTATTGTATATGGTGCGCGCTTCCATTTGCGGGAAAGCTTTATAAAGATCAATGACTCCGGCGCGAGTGAGATTGAGATCACGATACCAAAAATTATCATAAGGCTTGCTGAGTTCTCGCTTCTTCATTTTAAGGGACGTCTTTGCTCCTCGCAGCGCTGGTTCAAATCGCAGTTGCCGAGCAGCTTTAAAAGCTGAATGGGTGGAGTCTAGATTATAATCTCCAGCCACAACTAATGGCACTGATATGGCCTCGAAAGTTTGAAACAAATGTGGAACCTCGAGCTGCGGCTTTTTCCCTGAAGGCAAAAGATGTACCGAAGCCAGTACAAATTGACGTGCTGTGGGCCTGAAAAAAAATGTTCCAAAAGCGGGTTCACGGTTGATCTTGTCTGCGTAACGAACCCCAAGACGGATTGTGATTGCTGTCGAGGGACAGCTTTCTAAAACCGTTCCGTCCGCTTTAACATAGGCCAGGCGAAGATCCTTCCATAAATAGGCAAAACGCTCTCGCGCTTCACTGGGCACCTCAGATAGTCCCATGCAGATCTTTTCTTTGAGACGCTCAGACATACCTCGGGCGATTTGCTTTAATGCTTCAAGCCCTGAGTCGCTCTTATTGACCTCTTGAAAAGTAATGACATCTGCTGAATCCAGAAGAGTTGTGCTTGCTAAATCAAAACTTTCGCGTCCTAGTCGTTTAACGTTCCAAGATATCATCTTCAGCTTTTTAGAGCCCCCAGATGGTGGAAGAGGTTTTACCACCAGGGCGATGGTGTCTGGCTTTCGATCTGCATATGCCGACAAAAAAGAGATACAAAAAAAGGTACAAATCAGTATTAAAAGGCTGTTCATTGTTTATAAGTCTATAAAGGCATCACTTGTCAGGGAAATGAAAATCAAAAAAAGTGCCTTCGATTCTGACTACCGTTTTGGATATTGAGAATTTTTGTTGTACGACTTAGTATGCTTTAAGCAAGGATGGACGTATGATCATCGATCGTCACCACAAGTTTATGTGGAGCTTTACTAAGGTGCTTCTGGCCAGTCTTCGTCGCCCTGTGATCATATACTTGGTGAGTCTGAGCATCTCATTTGTCCCCATACTTTCGGCGGCATTCTATGCGGTTGAACATGATTCGAACCCTCAAATCAGAACTTTTTTTGATAGCTTGTATTTTACGGTGACGGTCATGACGGGAGTTGGCTTAGGGGATATTTACCCAATCACGGTGGCTGGCCGTCTGATTTCTATGGTGATGATGCTGTTAGGCACTGGAATTTTCATTTCGTTCACGGCGACTTTGTCGGCTTCAATTCTGGACATTGAGTTAAGGTTGTTTAAAAATTAAATTTTCGTCGATCATAGAGGGAGCTAGTACTTGAGAAAAATCAGTGGTGGCTTGGTAATCGTCTTATTAATCTTAGCTGCGTTTATTATTGGAGATCGAGTTCTTCGTTCACAGCCTGAAGATTCCCTAGCTCCTGGCGGCTTAAGATCAAAGCCCTTAAATACTGAACCTATCTCACAAGTCCCTCCAAGCGCAGTAAAAGCTCAAGCCCCGAAGAATTTTCCAGCGCGTTCACCAATCGCTGGAGGTCAGAATTCGCAGGAAGAAAGCTTCACCACCGATACGGACCGACAGTTTCAGGATTGGTTACGCACGGAAGCTAAAAGTCTTGATGCTCCCAGTGTCAATTCCGATAAGAAAAGTGCTGAAATTGGCCAATTTGTAAAGAAGCTTACCCCGCAACAGGCTAAGCAGTTATTGGTCACTGCACGGGACCCTCACGCTCCTGCAGCCGAAAAAATTCTATCCACCTATCTTTTAGTCCAGGGCCAAGATCGTAGCCATGTAGAACTTGAGGCGCTGATTACATCTCCATTGCCTGAGTCCGGCCCTCGTGAAGCACACTCGGAAGCTGAGATGCTAAGTGTGCGCGAAAAAACACTGAGGATCATGGCTATTGACGGCATGTTTAGCCGTGCCCAAAAAGATCCTCGGCTTTATGCAGATATGGCTCGACTCATTTCAGATATAGAAGATCCTTTCATCAGATCATACGCCCGTCAAAAATACGAGCGTCTTCAGCCTCAATAACAGAAGAGTTAAGAATTTTTATATAGCCCTTCTTTGTTCCTCGTGGTGCCATAAAAGATCAGGAGGGGAAAATATGATATTCCAAAAATGGATTTTAGCATCTGTGCTAGCGTTGGCAGGATTCAACGCCGCAGCTGCAAATGAGGCTGTGGCTCTTACGGAGAGCTGTATTTCACGAATCGAGATGCAGGAAATATCTTCGCATTTTGGCCAATTTCGCGAACTAGCAGATAAAGGTGATTATTGTTTCGATGGTACTCAGACGGCGCATTTGCTTGCGGGCATTATGTTCATGCGAAAAACCCAATTCGCTAGTAGCATGCCCAGCAGTCCCGACGAATTATTTTCAGGGCGCTTTGCGCACAATTGGTATGACTATTTTATCGGCCGCATAAACGAGTTTGACGTTCAAGAGAGTTGTCCAAAGGGCGTTGGCGCCTATGTGTATTTTTTTGGAAATACCATGTATGTCTGCCCGATGCTTCTCAGCGACAACTTTACGGCGCTGGATCGAGCCAGCGTATTTATGCATGAAGCTCGTCACATCGATGGATTCCCACATACAACCTGCAAAAGTGGTCCTCGGCAGGGTCTAAATGGTGCATGCGACAATCGAATTGGCGATGGTGGATCCTATGCGGTGACAGTGGAAACATACGCTCAGATTGCGGCCTATGGAGGCGATCTACACCCTGCGCTAAGAGCGTACTCTCGTTCAAGCGCCATTGTGTACGCAGATGAAGCTTTTGATACTCCTGCTCGCATTGCTCGTACTTCTCAGCTCCTTGCCATGACCCAAGATAAGGGCTTTCATGCCTTAAAGATTGGTGCAAATAGCGTTGAAGCAAAAGTCCTTGGTCAATCACCTGCATTGGGCCACATAGTCATGCGTGGTCAGCATATGATTCTTTATCCTGATGATAAAAATCTAACTGCGAAATATGTTTTTGCCCGTAACGAAGGTGAAATTCAGCAGTCGGCGGGAGATATCGCTAGCGAATACAACTCCCAATCTCCTCAGCAACGGGCTGAGCTAAGAGATGTACACATTGGCGCACAGTGGACAGTAAAGATTTACAGTTCGAAAGCGGTTTTTTCATGTGATCCTCGATCAGAGGCGAGCAGAGAAATTTCCTTAAATGGCGAAGCTGCGGTAAGTCTCATTTATCCAGAGGGTTACGATCGTGCTGGCCGACGCATCCATTTGGTTACTCAGAGCGGTCGCATTTTTGAGCTCGGATGTGAAGCATCTAAAACGCCCTTCTTACGCCAGTCAAATTTGACCTATGACGAGAGTTTCAAACGTATTCAAAAAGTTGGAACAGAGGTCGTTGGCTTGACCAATGACGGACGGTTATTTTTGATTAATGGCTCACGGTCGACTCTATTAGCTACCCCGTTAAATGGGCAAATTCATGAAATTGCGCCCAATCAATCGGTCGACTTTTTTGATAAGTAGTTGTGTCCGTTATTTGCTCTGAAGGGCACCACTAGGTGCCCTTTTTTTTATAGTCATACGGTTCAATGACTGCAGTTGATTGTTAATTTTTTCGGCTTCCAAAGCGTACTTTTCCATCTCAATAGCGAATTTTCTTTGTTTAGTTTTAGTGAGTATGGTGTAGGCATTGAGTTGTCCGACAAGTGATTTTAATAATCTACGTGTTAAATCCAAGCGCCTCCGCTCAAATTCAGATGAAGGCTCAACGATTTCTAATTTGGAACTAACACCGATGAGGGTGGGGAGAAGTTGTAGTCGAATTTTTTCCACCAAAGCTGACGGATTTTCCTTCTCCTCTCGAAAAACTAAGGCCATTTGCCTATAGTCTGCGAGAACAGATTCTACTTCGACCTCAAGCTTTTGATAAGGACTGACAATTACTTGCGGCTCTGAGGGCCTATCCTTGATAGTCTTTTGCCAGAAATAAATAATTGCGATGAAGCCCACAAGTAGGCTGAGAGTTGCCAAAGTAAATGTAAATTCTGAATTGTCCTTTTTTCGTTTGCGTCGGCGTATTAGATTCTTTCTTACTTCGACTGCATTTTGTAATTTTAAAGATTGTTCACCGATCCGAAGAATAGAACCATGCTTAAGATGATATGATCTTCCCGGCTCAAGACGCTTTTCGTCGATCCAGGTGCCATTGATCGAATTCAAATCTCTGACGGTCACGCCATTTTTACTGGCTTCTAGGACGCAATGCTTTTGTGAGAGCTTAGCGTCATCTCTGTAAATAATTTGGCCTGTTTCACGACCAATAATGACTTCATTGCCAGAAAGTGGATAGCGTTGTCCTGTTTCTAGATGCATCAAAAAAAGGTCGAAGTATTTTTTTGTAATCATCCAAGGAGGCTTTTCGGAACTTAGTGTCCGCCTCTGGCTAGACC